>JAQVCK010000012.1 GCA_028689835.1 Pygmaiobacter sp. | reverse complement strand
TGCGTCTGCATCACCAGAAACACCGGCGTGTACCTTAATGCCCGCACTGCCCAGCGCTTCAATAGCACCGCCGCCAATGCCGCCACAAATCAGCGTTTCTACCTGCAAATTTTTCAAAAGGCCGGCCAATGCACCGTGGCCACTGCCATTTGTATTTACCACCGTTGCCACCGTCACCTTACCATCTTCTACATCATAAATTTTAAAGCGTTCGGTATGGCCAAAATGCTGAAAAATTTTACCGTCCTCATAGGTTGCTGCAATTCTCATTTTTGTTTTTCCTTTCTACTGCTACCGGTACACCGTTTTACCGCCTGCGTACCTTTCGCTATCACCTTTTGTACTGGTCTCAGCATACCTCAGTTTATGACATATGTCAATAACTATTTTAATCTTTTTTCCATTCATGCATAATCATAAATTTTTTATTGCATTTTTGCCGTTTTATGCTATAATATACCCATTGCAAACTGAATATTTACACTTTTCTTTGTCACCGGATGAAGATGCAACAAGTGCTCAAACCCAACCGCAGGTTTTAAAGGTATGGGTTTGGGCACTTTTTTTAAGGGAGGATGCAGAATGAAAATCAAAGAATTTAAAGTAGAAGAGTGGATGAACGCCTATGAGACACAGGCCACGTATAACATTGCCGAAACCTGCTCCGACTCGGTTTCGCTGCAACAGTTGTTCGCGCTGTGCGGGGTGGATGCCGCTGCGTTTTGGCAGGCCTTTTCGGCAAAGCGCCTGACCTACGGCCACATTGAAGGCCACCCGGACTTTTTAAGCGGCATCTGCGGGCTGTACCGCACTGTCACCCCGGCGGACATCATCCCCACCCACGGTGCGGCGGGCGCAAATCACCTTGTCATCTCCTCTTTGGTAGAGCCGGGCGATGAAGTGGTTTCGGTGATCCCCACCTACCAGCAGTTATACTCAATCCCCGAGTCGATTGGCGCCACGGTAAAGCTGCTGCACCTGAAAAAGGAAAACGGCTTTCAGCCCGACCTTGACGAGCTAAAACAGCTGGTCAGCCCGCGTACAAAGCTGATTTGCATCAACAACCCCAATAACCCCAGCGGCGCGCTGATGAGCAGCGACACCCTGCAAAGCATTGTCGCCATTGCGCAAAGCTGCGGGGCCTACCTGCTGTGTGACGAAGTCTACCGCCCGTTGACCCAAAGTGGCGAGTGGAT
Source organism: Pygmaiobacter sp. (assembly GCA_028689835.1). Taxonomy (GTDB): domain Bacteria; phylum Bacillota; class Clostridia; order Oscillospirales; family Ruminococcaceae; genus Pygmaiobacter. The sequence continues at coordinate 28,275 of JAQVCK010000012.1, read as the reverse complement.
GGAATCCATCGTAGATTTGTACGACAAGGGCATCGCGATTGGTAGCATGTCCAAAGCGTTTTCACTTGCCGGGCTGCGGCTTGGCTGGCTTGCGACCAAAAGCGAAGCCGTGCGCAAGGCCTGCCTGTCACACCGGGATTACACGCTGATCAGTTGCGCCATGTTTGACGAGGAAATTGCGGCCATTGCACTGGCCCATGCCCCGCAGCTGCTGGCGCGCAACCGTGCACTGGTGCAAACAAACCTGGCCCTGCTGGACACCTGGGTTGCCGCACAGCCGCACATCAGCTATGTGCGCCCACAGGCCGGCACGACCGCACTGCTTTATTATGATGTTGATTTAGATTCTTATGCGTTTTGCAAGCAGTTACTGGACACCACCGGTGCGTTGTTGACCCCGGGCGACTGCTTTGAAGAGCCGCATTCAATGCGCATTGGCTACGCTTGCAGTACCAAAGAATTGCAGGATGGCCTTGCAAAGCTGGGCGAATTTTTGCAAACGCTTTGACAAAAGGCCTTTGCCTTTATTCTGCTTACCCCTTTTAAAAAAGTAAAAGCCGCGCAGCGTTGCTGCACGGCTTTTGTTTACGGTTTTAACACCAGCTGATATCCGCCGCCGGCGGTGCGCAGGTAATACGGCGCGGCGGGGTCGTCCTCTATTTTACGGCGCAAACGGTAAACAAGGTTCCAGATGGCACGTGCGCTGGACCCGCCCTGTTGCTGCCACAACTGCCGGTAGAGCTGCTCTTTGCCCCACACCCTGCCCGGCTGTGCGGCAAGCAGACAAAGCAACCGGTATTCTGCATGGGTCAGCGTAATTTGGCTGCTGCCTTTGTGCACACAGCGCTGCGCTGCATCAAACTGCAATTCCGCCTTTTGCGCCGCACCCACCTTTGGTGTGGAAAGCTCTTGTAACACCACCCCCGCAGGCAAATGGCGCAGCAAGTCACCCCGGGTGAGGGTATCGCCCTCTACCGTCAGCAAAAAACAGGTTTTCATTTGGTATCACCCCCGGTACACCAGCCCCAAGCGGCTGCCCAGCCCCGCCAGTAACTCGTTGGTAATCATGCCGCACTGCGCTGCCACCTGCTGCGCGGGCAGCTCTTCGCCGCCCTCTTTGCCAAAAACCGTGACGACGTCCCCACTTTGCACCGGGCCTGCACCGGTGGCATCCACCAGCAGCTGGTCCATGCAGACCAGCCCCACCACCGGCAACCGTTTGCCGTGCAGCAGCACGCAGCCACCCAGCGCGGCATACCCCCGCGGCAAACCGTCGGCATAGCCAATGGCCACCGTTAAAAGCTGTGTTTCGCGCTGCGCGGTAAACATCAGCCCATACCCCGCACTTTCGCCCGCATGCAGGGTGCGCACGGCCGCCACCCGCGCCCGCAGTGTCAGTACCGGTTGCAGTGGCAGGCGGCGCTGCACCGGCGCAGCATCGCTGTAAACGCCATACAAAGCAATACCCGCCCGCAAATAATCGCAGGGCTGCGGGGGCAGGTTAAACGCCCCGTAGCTGGCCTGAATATGCACTTTGCCGGGGGCAAGGCCCGCGCTGCGCATCCAGCTGATTGTGTCGTAAAACAGGGTCATCTGCCGCGCGGTATATGCTGTGCTTGCAGCCGTAAGCTGGTCGGATACACACAGGTGAGAAAAGGTACCGCAGAGATGCAAATGCGGCAACCGGTAAATTTTGCGTATTGCATCGTGGTCCTCTGCCGGGATGCCCAAGCGGTGCATCCCAGTATCCAGTGCCAGATGCACCCGCACGGTGGGCCCCGCCTCGCTGAGGGCTTTTGCATACCCGGCATCGGTGATGGTCTGTGTCAGGTGCCAAAAGCGCAAGGCGTTTGCCTGTGCCGGTGCGGTATACCCCAAAATTAAAATGTTGCCCCAAACACCGGCACAGCGCAGGCGAATGCCCTCTGCAAGGCTTGCCACCGCAAACGCACGCACCCCCTGTTTTTGCAGGGCTTTTGCCATTTTGGCGGCCCCATGGCCATAAGCATCGGCCTTTACCACCGCCATCAGGCGGCAGCGCTTGCCCGCCGCCCGCTGCAATAGTGCCGCATTGGCGGATAACGCCGCAAGGTCAATTTCCCGCCAAGCCCTTGCCGTGGGGGCAGCTTTTGGGGGTACCAGCCGCATGGCAACCACGCTGAGCAATGTGCCAAGTAATAGCACCATCAAAAAGTAAATAACACTGTTTTCTAGTAGTATGGCTTGCAGCCGCACAACCTTTGCAATGCCGCGCACCAGCACAATGCCCCACGGGTGCAAAAGGTAAAACCACAGTGCAAAGCTGCGCGCGGGGGTATTGCGCCCCGCGTTGCCACCAAGTAGCAGCGAAAACAGCAAAAACGCGCACAGCGGCAACAACAAATACATACTGTCGTGGCGCTGCACCCCACTTTGGTTCAGCCAAAAGGCCTCGGCTGTCATGCCGACAAATACCAGCAAAAACGCGGGCAATGCCACCCGCCGGCGCAGCCGTACCGCTGCAGCCCCAAGCAGCAAAAACAGCGGGGCAAAAAATAGCCCGCCGCGGGTATAGCCCGAAATAGAAAACCAGCCGTCATAAAAAGCTTTTAGTACCGGTACTTTGGCAAAAAAACCGTAATAGCTGTCACCGCCAAGGCCCACCAGATACAACAACCCCGCGGCGACAAATGCAGCCTTATTGCCAAGGCGGCGAAGCAGTAACACCAATGCAACCCCCAGTATCACGGCCGGGAAATACCACAAATGATAAAAAGTACCGTCAATGAACAGTTTTGTCAGCACCGTACCCATGGGTAAGCCGCCGCTATACACATTAAGCGGCAGGTACAGCAACACCGCACCAAGGTACAGCAGCGCCATTTTTTTGCAAAACGCCCTGGTGCCGCGCCAATGGTCTTTACCAAGGAAATACCCGGTAATCAAAAAGAAAAACGGTACCGCAAGGCGCGCCAGTACCCTTGTCAGCCAAAAATCCGCATCGGCACTTAGCGATGCCAGTGGTGAAGTATGTATTGCGGCGACCAATATCGCCGCCACCACCCGCGCATCGTCCAGCAGGGGCAGCTTTTTTGCCTGTCTCATGCGGTGTGCCCCCATTCTGTCACCACAAAGCCGCCCGCGTTGTCGCCGGAGATTTGGCAACAACCGCCTGCAAGCTGAATGGGGGTAGCCTGCCCTTGCGCCGCAACGTAACGCACCGTAACCTCCCGGCCATCCGGCAGTTGGCAGCTGCGGGGCGCCGCGCGCAGAAAGTCAAAATATTCTTCAAGGCAAAGGCTGTACTGCTGCATTAACATTGCGTGCGGCGCACCCACATATCTGAAATGCCAAGGCTCTGCCGCAATGCCTGTCAGTTGCTCTTTGCCTTTTTGATACCGCTCAATAAACCCATATTGTATTGCTTTGTGGCGAAATGCGCCACAAATGCCAGTGTACGGGAAAGCCGGGCGAATAAAATCGATCGCACCGGCCGCATGCCCAAGGTCAATGGCAAGGCCGCTTTGGTGCTCGCTGCAACCCGGCAGCGCCACATACTGGTTTGTAAACGCCTGCCCCTTTTGCGCAAGGGTATCGTCCCATATTTGTTGCTGCTCACCGCCGCTGCGCCACCCGGACACCGTGACAACCTGCGCCGTGGCCCCCACCGCGCCAAGGCAATTTAGCAGTAGCTTCGCCGCCGTGTACTCCATCTGCACCGGGCCCTCATACTGGCCCACCGGCAATAATTTGGGTTGCGTGGCAGCCGGCTGTAAAGGGTGATCGCGGTTGACCAGCAACAGCGGGCCCTCGTACACCTTGCTGTAAGGCAGTGTTACGGTGCTCATGCCTGCACCCCCAATTCGCAGATGCGCGTCAACAACTGTGCAAAGCTGATGTCGGCCTTTGCCATCATATTGGGGTAACGGCTGTGGGAGGTAAAACCCGGTATTGTATTCACTTCATTGAACACGATTTCACCGGCGGGAGTCAAAAACAAATCGACCCTTGCAAAAACGCGGCACCCCAAAATGCGGTACACCTGCATCGCCGTCTGCTGAATCTGCTGCGCCACCTGTGCCGAAATGCGGGCTGGGCAGTGAATCTGCGATGTTTTTAGCGTGTACTTTTCTTCAAAGTCAAAAAAACCACCGGCAAGCTCAATTTCATCCACCTGCCCGGTGCATAGTTGCTCATTGCCCAGCACCGCGCAGCCGACCTCAAAACCGGGGATCTCTTCTTCCAGCACAATTTCGCCGTCGTATGCGGCGGCCTGCTGTGCCGCCGCGACAAGCTGGCCCTCACTGGTGACACGGGTAATGCCGAAAGAGGACCCCGCCCGCACCGGTTTTACAAAAAGCGGGTACCCCAGCGTTTGCGCCGCTGCAAACAAAGCATCTTCTTGCGGCAGCCCGCAAAATGCGGCACTGCGCGGCACCCGCACCCCGGCGGCGGCAACCAGCTGGTGGGCACGCACCTTGTCCATGCAAAGCGCGCTGGCAAGCGTGCCGCAGCCAATCACCGGGATGCCCGCCAGCTCTAACAGGCCCTGCAAGGTGCCATCCTCCCCGTTTTTGCCTTGCAGTACCGGGAACGCCGCGTCAAATGTGCGGTTTGTTGCCGTGCCGTCCAGCACCATCAATTCACGCCGGTTGCGGTCCAGTGACAGGGTGCACGGGTGGCGGTCTACTACCCGGCGGTGCCAGCTGTCATCCTGCAAAGCATCCAGCGGGCCGGTATAGTAAAACCAGCGGCCCTCGCGGGTAATACCCACCGGCAGCGCTACCCAGCGTGCCGCATCTAAATTTGCAAGCACTGCATACGCTGATTGCAGCGACACCTCATATTCGCTGGAAACCCCACCAAACAACACCAAAATCACTGACTTTTTCATTTTTATCCGCCTTTCTATGCAAAGCAAAACGCCTTTCTTTGTTACGCTTTTCAGCATACCAGAGAAGGGCGTTTTGTTTTTTTGTTTTACTTTGAAAAGCACTTGTGATTTTGGTGCAAAGTTCTTACGTTTTTCTTACGGCTGTTTTGGCCCAGGCAGCTCTATTGTAAAAGTGGTGATGCCGTCTTCACTGGTGGCGGTAATGCTGCCACCGTGCAGCTCTACAATCTCGCGCGAAATGGCAAGCCCAAGGCCTGCACCACCCGTGTCTGAACTGCGGGCACTATCCAGCCGGAAAAACTGTTCAAAAATGCGGCCCAGCTTTTCTGGCGGGATTGTTTTGCCGGTGTTCGTAAATTGCAGCACCGCGGTTTGCCCCTGCATCTCGGCACTGATGTGCAGTTCTGTGCCGGGCAAACTGTAATAGCAGGCGTTGCGCAGCAGGTTGTCAAATACCCGCGCCAGCTTGTCTGGGTCACACTCGCAGGGCAGGCTTTGCGGCACTTCTACCTTGCAGGTCAAGCCGTTCTGCGCCAAGACTGGCTCAAATTCACTGGCGACCTGTTGCAGCATACGCGCAAGGTTGACCGGGCAAATCGTCAATTCTAGGTGAGACAGGTTAAACCGGGTAATGTCAAAAAATTCGTTGATCAAATCTTCCAGCCGCAGCGCCTTTTCGTATGCAATACCGGTATACCGGGCACGCAGCTCGGCCGAAATTTGCGGCTCATCCCGCAATAAGGTAAGGTAGCCGATGATGCTGGTGAGAGGGGTTTTTAAATCGTGCGCAAGGTAGACCACAAGGTCGTTTTTGCGCTGTTCGGCCTCTTTGGCGGCAAGTGCGTTGTTTAGGGCCTGTTCGCGGGCGCGGTTCAGCTCGTCCTGCACGTCTTTTAGTTCGTCTGAAAGCACAATCGGCTGCGGCTGCGGGCTGGCAAGCTGGCTTGCGGCTGCGGCCAGTTCATCTAAAAACCGCAACGGCTTTGAAAAGAAATAGACGGTGATGATTGCCCACCCCGCAAGGATGATGAGCGCAGAAAAGAATGAAAGGTCATTGCGAAAAATACTTAAAATACGGTACAGGGGTTCATCCCCCTGCCAGGTTACCATACCGCATATAACCCAGCCGGCAAAGATAAAAATAGCCAGCAGTAGCACAAATGCAGCCAAGGCTGCAAAGTACTGTACCAGTAAGCGGCGCATCAATTTGCCATGTGCCGCGCGCGCCTTAGTGCGCATTTGATTTGTGTCATTCAATGGTATACCCCACCCCCCAAATGGTTTTAATGAATTTTGGGTTTCGCCCATGCTCGTGCATCTTTTCGCGCAGTCGCGCAATATGGCTCATCACCGTGTTATTGTTGTCGAGATATTTTTCTTTCCACACTGCTTCAAACAGTTCTTCGCTGGACACTACACTGCCCCGCCGCTCGCAAAGCACCCACAAAATTGAAAACTCCAGCGGCGTGAGGGCCAGTTCTTCGCCGTACAGCATGCATTTGTGTGTGGTGCGGCAAATTTCAAGCCCGGCAAAATCAAATGCATCTGCCTTAGGCGGTGCGGCCTCTTGTTGGTTATAACAGTTGCAGCGCCGCAACTGCGTTTTTACCCGCGCGACGAGCTCTAACGGGTTAAACGGTTTTGTGATATAATCGTCGGCCCCAAGGGTAAGGCCCAAAATTTTATCGCTGTCCTCTACCCTTGCCGTCATCATGACAATCGGGAACCAATAGTCTTCCCTTATCGTCCGGCACAATGTAAAACCATCCATATCCGGTAACATCACATCCAGTAACGCGAGGTCGGGCGGCTGCCGGCGCACCGCAGCCAATGCCCCGGTGGCGTTGTCGTACCGTTCCACCTCATAGCCGTCATTTTTTAAATAGACCTCCACAAGGTCTGCAATCGCCGCTTCATCCTCCACCAGAAGAATACGCATACCTAACACCCTTTCCGTTGTTACTATCATCGTACCACAATATAGAAAGAAACTGCACTCCCTTTTTCCTCATTTTTTTCGTTGCTTTGTCTAGTTTGCTTTTTTTACTACCTTTGTTTGCAATGCTCACAGTAAAAATGCCGGGGCACGCTGCTGCGCGCCCCGGCGGCTATGTTTTTAAAGTACCGTTTTCTTTTGCTTTGCTATTGCTCGGTTACTTTTGCCTCCCCCTTTGTGGCGGCTTTAAAACTGAAAAACAGAGCCCCAGTCAAAATCGCCCGAAGTTTCCACACTGTGCGGCCAGCTTGCACACCATTGCGGCACAAGGGGGTCTTCCACCCTGTCAAGGCTAGGGGTGTAGGGTTTCACATCAAGCATCGGGCTGCCATCATTTGCATCAATAAAGTCCAGCCCAATACGGCCGCTTTCTTCATCGAGATACGTCACGCCGCAACAGGTCAGTGCGATGGGGTTGGGCCGTTGTGGCGAGCGGGTGGCAAATACGCCAAGCTGCCGCGGTGCCCCGGCATAGGGGCTTTCTTCTACTAAATTTTTGCGGCAGGCGGGCGTATCACAACCGTCAAACCACCAAAGTACCTGTAAATGGCCAAAGCCTGCAAGGTTTTTCATTGCCGGCAGGTACTCTTTTCGCAATTCGAGCACTGTGCCATCCTCTGTTTGCCGAATAAACCCAATGGGGGTGATTGTATACTGTGTCATTTTTCGTACTCCTTCATTTGTTTTCCGGCGCCGTACTACCCAGTATACGGATGTTTGCGAATACTACAAGTGCTTTTTTAAAATTGGGCCAAAAAAAGGCGGCACGCAAAGCGTGTCGCTTTTATAATAACTGCATGTTACGTGTTTTTTTGATACACCAAAAAGTCAAACTCAATTTCGGTGGCAAGCTCGTTTTGCTGCCGCAAACGCTCGGCCCCTTGCGGCGGCGTACGCCAGTAATAAGGGGTCATTGCAAACAGCGCTTCAATTTGCTGTTGGCCGGTAAGATATAAATTATCAGTGACCGGCACCCTGCGGCAAAAGCGAAACCCCGTGTACTGGGTGTCTTTGACCGTGTTTTCATACGGGGTGTCGTATAATACCTGTTTTAGGCCCATTAAATGCCGCGGGCCCGGCACCGCGTATATAAAATAGCCGCCGGGGCGAAGCAGCCGCTGGTATTCTTCTAGCGCAAGCGGCGCAAAAATATTGACCAGCAGATCAACACTTTCGTTTGCCACCGGGATGGCAAACGCGCTTGCCACCGCAAACTGCACCGTTTGGTACTGTTTTGCTGCGGCACGCACCGCGTTTTTTGAAATATCAAATGCCGCCACCTGTGCCGCGGGGCCAAGCGCTTTGGCCAAAAGGCCCGTGTAATAGCCCTCGCCACAACCGGCGTCCAGCACCGCCGGGGCGGCAATATTGGCCGTGCAGTCTTTCGCCAACTGGCAAAGCGCTTTTGCAAACGGGGCATACCACCCCTGTTGTAAAAAGGCGCGCCGCGCGGCGACCATGCCGGCATCGTCCCCCGGCGCGGCCGAGTGGCGGCGGTTTGCCGGCAACAGGTTGACATACCCCTGCGCGGCAAAGTCAAAACTGTGGCGGTGCGCACAGCAAAGCGCATTGCCCTGCTGTGTTAATTTTTCGCCGCAAATGGGGCAGCAAAACAGGCTCATTGCGCTTCACCCCCGTTTTGCAGCCACGGCGCACCCGCCAGCACCGCCGGCACCTCTGCCAACGTGTCACAACAGGCATCCGCCCCCGGCACCGCATTGCCCGCGTGCACCGCAATGGCAAACAGCCCCGCCTTTTTAGCCCCCGCAATATCAGCGATAGGGTTATCCCCCAGCATTACTGCCTGCTGCGGGCTGCCCGCAAGCTGCAAGGCAAGGCGAAAAATCTCGGCGCTGGGCTTATCCCACCCGGTAACCCCCGACACCACACACCCGCTAAAATACGGCGCAAGGCCAAGGCCCTCTGCCACCTGCCACAACTCTGGGAAGTTATTCGACACGATAAAGCTGCGGTACCCCTTTGTTTGCAGCAGGGCCAGCGTGGGGATGGCATCGGCATAAAGCCGGTGTGCCGCCGGGTCGCAAATGCGCCCGCGCAGAGCCGCAAGCGCTGAGTGAATATCCGCTTCGTCATACCCGCACTCTGCAAGCAGCGGCGCAAAATTTTGCTTTACCTCTACCCACCACGCCTTGCCCACCGGCGTTTTTTGCCCCGGCATCGTCCACCATGGCAACCCGGCATGCCGCAGCTTTTGGTGCAGCAGTTCTTCACTGCACACCCCGGCGGGCAATAATTTTAAAAAGGCCTCTACCCAGTTTGAATCCGGCAGGGTTAGGGTACCGTGAAAATCCCAAAACAAAACCAGCTTTGGCGCGCACACTGCGGCAAGCTCTTCATAGGTATAAGTGGCGTTTAAGGTTTCCAGCAGTGCTTTTTTAGAAAGCCGCAGCGGCAGCCCAATGCTTTGCAGCAGCTCACGCCGGCGTGCCGCACTGTTTTGCGTGCCAGAAATACCAAGCTCATATAAATCAGTATAACTGAGTTGCCGCCCGCTGCGCTCGCCCTGCTCGGTGGCACCGGCGCGTAACAAGGCTTGCCGCAATACCTCTGCGGGCAAGCCCTCCACCCCCAGCGTGCCCTCTTTCGACGGGGTTTTCTTGCGTTTTTCTTTGCCCTGCACCGCGGGGATATACGCGTGCTTAATCACCGCGCCGCGCGCAAAATTTTGGATATAATTGCGCAGCTGAAACCCCGCCGCGTCAGAATCGGTCAAAATAATAATGCCGCGCTTTTTGCCAAGGTCGCGAATCAGGTCTTTTTTTTGCTGGTCGTGGTAGATAGAAAACCCGCCGGTCGTCAAAATCAGCCCATCCACAATGCCGGACAGCTTTGCCGCGTCATATTTCCCCTCCACAATCAAAAGCTCACGAATGCGCACCGGTTCACTTCCTCCTGCCTGCCAGCAGAATCTCGCCCATGGCGGCCTGCAACAAGGTATTTTTGTCCACCGCACTGCCTTTTAGCCTGCGGTCAAGGCGGTCTAAAATCTCTAAAAAGGTTTCGAGCTGCCGCATTGAAAAGCTCTTTGCGGTTTCAAGGCTTTTTTTATACCGGTAATCGCTGCCGCTACCACCCATACGGCGAAACGCATCAGTGTAAGTAATCCCCTGCTGTGCGGCCGCCTTGACCCGCACCATGTCGGTAAAACTGCTGTTCATTGCCGCGGCAATGGCAATGGGCTCGTTTTGCAGGTAAAGCAGTTCAGCCAGCTTGGCAAATGCATCTCTGCTTTTGCCCGCCATCAGTGCGCGCACCATGTCAAACACGTCCGCTTCTACATTGCGGGGAGACAGCGCGCGCACCAGCGCAGGGCTGATGGCTGCATACCCCGCTGCCGCGGCCAGCTTTTCCACCTCGTTCGTAATCAGATACAAATCAATACCGCAGCGCACCACCAGCTCTTTTGCAGCGGCGGGCTCCATGCTCGCGCCAAGCTCTTTCGCTTTTTGCGCGGCAAACCGGGTGGCATCAGCTTCAGTAGGTTTTGCAAGCGCCGCAACCAGCCCCGCTTTCAGCACCACCTGTTGCAGCTTTTTAGCCGCGGCGGGCAGCGGCAGTGCGTCTTTGCCGCGGCGGGGGTATTGCGGCTCTTTTACCAGCATCGTAATAATCAGCACTGCGTTTTCAAGCTCTTCTACCAGCTCGCACAGCAATTTCACATCGTCGGCTTTCATGGTGGTGGGCTCAATACGGCGCAAATAAACAATGCGCTTTGTGCCAAACAGCGAAATCGCACCTGCGGCGGCGACCACCTGCCCGATGTCCGGCTGCGGGCCGGGCAGCACCGTCGGCTCTTCGCCATCTGCCACAAGCTGTTGCATCAGCCTGCCAACCGCGGATTCTAACAGATATTCATCTGTGGAATAGAAAAAATACGCGGGGGCATCTGCACCTTGTTTCAGCGCATTGTTCCAGCCTGCAAGGTCTAATACCGGCATCTATTCCACCTCCATCAATTTTATCGACACGCCAGGGCGCACCCAAACCGTTGCCCCATCCCCCGATGCCACCGGCAGCGGGCAGTCTTTCACCCACGCGGCGGGGCGGCGCCCGGCGACGATTTGGCGGGCCTGTAAGTTTTTGGGCTGGCTGCCGCCCGCAAGCAACACATCTACCGTGCCAAGGGCAACAACATCGGGTTTCCCCTGTGTGCACAGCAATGTGTAACCGCCGGTGTTTAGCACCACATAGCTGCCACCGCCCTGCCTGCGCACTGTACACAGTATACCATCAAACGGCGCAAATGTAACGCCGGTGATGACCTGCTGCCCAACTTCGCACAGCTGTTGCGGGGTGCAAAACTCCAATAGCTCCTGCACCTCTTCGCCGCCTAAATTAACTAGCAGCGGCACCGTACGGATGTCGTTGCGCTCTAAATAGGCTTGCACCGCATCGGCATTGACCCTGCCGCCGCGCCAGATGATAACGGCCTGCTGGCCACGGCTTGCCACCACGGCGGGCCTTGTGGTGCTGCCCACCAGCGCGACACGCAGTGTGCCGTAATCAAGCAATTGGCCAAGCAAAACCGCTGCAAGCAAAAAGGCTGCACAGCCGGCGGCAAACCGCCGCCGCTTTACCGCTGGGCAATAAAGCAGGTAAAACGCCCCCAGTAAAAACATGCACGCCACCACTGCAAGCGCGTAAGCGCCGCTGAGATAAACCGGGCGCACCGGCAGCCGGGCAATCAGCCCCACCCAGCCGTTTAACACCCGCACCAGCACCCCGCAAAGCAGTTCAAACGGGCGTACCAGTAAAAGTGGGGCACCCGCTGCCGCCAGCAATGCGGTCAGCAGGCCGGTGGCGACCAGCGGGGCCAGCAACGGCACCGCCAGTAAATTTGTGATAACCGAAAAAAGTGAAATGCCCCCGCCGATTGCCGTGAGTACCGGCACGGTTGCCAGTGCGGCGGCGGCAGAGCATGCCACAAGCTGTACTATATGCCAAAGCCAGCCCGGCAGTTGTTTGCCTTGTTTTGTGAATGCCTGCTTTTTGCGCCGCAACAGCGCATCTGCCGCCAAAATACCAAGGATTGCGCTGTAAGAGAGCAACAGCCCCACATCGGCAGCCGCTGCCGGGTTTTGCAGCACAAGCAACAGGGCGGCGGCCCCCAATGATGTCAGAGTGTCGGCCTCCGCGCTGCAAAGCTGGGCCGCTGCAACGAGTAGTACCACCACCCCCGCACGGGTGACCGACGGGGTAAACCCGGTGAGGGCCATAAAGCACAGCGTGACAATCGCCACTAAAACACTGCGCAGCCGCCGGTGTCGGGCCGGCAACAATAGCCCCAGTGCGGCGGCCACAATAGCAAGGTGCTGCCCGCTGACCACCAGCAGATGGGCGGCACCCGCCTGCCGGTAATTATCTTTTATGCTTTGCAGCAGTGCTGTTTTATCTCCAAGGCAAATGGCCGCCGCCGTGCCGCCAATGGCAGGCAAATACCGGCTGCGCAGCGCAAGGCTAAGCGTTTGCTGGGCACGCACAAAAAAAGTTTGTATGGAAAAACGGCTGCCGGCAGCGGTAACAGGCCCCGTAACGACCGCCCGCAACAGGTTGCCGCGTGCAAGGTCGTATTGGTCGGCCTGCAACAGCAAATACTGCCCGGTAACCATTGTACCGGGGGTTTGCAACGGCATACTGGACACGCTGACCCCAAATGGCCGCACCGGTGCACCGTTGATTGCCGTCACTTCAAGGTCGGTGCGGGCGCGGTCCCCCTCTTTTACCTCATATGTGCGTTTTATCACTGCCTGTACCTGCACCGTTTGCCCCGCTAGCGCCTGTGCCGGGGCCAATGAAACCAGCCGCCAGCCGGCATGAAAACAAAATGCAACGGCAACGGCAAGCAGCACCACCAGCACTGCACGGCGGCCACGGTGCCAAGCCCAAAGCGCGGCCAAAAGGGCACAGGCAGCAAAAGCAAACAACCACCAAACCGGCCTTTGCAGCAAAAAAACAGCACAAAAAAGTTGGGCCGCCAAAAAAGCGAACCCAAACGCAGCAAGCGGCCGCCTCACTTAATTGTCAAAAAACAGCGGCAGCTTTTCTAAATAGATAATATCGGTGCGCTTTGCAGCGTCGCCCTCTGCCAATACCGCGGCGCGCCCCACCACCGTGCCCCGGCTGTAACCCACCAGCATTTCCAGTGCGCGCAACGAGCCACCGGTGCTGATGACGTCATCCACCACTAAAATGCGCTTGCCGTCCATGCTAAGCAGGTCCTGCTTGTCAATGACCAGCTTCTGCTGGCCCTCTGTCGTGATGGATTTATCTTCTACAATCACGGCCTCCTGCATGTAAAGCTTGGGCCCTTTGCGCGCCGGGAAGTACTGCTTCCCGCTTTGGCGCGCCATCTCGTAAGCAAGGGGGATGCCCTTTGCCTCTGCCGTGACAATCACGTCAAACTCCGGCACCTTTTTCAGCAATTCGGCGGCACAGGCGACCGTCAGTTCCACATCGCCCAGCATCACAAATGACGCGATGGACACCCCATCCCCAATTGGGCAAATGGGCAAAACACGGGTCAGCCCCGCCACATGCAACGTATAAGTTTTTTCCATCGTGGTACACTCCTTTGTATTATCCGGCGCGGCAAACGGGGCCGCAAACGCCCGATGCACAGCTTATTTTAGTAGGCGCTGCCCGGCGTATACCCGGGCAGCTTGCCTTTGTTTAAATTATACCATGTAATCGGCAAAAATACATACCTATTCTACCGGCTTTTCTGTTTATTGCCGCTTCATGCGTTTGCCCCATAAAAGGCACCGCCACCCACAGTGTAAAACACAAAAACCGCCGGTGCAACCACACCGGCGGCAATTCTTAAAATAAGACAAAACAGCTTACAGCGGCCCCGCTTTAGTTGTGGAAGAACAGCGGCAACTCTTCCAAAAAAATAATATCGGTGCGCTTTGCAGCGTCGCCCTCTGCCAATACTGCGGCACAACCGACCACTTTGCCCTTGCTGTAGCCGACCAGTGTTTCCAGCGCGCGCAGCGAGCCGCCGGTGCTGATGACGTCGTCCACGATCAAAATGCGCTTGCCGTCCATGTTCAGCAAATCCTGCTTGTCAATCACAAGGCGCTGTTGGCCCTGCGTGGTAATCGACTTATCCTCCACGATGATTGGCTCTTTCATGTAAAGCTTTGGGCCTTTGCGGGCAGGAATGTAGGGTTTACCGCTCTCACGTGCCATCTCGTACGCAAGGGGGATGCCCTTTGCTTCGGCGGTAACAATCACATCAAACTCCGGCACCTTTGCCAGCATGGCTTTCGCGCAAGCGACTGTCAGTTCTACATCGCTGAACATCACAAACGCCGCAATAGAAAGGTTATCGTTCACTTTGCAGATGGGTAGTTCACGCGTAACGCCTGCAACGTGGAGTGTATAAGTTTTATCCATGGTATTTCTCCTTCAGTCTGGCTTTGCCGCAGCAAAGCATAATGGGGCCCACACTGGGCAAACATACCTGTGCGGGCGGCTGGCAGCAGCATCAGCCCGGGGGCCATGCAAGGCTTCGTTTTGCCAAAACATGAAAATGCAGGTGCGGCACACTTTGGCCGCCGTCCTCCCCCACGTTGGTCACAACGCGGTAGCCGTTTTCACAACCCTGCTCGGCACACAGCTTTGCGATTACCGCAAACACATGGCCCAATAGCGGTGCGTCTTGCTCGGTCAGCTGCGCCGCAGACTGGTAATGTGCTTTCGGGATCACCAAAAAGTGCAGCGGCGCTTTGGGGTCAATGTCATAAAAGGCAAGCAGTGTATCGTCCTCATACAACTTGTTTGAGGGGATCTCCCCTGCACCAATTTTACAGAACAGGCAATCTTCCATTTACTCTCGCTCCCTTCTGTTATGCTGTTTTACACCCTGCGGCAACTGCCGCGTGGCAGTTACAGCAGCTCTTTTACAAGGCCCGGTACGGCGGCCAGTGCTTCTGGTATCTTTTCGGGCTGGCGCAGGCCGGCCATTGCAAAGTCCGGCTTGCCGCCGCCGTTGCCGCCCGCAAGCACCGCGGCCTGTTTGGCGAGGGTGCCTGCTTTAACACCACGTTTCACCGCCTGCGCGCCCACCGCAACCATCATGCTGCACTTGCCGTCCACTTCGCTGCAAAGCACCACAACGCCTTCGGGCACACGGTCGCGAATTTTTTCGCCAATGCTGCGCAGCGTGTTCACATCCGCACCGGGCAGTTTGCCGGTAAACACCCGCAGCCCGTCCACCTCGATACCCTGCTGCAACAGACCTTCCACCTGCTGGCCGGCGGCCGCAGCCTTGGCCTTTTCCAACTCACTGCGCGTTACATGCAGTTCTTCCGTCAGGGCCGCCACGCGCGCGGGCAGGTCGTTCAAGTTGCTGGCTTTCAGCTGCGCTGCAATCTGCGCAAGCTCTGCGGTGCGCTCATCCAGCAGCGCCAGCAGGTTGGTGCCGGTCACGCCCTCAATGCGGCGAATGCCGGCAGCCGCACTGCTTTCAGACAAAATTTTAAAGCTGCCCAGCTGTGCGGTGTTGTGCACATGGGTGCCGCCGCAAAGCTCGGTCGAAAACTCTTCTACCTTGACGACGCGTACTTCATCGCCGTATTTTTCGCCAAACAGCGCCATGGCGCCCAGCTCTTTTGCCTTGGCAAGCGGCATGACGGTCGTGGTGACCGGCAGTGCCTCAAAAATTTTGGCGTTGACAATTTTTTCTACCTTTTCAATTTCTTCTGCGCTCATCGCGCCAAAATGCGTAAAGTCAAACCGCACCCGCTGGCTATCCTCGTAAGAGCCAGCCTGATGCACGTGCGTGCCAAGCACCTCGCGCAGTGCTGCCTGCAACAAATGGGCCGCAGTGTGGTTGCGCGCCGTCGCCATGCGCAGCGGGCGGTCAACCTCTGCCGTCAGCTGTGAGCCGGTGACTAGCAACCCGTTTTGCAGGGTGCAGGTATGCACATAAAAACCCTTCGGCGTTTTTTTGCAGCCCTCTACCCGCAAGGTGGCCTGCCCGCTGTGCAGGGTGCCGATATCGCCCACCTGCCCGCCGGATTCGGCATAGAACGGGGTGCGGTCCAGCACGACCAGCACGCCTTCTTTCGGGCCGTCGTCGGTAGAAATCGCCTCTACCAGCTCCTGCCCGTCAGACAGTGCCAACACGGTGGCGTCTGCCGTCAACTCGCCGTAACCGACAAATTTTGTCGGCTCGGCATCCAACTCGGTAAACAAATCGCCAGACCAGCCGGAAATATCCTTTTTCTTGCGGTCTTCGCGCGCAGTCTCCCGTTGCTTTTTCATCTCGGTGTGGAACTTATCCTCGTCCACGTCAATGCCCGCTTCGGCCGCGATTTCTTTGGTCAAATCCAGCGGGAAGCCGAAGGTATCCTGCAACCGGAACGCCTCAACGCCCGACAGAATCTTCTGCCCGCCCTCTTTGACCGCATCCTGCACGCCGTCAATCAGCTTTGAAAGGATGGAAAGGCCCTGGTCGATAGTTTTCGAAAAGCGGTCTTCCTCCGCGCTGATCATCTTTTTAATGTACTCGGCATGCTCGCGCAGCTCCGGGTAAGCCGGCTCGTTTTGGGTGATAACGGTCTCGCACAGCTCGGCCAAAAACGGGCCTTCAATGCCCAGCATACGGCCGTGGCGCGCGGCGCGGCGCAGCAGGCGGCGCAGTACATAGCCACGGCCTTCGTTTGACGGTAAAATACCGTCGCTGACCATAAAGACGGTCGAGCGGATATGGTCGGTGACCACGCGGATAGACACATCAGTTTTGTGGTCCTGCCCGTAGGTCTTGCCCGAAATCTTTTCAACGTGGTTCAAAATGGCGCGCACGGTGTCCACTTCAAACAGGTTACCCACGCCCTGCAACACACAAGCCAAGCGCTCAAGGCCCATGCCGGTGTCAATATTCGGGTGCTCTAGCAGCGTGTAAGTCCCCTTGCCGTCCGAGTCGAACTGGCTGAACACGAGGTTCCACACTTCCATGTAGCGGTCGCAGTCGCAGCCCACTTTACAATCGGGCTTGCCGCAGCCATGCTCGGGCCCGCGGTCGAAATAAATTTCACTGCACGGGCCACACGGGCCAGAGCCGTGCTCCCAAAAGTTATCCTCTTTGCCAAAGCGCACCATGTGGTCGGGCGCAATGCCAATTTTCTTTGTCCAGATGTCGTAAGCTTCATCATCTTCTAAATAAACCGAGATGTACAGCTTTTCTGCCGGGATTTCCAGCACGCCGGTCAAATACTCCCATGCCCAGGCAATGGCTTCGTCTTTAAAATAGTTCTGAAAGCTAAAATTGCCCAGCATTTCAAAAAAGGTGCCGTGGCGCGCCGTAATGCCCACCCGCTCAATATCCGGGGTGCGAATGCATTTCTGGCAGGTGGTCACACGGTGAGAAGGCGGTTCCTCCTGTGCAAGAAACCACTTTTTCATCGGTGCCATACCGCTGTTAATCAACAGCAGGCTGTTGTCGTTTTTCGGCACCAGCGGGAAGCTACCCAGCCGCAGATGTTCTTTGCTCTCAAAATAAGAGAGAAACGACTCACGCAGCTCATTGAGGCCTGTCCATTTCATGTAAAGCTCACCATTACTTTCTATACTTGTTTTTCACAGCAATAAAACCGGTTTGCCGCTTAAAAAAGGTTAAGCCTCCGCCCCGGTAAAGGGACGAAGGCTGCAAAGCTCCGTGGTACCACCCAAATTGCGGCATAACGCCGCCACTCAATGTGCGCCTTAACGCGGCAGCCCGCGCCCGGTGATTGGCCGGGAGCTCAAGGGTGGCAAAGACCGCAGCCGGTAAAAACCTTTCAGCCAAGGGCTTTCTCTCTGAAACCAGCGGGCCGGTCATGGGCCCCTTCAACGCTTTTGTTCTTAATAAAACATACATATTAATTATAGGCAGCAGTGTGTAAAATGTCAAGCCGGGCCAACCGTTTGGGGCCCAGTGGCAAAGGCTTTATTTTATATTTTTAGGCGACAATTTTTATGTTTTGTCGCCCGCCCCGTTGAAGCACTCCACTTTGCTATGATAAAATAAGATTATCTTTCTGCTGGTATTCGGAGGAGTTAACATGAACTTGCTTGTCACCCTAGACCATAACTACGTCCCAGTTTTACGGGTCATGCTGTTTTCGCTGTTGCAGGCAAACCCCGTCGATCACTTTGCGCTGTACATTGTGCACAGCACCCTGACAGAAGCCGACTTTGAGGCCATGCAGTCGGTGCCGGGCGGCGAGCGGTTGCAGCTTTGCCCGGTGCAGGTGCAGGATAGCATGCTGGCAGGCGCACCGATTGAAAAACGCTACCCCCGAGAAATGTACTACCGGCTGTTTGCGGCACATATTTTGCCCGCAGAGGTTGACCGGGTGCTTTACCTTGACCCTGACCTCGTGGTGCTAAACCCGGTGCGCACGCTCTATGATCTACCGCTTGGAGATGCGTGGTTTGCCGCGGCCAGCCACGTAAAGCGCACTTTTCAGCGGCTAAACGAACTACGGCTTGACATCCCGGAGGGTGGTGCCTATGTCAACAGCGGTGTGATGCTGATGGACCTTGCTGCACTGCGCAGCCACCAAAACCCCGTGCAGGTACTGGACTACATTGAAAAGAACAAGGTAAAAATGGTGCTGCCGGACCAGGACGTGCTAAACGCACTGTACCATGACCGCATTGCACAGTTGAACCCCTTGATTTATAACCTTTCAGAAAGTTACCTGGCCTTGCATAACCTCAACTTTAAAAACCAGCCGGTTGACCTTGACTGGGTGCGTACCAATGCGGTTTTTGTACACTACTGTGGCCGCAACAAACCGTGGAAACCGGTTTATCATGGCCTTTTAGACACTTTTTACAACGAACTTACCGATGAGCTTGCAAAAGCAGTTTCAAATAAAACCTCATAATTTTGCAATTTCGACAGAATGTGACCCTAAAAATGGGTATTTATACCTTTTTTGACTAATTTTTTGTTTAAATGTAAATATTTTGTGCAATTTTGTTTGAAATGCGTGCAATTCCTACTTTGTAAGTGTATAATTGGGCACATGGCGGTTTTCCGTCATGTGCTTTAATCTTTTTAGGGAGATGGTTCCGATGTGGACGGATGAAAATAAAGAAGCGTTTCTCGCACTGGTCGAACCCTTACTCCAGCAGCAGGAGGTACAGGATATGCGTGCTATTTCACAGCACGCCGCCGGTGTCAGCTGCTACGACCACAGCGTATTCGTTTCGTACCTCAGTTTTTTGATGGCGCGCCGCCTTGGGCTGGACTACCGGGCCGCGGCACGCGGCGGGCTGTTGCACGATTTACATTTGTGCGATTGGGAAAAGGCCGATATCGGCAGAATCCACCGCTTATTTTTGCACCCAAAGCTTGCCGCACAAAATGCGGAAAAGCTGGGCATCAACAAGCTGGAAAAAGACATTATTGTCAAACACATGTGGCCGCTGACCCCTGCCTTGCCGATGCACCGCGAAAGCTTTATTGTCAGCCTTGCGGATAAAATTTGTGCCGTGGCAGAAATGCTGCACATTTACAAAGCATCGCGCCTGCAAAAGAATTTTGTTTTTGCCTTGCCCGCCCTTGCCGCAGAAAACGCATAAGCCGGCAGGCACCACATACTTGATACAGGATGGCTTGTGGGGGCTGCCCCGCAGGCTGTTTTTTTGCCAGTGGCTGATGAAAAGGCACAAAAAGCAAAAAAATGAAAAAACAGCAAAACAAGTGTTGACAATGCGCGCGGCATTCTGATATAATAATCGAGCAGTCGAAAAACGGCTGTTACTTGGGGGTATAGCTCAGCTGGGAGAGCGCTTGAATGGCATTCAAGAGGTCAGCGGTTCGATCCCGCTTATCTCCACCAAAAAAGCTTCAAATCGAAAGATTTGAGGCTTTTTTATTTTTTTATCCAGATAAATCTTTTTTGTTGAGAAACACAGAGTATATTGGTATAATTAGGAAATCATAGTTAAAGAAATGGTGAAGTTTCACCAAATTTCGAATGATTTCGGGTGTGTGCCCAAACGATATAAGGTATTCCTGTATGGTTTTTTGCGTTATTAAAATGAGTAATTGGCTGTCTCTCAATCAATCTCGGTTTACACATAATGAGGTAAATATGAAAATGGAGTGGCCTCTTACAAATTCAAA
Source organism: Pygmaiobacter sp. (assembly GCA_028689835.1). Lineage (GTDB taxonomy): Bacteria > Bacillota > Clostridia > Oscillospirales > Ruminococcaceae > Pygmaiobacter. The sequence goes on along the minus strand of JAQVCK010000012.1, from coordinate 8,259 downwards.
ACAGGTTTTAGAAGACATTGCTCATTTTGAAGATCCCTCACAAATGATTATTAAAAGCCCCTCACTCTATCCTCTAAAAAATAAATTCAATTAAATGAAGGGATGATTGATATGAACCTTTTTGAAAAAAAGCCGGAACCTGAAAATGATACCGAAAACAATATCGGCCCGGCCTTGCTGGAACAACATGAAAACGGGGCACTTGATGATGCAACCTTTGTAAAATTGTTTGGCAAGGCGACGGTTTATTATTCAACCCCGGCCGGTGACCATAAAGACGGGAAGCCCCGTTTGTTTGCCCTACCCGCCGGGGATGGCACCGGTTATTTGCCTGTTTTTTCGTCACTTGAAAAAATGAAAGAATTTTATGACCACGCAGGCCGACTTGGCTATTTAATTATTACAGGTACATTTTGCTCGTTTCTTGAAACAATTGTAAAAACCAACGCCACTGCACCGGTAAAAATGGGGGCCGTTGTTGACCCGGGGTCTTTTGGCATTACACTGCATACCAATATGATAAATACCGCAATTACCATGATAAAACAACCCGACTGAATTCTAAAGGAAGCCCCGCAAAAGCAGTAATCACCTGCTTTTGCGGGGCTTCCTTTATGTCTATAGTTTTTGGCTTTACTCTGTGCCCTCTTGCGCGTCTGGCGGCGTTTGCGCCGTGCCCTTGGCGTCATAGGTTTCTAAAAAGCTGTGCTTTACACCGCCGGTTTTATAGGCCAGCACGGTATCTAAGCTGACATTTTCCATACTTTTAAAAATATTAGCCTCTATTCCGGGGTTGGTTTTCTTTAAATTGCTAATCAGCTGTTTAATCTCCTGACGTTTCGAGCCGGTGCTGCCGTCTGTGCGGCAGGTGGTGCAGCTGTCGGTAAATTTGCAGGCGCACTGAATAAAATTCAGCCCGTTATAGTCGCGCCAGTGGATGATCTCCTTTTCCCGTATCAGGTACATGGGGCGAATCAGCTGCATGCCGGGGTGGTTGGTGCTGTGCAGCTTTGGCATCATAGTCTGCACCTGCCCGCCGTACAGCATGCCCATCAGCGTCGTTTCTATCACGTCGTCGTAATGGTGGCCCAGCGCTATTTTGTTGCAGCCCAGCTCTTGCGCTTTTTTGTACAAATACCCGCGCCGCATGCGCGCACACAGGTAGCAGGGCGATTTTTCTACCTTGTAAACCGCATCAAAAATGCTCGTTTCAAAAATGGTTACCGGCACGCCAAGCAGCTGCGCGTTTTGCTCGATGACGCGGCGGTTGGTATCGCTGTAGCCGGGGTCCATCACCAAAAACACCAGCTCAAACGGAAACTTATTGTGCCGTTTCAGCTCTTGAAACAGTTTTGCCATCAGCATAGAGTCTTTGCCGCCGGAAATGCACACCGCAATGCGGTCGCCCGGCTGCACCAGCTCGTACCGCACAATGGCTTTGGCAAACGGGGTAAATAAATCCTGGTGAAACTTTTTGCGCAGGCTTTGTTCTATTTTGTCGCGCTGTTCTTCGCTTTGCTGCTGCGCGGCCAAATGCTGCAGCAACCACGCGCCATACCCGCCCTGCAAATGCCGTGCGCGGTAGCCCTGTTTGCAAAGCATCTGCGCCGCAGGCAGGCTAACTTCGCCCCGAATACAGTACAAAACAAGCTCTTTTTCTTTGGGTAATACCGCTTTGCCCTGCATCATGTCGGCAAAATCCACCTGCACGGCGCCGGGCAGGTGCCCGCACTGGTACGCGTCCTGCGGGCGGATATCCACCAGCAAGCGGTCTGCCTGCGGGGTCTCTTGCAGCTCGGCAAGCGAGATGGTAAGGTCGTTCGGGTCGTATTGGTTCACAGGCGGTTGCCTCCAAATTGTTTGATACGCGGCGGCCGTTGTGCCATAAATAGTTTGGCACAGGCCGTTTTGTTAACGCACAAAAATTATAGGTTTATTTTTGGCTTCTGTCAACCGTGCCCCTGCCGCAAAACCGGTAAAGCAACAGGCAGGCAGCTTTTGCATGCTGCCCGCCTGTTGCTTTGTATTACCTGTTCTTTAAAAAAGCTTCACCCAAAAAGGGTTATTCTGCTGCCTGCGCAGCGGCTGCCGCGGTTTGCCCTGCAATGCGGCCAAACACCGTGCAATCGGCAATGGCGTTGCTGCCAAGGCGGTTGGTACCATGGATATCACCGGTCACCTCGCCTGCCGCATACAAGCCGGCAATGGGGGTGCTATCTTCGTTCAACACCTGTGCGGTGGTGTTGATTTTTAGCCCGCCCATGGTGTGGTGCACTGCCGGCTTTGACACCATAATATAATAGGGGCCCTCGCCAAACGGCACCAGCGTGCCGCGCTTGTTGAAATCGAGGTCTTTGCCATTTGCGGCAAACTCGTTATAGCGCTCTACCGTGGCTTTCAGGGCCGTAGCATCAATACCAAAAAAGTCTGCGGCTTCTTCAATGGTGTCCGCCTTGACCAGCATTTTCTTTGCAATCAGGGTTTCGTACTCGTCTTTGTGCTGCACGTCCACGCCGCTCTCGGTCATGCCCGCCGCATCCCAGAACATATACGACACGCCGCCGGTCTGCTGGGTGACTGCTTTTGAAATGACATCCCGGCGCTCCAGCTCTTCTACAAAGCGCTCGCCCTCAAGGTTAACCAAAATAGAACGCCCCTCCAGCCGCACGTCGCCGACATACAGCAGTGACCCTGTTTCAATGTCACAGGTGGGGTAGGTTTGGATGTATGACATATCCACGGCCTCGGCCCCGATGGCCTGTGCCATGACAATACCGTCGCCGGTGCTGCCCACCGAGTTGGTGGACAAGATTGCTTCGCCCATGTCGGGGTTGTACTGCTTGCGCATTTCAACATTGGCGCCAAAACCGCCGGTTGCAAGCACAACTGCCTTTGCGTGGTAGGTAATCTCCTGCCCGTTATAGGTGGCTTTTACGCCCACCACGTTGCCGTTTTCATCCTGCAACAGCTCGGTGGCCTTGGTGTCTAAGTGAATGGGGATGTTGCGCTGCTCGGCCGCTGCCTGCAATTTGTTGACGAGCTCTACCCCGCTGGCACCTGCGGGTACCAAGCTGCGTTCTACCGAATGCCCGCCAAAGAACAGCATATAATCTTCAAAATCGACCTTCACTTCGTCTTTCAACCACTCGGCCCCTGCCAGCGCATTGTCCGCCAGCACACGCACCAGTGCAGGGTCGTTTTCGTTGTCGCCGCCCTTTAAGGTATCCTCATACATCAGGTCGGCGCTGTCCTCGATGTCCTGTGCCTTTTGCAGCCAGTTGCCTGGTGCGGCATACTCTGCGCCCGAAATCAATGTGTTGCCGCCCACACGGGGCATTTTTTCAATCAGCATTACGTTTGCACCGGCATCGGCTGCCTCAATAGCCGCCGTCAGCCCGGCACCACCGCCGCCCACCACCAGTACATCGGCGGTGTATTCACTCTCACGCTGCTGTGCGCCCTGCTCTACCTTATTAGCCACAAGGTCGGCAACCGTTGCGCCAGACTTTGCAAGCGCGTCGTTGACCGCTTCTAAAAAGCCTTTAGACGTATAGGTGGCACCCGCGACAGTGTCAACTGCCAGCGTGTTGCCTGCAATCATCTGCTGTGTCAGGGTGTCCATCGCGTCGGCAATGCCTGCGGTTTCACTGTGCTCTTTTACCTCAATGCCCGCTATTTTGCCGTCGGTGATGGTCAAATCGACCAATATTTTGCCGTTGTGGCCCTGCCCCTCACCGGCATAGGTGCCATCAAACGACGCACCCGCGGCGCTGCTGGCGCCACCCGCCTGCCCGCAGGCAACCAGCGTAAAAGCCATTACTGCCGCGACCAGAACTGAAAGAATTCGTTTCATCTTCTCTTTTCCTCCTGCTTTTCTGATTGTTATTTTCATAACATTGTATTATGATTATAAGGCAAATCATCGCCGGAGTCGTTGCACTATTTTTTCAATGGTTGCACTTTCCTGCACAAACGGGGGGCCTTGTTTGAAACTTCAACGCAAAATCACGATACTGTTTGCGGGCTGTATCTCTTTGGTCTGCAGTGCGGCCATGTTACTGGCACTGGTACAAAGCAGCGATTTTAACGAGCACCTCAGCACAAAGCTCAACACACAACTCATCGAGTCTAAGGCGGCGCAGGCTTCGGCCTGGTTGACCCAGCGGGTCGATGAACTGCGCATCATCAGCCGCAGCAATGAAGTGCTGTCGATGGACATGCGGCAAATTCACCCGTTTATTGACCGGCTAAACGATGCGTTCAGTGAAAATTACGGCAACGAATACGGCACCTTTGCGGTGGGCGGTTTAGACGGACTGGGGTATGTCACCGAGCAGCAGACGATCGATGTTTCAAACCGCGATTATTTTAAGGCGCTTTGCCGCGACGGCACCGAATACGAGATCAGCACCCCGCTGGTTTCCAAAACCGACCGCAGCAACATTGTGCTGATCTGCTATGCAGTGCGCGATGCCGCGGGCGCGCAGATTGGTTTTGTCAACGGGGCAATTTCTTTAAACCGGCTAACCGACCTGACCGACCACATTGATTTTTACGGTGGCACTTCGTTTATCGCGGACCCCGACGGCAACTTGTATACAAATGTTGGCGGGCAGCTTGCCAGTGATGACCTTGCACAGGTACTGGCCCATATGCCGGCAAGCGGCACCACCAAAAGCGCCAGCACCCTGACACTGGGCGGCGAAGAAAAAGAAGTGTTTTTTTCGCATATTCCCCAGACAAACGACTGGTATCTGTGCACCGTGGTAGAGCGCGCCCGCCTGTTGCAAGAGGGGCACTCGCTGATCTTTTCTATTTTGCTGATTTGGGCGCTGCTGCTGATTCTCAGCTGGCCGCTGAGCTTTTGGGTGGCGCGCTACATCAGCCGCCCCATACGCCGGTTAAGCAGTGCCATGCAGCAGGTACAGGCAGGTGATTTTACCGTGGCCGTACCCGCCGCCGGGCAGGACGAAACCGCCCAGCTTGCAAGGCAGTTCAACCGCATGGTGGCCAACACCAAACAACTGCTCAAAGCGGTAGAGCAAGAGCAAAGCGACCGCTACCGGGCGCAGTTTCAGGTGCTGCAAAACCAAATCAAACCGCACTTTTTATACAACACATTGGACACCTTGCAATGGAAAGCACTAGATTATGGTGCCGACGAACTGGCCCAGCTGATTACCGCCCTATCCGGGTTTTTCAGGGTCGGGCTGTCTGCCGGGCAAGATTTCATCCCGCTGAAACGCGAGTTTGAGCACGTGGGCCACTACCTCACCATTCAGCAATACCGCTATGCGGATATTTTACACTGTGAGCTGTCGCTGCCGCCCACACTGGAGGATGCACTGGTCAGCCGGTTGCTATTGCAGCCGCTGGTTGAAAACGCCATCTACCACGGGATTAAACCGAAACTGGCCCCCGGCACAATCCGCATTTTTGCGCGCACAGCGGCAGATGCCCTTGAGCTGGTGGTCGAAGACGACGGCGTTGGCATGGGCAGTGCGGCGCTGGCACAATTGATAGCTGAAATAGACAGCCCCGAGGCGACCCAATCGGTGGGGCTGCACAACATTCAGCAGCGGCTAAAATTAATCTACGGCAGCGGGTACGGGCTGCACATTACATCACAGCCGGGGGCAGGCACCACGGTCACCGTGCGGCTGCCGCTGCAAAAAGGGGATACCAATGGCGACGATTGTAATTTGTGACGATGAAATTCATATTCGGCAAGGGCTAAAAAAATATATCGAGCAGGCAACCCCTAACTTGCAGGTCGCAGGTCTTGCTGCAAATGGCCCTGCCGCCCTGCAACTGATACGGCAGGTGCGCCCCGACATTGCGCTGATGGACATCAACATGCCTGGGATAAGCGGGCTGGACGTTGTGCAACAGGTGTGTGAAAGCGGCCCCGCCTGCCGGTTTGTGATTATCTCCGGCTACGACGAATTTGCTTATGCGCGAAAAGCCTTGCGCCTTGGCGCGGTGGATTACCTGTTAAAGCCCATCGACCGCAAAGAGTTGTTGCGGGTGCTGCAAAGCATTGCGCTGCCCGCTGCCCCCACTACCCCGCCACAACCAACACTGGCGGACCAGATTAAAGCCCATATCGGTACCCATTTTACCGACCCCGCGCTTTCACTTACCACCTTGGCGGCCCAGTTTCATTTAAGTGAATCGTACCTGAGCCGGATTATTAAAAAAGAATGCGGCACCACCTACAGCGAATATTTAAACCGGCTGCGCATCGCCGCCGCACAGCAATTATTGCTGCAAGACCCGGCTATTCAAAGCCAAGAGGTCGCCGACCGGGTGGGTTATTTGAACAAGCATTATTTTTGCCGTGTGTTCAAACGGCAAACTGGCCTTTGCCCCACCGATTACCAAAAGAACAACTGAAGCAAAACAAAAACAGCTCCTGCTAAGGGGCTGTTTTATTTGATATATTCTACTGTCGAAGGCAAAAGGTTTTAGGGGCCAAACGGTATGCTGCAAGTAGTGCAAATGCAATATACAGCACACAAAAAGCAAGTAAAAACACACCAAACACCGAAGTTGCAATCTCTTGCCGTATTGCAAAATAAGAAATAAGATAGGTCACTGCATTGGCAACTGTGAACATAGGGTTTTTCGTTTCACTGTTTTCGTTGTACGGCTGTAACAAATAATACAGCACCATATGATGCACAGAAAAGAAAACAGCCATCAGCAAAACCGATGCAAACAGTAAAAAATAGTCAAGTGGGTGTGCCGTGCCGCCACTGAGTAATAACATAATTGGCAACCCGGTAGCCAGTACCGCTGCCGGCATCAGGTTAATGCGGATAACCGAGCGCAGCCGGGCGGCAAACAATTGCAAAATTGCTTTGGGCTGCCGGTAAAAGCGGTAGGTCAGCATACTGTGGTCACAGTTGACAAACATTGCCTGTGTGATGGTTTGCCCGCGGTTGATAAAGTACATTACAAATAAAAGCGAGGGCAATGCCGTTAATAAATATTCGTTGAGCTTTTCCCGCACCGGCGGGTAAAACAGGAAGGCCGCAATACCCACCAGCATCAGCACGCCAAAAAACAACGTGATGCGCAGGGACGAGCGGGTGAGTATTTTAGTGTGTCGTTGCACAAATAAATCGTTCAAATACGCATAACCGCTTTTTTTGCTGGTTTGGCTGGCAGAAAAACTGAGCTTTTTTTGATAGCTCGCCTGCAACGCCTTTGCTGTTGCGCTTTTGGGCGATTCAACCGCCATCTCCCCGGTAAATTCTTCTTTGTAGGCATCTTTATAGCCCTTAAAGTGGTACAATGCCCACACACTGGGCACTGCGCCTATTACCGCAACTGCGCCTACTGCATAAAAAACCTTCACCGGCAGCGCCCACCCCAGCACCGGCAATGCATAGGCCACAAAAAGTAGCGCAGTGATTACTAAAATTGCAAGTACCGTATATAGTTTTTCGAACCGCTTTTTTTGCTCTTTCATCGGGGTGCCAAGCAAAATTGCGGGCAGAATGCACTTAATTGCCACCACCAGCGCAGCTGCGGTAACGGCACCGAAAACAGAAACCCCATACAGGCTACCTATTACCGCCGTCACAACGGCCATCCCAACAAAAGTGCGCAGCAAAAAATACAGGTAATTCGACAGCGCATATTTTTTTGCATCAAGCCGCATTAGAAAGACCGCATAATATTTGTCCCTGCCGAGCTGAATAATTCTGGTGTTTAGCAACCCGCCCAGTAAGGTGAGAAACAGCAAAATATGCAAAAAATTTGCCGGGCCGGAAAGTTTAAAATAAAACAGTGGTAATACGACCATCAGCAGTAAATAAAGCACTTTGCCAAAAAAAATTGAAAGTATTTCGCGTAAAATACTCACCACCAGCGCAAAGCGTTTCAGGCCTTTACTTGCATAAAGCGCAGTTGGCAACAATTTCTTTACCCCTGGCACTGACTTCAGCGCGCGCAACAACGCATTGGTATGGTAGGTAATTTGCAGGCGAAACGAAATGCGAAATGTCTCAATCATTGCCAGCCTCTTTCAGCGCCGCAATAATCTTGTCTTTATATTCGGCATTGTCCAGTGATTCTTTGGCGATTTCCTGCAAAACGCCCTGATTTAAAATGACAATGTCATCTCACAAATCCAGCGCAAGCTCCATAATATGGGTAGAAAAAATAATGATATGGTCTTTTTTGATCTGACGCAGCAACTGCTTCATCTCATCGGCCACCACCACATCAAACGAGGTTAACGGTTCGTCC
>JAQVCK010000011.1 GCA_028689835.1 Pygmaiobacter sp. | reverse complement strand
TTGGACTACTACAACAACCGTCGCAGCAAGGCAAAGCTAAAGGGCTTGCCGCCTGCTCTTCACAGACAACAAGCCCTCTTGACTGCCTAATTAAAATATTTGTCTAACTTTTTGGGGTCACTTCAAACCCGGTTGCAGGGGCTATTTTGCTATCAAGTACTATTGAGGGGGGGTAACAGTATCTGGATATAAAATGCAAACAAAAAACCAGATAAGAAAATATAGTAAATTTACAAAACCTATATTTAATATTTTACTTAAAATTAAATAAATTTACATAAAATTATTACTCGCTTTTACAATATTAACGTTGTTTTGTATGTTATCACAAAGTGCAATCTGGATATTAGGTAGAAAATGACGAAAAAGGATTGACCTTGCGATACAGAGTGATACACTTTATGTATAACGATAAATTGAATTTTAGAAATAAGGCTAATGCAAGAAAAATATTGTTCTGTCAACATGCAGTGTTAAAAAATTGCTGTAGTGTGGGCAGTACAAAACCTTTCTTGAAAAAATAGTAATACATAAATAGGAGGAAAGAACATGAAAAAGCAGTTTCGTATTTTTGCATTGACACTTGCTGTTGTAGTACTGGCCGCCAGCTTTGCGGGGTGTGGCAGCAGCACTTCCTCAGCCGCCTCGGCATCTACCCCGGCAGCTTCGTCTTCTGTACAGGGGGGCAAAATCACTATTTTCCAGCAGAAATCTGAAATTTACGACCAGCTGGTCGCACTTGCCGCGGACTACCAAAAAGAGACTGGCGTAGAAGTTGAAGTTTGGCCGATTGCAGGCGACGATTATTACCAGAACCTCAAAACCTATATGTCTAGCGAGTCCGGCCCGACGGTGTTCTCGCTCAACTCAAAGTCAGAAATTAACGAAATGTCCGGGTATCTGGCAGACCTTTCCGGCCTGCCCGTTATGAGCAAAATACAGGATACACTGAAAGGTGCAACAGATGAGGGTACCATAATCGGCGTGCCGTACACTGCTGAAGGGTTTGGTATCGTTTATAATGAAAGCCTTGTAAAACCTGCGGATATTGACACCACCGAAAAACTGGTTTCGTTTATCGGCCAAAGCGGCGATGTTACCAGCTTCCAGCTTTCGCAGGAAGACTACTTCCTGATTGGGCACATCCTAAACTTCCCGTTTGCCGTGCAAGACGACCCCGTGGCCTTCTGCCAGCAGGTTTATAAGGGCGAAGTAAAGCTTGCCGATGTGAGCGCTTTCCAGGACCTTGCAAAGATTTTTGACGCAATTCGCCAGAGTGAGCAAAGCCCGATTGAAGTGAGCTACGACGATAACTGTGGCAACTTTGCGACCGGCAAAACCGCATCGATTCATCAGGGAAACTGGTGCTATTCTCTGTTTAAAGATTATGATGTAACTTTTGACATGGGTATCACCGGCGTGCCGGTAGACGGTAATACCGCAGTTGCGGTGGGTGTGCCCTCGTACTGGTGTGTCAATGGAGATGCTTCCGCTGAGGAACAGCAGCTTGGCAAAGATTTCATCAACTGGTTGTACACCAGCGAAACCGGCACCCATTATTTGATGGACGAGTTCGGTTTCCTGCCGGTTGTGGATGGCATGAAATCTACTACGCTGGACCCCATTTCTCAAAGCATTGCAGATGCGATTGCAAGCGGCAACATCCTGCCTTGGACCTTTAACGAGCAATGGCCGGCCAACATCATCAGCAATTACCTTGCCCCGGTCGCACAGGAGTTCTTTACCACCAACATGACCCAGCAGGAGTTTTTGGACAAGCTGAATGAGGCGTTTGTTACCGCTGCCAACGAGTAATCATTTTTTGCGCAGGGCATCGGCTGCTGTAGTCTGCCGGTGCCTTTGCGCATTTATTTTGTATCACAGGGGGTGGCATTGCCCATGAAGATTAAGAAAAAATGGTTCGCGTTGTTTACCGTGCCGTTGATTTCAGTGTTTTTTGCGGTCGTCATTTTGCCGTTTATTTCGGGCGTTATGTACTCGTTTGTCAAATGGGACGGCCTGCCAAAAAACGCAAAACAGTTTGTAGGGTTTGCAAACTACTTAAAGGTATTTACAGACAGCAGGTTTCTTGCGTCGCTGTTGCGCACCAGCCTGTTTACCATCATTGCCATGCTGGTTATCAATGTGCTGGCACTGGCCTTTGCCTTGCTGGTCACCTCGCGGCTGCGGGCACGTAATTTGTCCCGCGCCATGTTGTTTATGCCGTATCTCATCGGCGGCCTGTTGCTGGGCTATATCTGGCAGTTTATTTTGGGCGATGGTATGAAGGCGATTGGGGCATTGACCGGCAGAGAAGACTTGTTTTTTTACTGGCTGTCCGACAGCCGCTTTGCCTTTATTGGCATGATTGTTGTCACAACGTGGCAGATGGCTGGCTACATCATGATTATTTATATTGCAGGGCTGCAAACCATTTCAGACGATGTGCTGGAGGCCGCGCGTATTGATGGTGCAGGGTTTTGGAATTTGCTGTTTCGGGTAAAGCTGCCGCTTTTAATGCCCTCTATTACGATTAGCTTGTTTTTGACATTGTCGAACTGTTTTAAAATTTACGATGTCAACCTATCGCTGACCGGCGGTGGCCCGGCAAATGCCACCGAAATGGTGACAATGAATATCTTTGCAGAAATTTTTTCAAAAAGCAATTACGGCTACGGGCAGGCAAAGGCCATTGTGTTTTTTGTTATTGTGGCCGCTATTACCATGCTACAGGTCAAATTGACATCAAATAAGGAGGTCGAGGCATAATGAAAAAAGCAGGCAGACTGCTTGCCAACCTCCTGCTGGTTGCCTTTAGCTGCATATGGCTGGCCCCGATCTACATTATTTTTGTCAACTCGTTTAAAAATAGGGCAGAGCTTTACGCCAATATCCTCTCATTCCCCTCTACTTTTACAGGGGAATACTATGCGCAAGCGATGCAAAAAATGAATTTTGCCGAAGCATTTAAAAATTCATTTATCGTGACGGTGTTTTCAGTCGTCATCATTGTGGTGCTTTCTGCAATGACAGCATGGATGCTGGTGCGCAGCCACACAAGGCTTTCTCGTTTTTTATATCGCTTTTTAATTGTGACCATGCTAATCCCATTCCAAACGGTGATGATGCCCCTGATGCAGGAGATGAACAGCATTACCAAAGCGACAGGCATCCAGATGAAAGACTCGCTCGGCGGCCTAGTTTTTATGTATATCGGGTTTGGCGCCGGTATGGGCGTGTTTTTGTTCCACGGGTTTATTAAATCCGCAGTGCCAATTTCGCTCGAAGAAGCAGCGACGATTGACGGCTGCAACACTTGGCAGGTATTTTGGAAAGTGGTTTTTCCACTGCTGAAACCCACAGCCATTACCGTGGCAATTTTGGACGTAATCTGGATCTGGAACGACTACCTGTTGCCCAGCCTTACGTTGACCAGCAATGCGCACAAAACGATACCGGTGATGGCGTCCTTGTTTTTTGGTACGTATACCATTCAGTGGAACATGGCCATGGCGGCATTGATGCTGACAGTCATCCCGGTTGTTGTGTTTTATTTTGCCGCGCAAAAATATATCATCAAAGGTGTCGCCGCGGGTGCTGTCAAGGGCTGATGGGCACACAAAAAGGAGAAATAGGGTATGCGGGCCTATACGGTAAGAGAATTTGCACTAGACGAAGCGACCTTGCGGGTACAGGAGACGCTGTTTCACAATGCCAATGGATATGTTGGGGTACGTGGCACACTGGAAGAAGGGGTGCCACGCGGCTGGAACACGATGCGCGGTACGTACCTGAATGGGGTATACGACATTGTGCCGATGAAACAGGCGGAGCCACTTTGTAACCTGCCGGAAAGCAAAGAAGCCATGCTGAACATTGCCGACACGCAGGGCATTGAGCTGTTTTTTGACGGTGAGCGGTTTTCTCTGTTTGAAGGGAAAGTAGAAGCCATAGAGCGTACGCTGGATATGGACGCGGGTACCACAACGCGCAAAGTGACATGGGCAGCGCCCAGCGGTAGCCGGTTGCAAGTGACGTTTACCCGCATGGCTTCGTTTACACAGTTATCACTTTTCACAATCGACTGCACCATTACAGCACTTGCCTTTGATGGTCAGCTTGAAATTGTTTCAAAGCACACGGGTCTTGTGCAAAACTATGCGGATGAAAATGACCCTCGCCTTGCAGGGGAGCGGCGCAACTGCCTTGCGGCAGAAAGCTGGACGCAAACCGACACCGCAGATTTTTTGACCGCACATACAATGCAAAGCAGCTTGCGCGTATGCAGTGGCGTGGCACACACGATACAGGCAGACGGGGTACAGCGCCAACGCAGCTACGAGCCGCAGTCTCATACGGTTGAAACCCGGCTAAGCTGTGCTTTGCACAGCGGTCAAACGGTGCACCTTGTAAAGTATGCGGTGTTTACCGATTCAGTGCGTTACCAAAACTGCGCCGCGGCTGCCCAAAACGAGCTCGCAGCGGCGCTGGGCCGTCTGGATGATTTATATGTTCGGCAGCATGCCTACCTCGCCGCGTTTTGGTCCCGTGCAGAGCTGGCGGTGCAGGGGGATGATGAAAACGCGCTTGCCATCTGTTTTAACCAGTACCAGCTGTTGCAGGCTGCGGGCAAAGACGGCCAGTGCAGTGTGGCGGCAAAGGGGCTTTCAGGTGAGGGGTACGAGGGGCATTATTTTTGGGATACCGAAATGTATATTTTGCCCTTTTTCATTTTTACCGACCCCGCATTGGCTAAAAAGCTGCTGCATTTCAGGTATGCCACGCTGGGTGCGGCGCGCGAAAATGCAAAACTGCTGGGCCACCGCGCCGGGGCACTGTACCCATGGCGCACCATTGCTGGGCGGGAGTGTTCGGGTTATTTCCCGTCCGGTACGGCGCAATACCATATCAATGGTGACATTGCCCACGCGGTAATGCTGTACTGGCTGACCACCGGGGATGACGATTACCTTGTACAAGAGGGTACGGAAATTTTACTGGAAACCGCCCGCCTGTGGCTGGATGTTGGCTGCTGGTACGACGGCAGTTTCCGCATTAACGACGTGACCGGGCCGGATGAATACACCTGCATGGTGAACAACAACTATTACACCAATGCCTGTGCCAAAGCCAATTTACAGGCAGCGTGTGGGGCGGCCGGTTTGCTGCGCAGCCTTAGGCGGGCAGACGTTTTGGCAAAGCTGCAATTTACCCCGCAGGAGGAAGCGGCGTTTGCCAAAGCGGCTGAATGCATGTACCTGCCTTATGACGCCGAAAAGGGCATTAACCCGCAGGATGATTCGTTTTTGCAAAAGCCAGTGTGGGATATTGCCGCGACCCCAAAAGAAAACTTCCCACTGTTGCTGCACTACCACCCGCTGCACCTTTACCGGTACCAGGTTTGCAAGCAGGCAGATACCGTGATGGCTTATTTTGTGTTTGAAGAACTGCAAAGCGAAGAGGTCATGCGGCGCTCGTTTGAGTATTATGAGAAGATTACCACGCACGATTCGTCGCTGTCCAACTGCATTTTCAGCATTGTGGCGGCCCGCCTTGGGCTATATGAAAAGGCGTGGCAGTACTTTGGCGACAGCGCGCAGGCCGACCTGCGCAATGCGCATGGCAACACGAAAGACGGCCTACATACGGCCAATATGGGCGGGTGCTACCTTGCGATTGTGTGCGGCTTTGCGGGCCTGCGCGTGCGCCGTGACGGGCTTTACCTGCGGCCGTTTTTGCCAGACAGGTGGCAGGGGTACCGTTTTTGTGTGCGCTACCACGGTTCGCTGGTCTGCGTCGAAGTTACTCAAAGCGGCTGCAATATTAGCTTGTTGCAAGGTGGGTCAGTCCCAATACACTGTGCGGGGCAAAGTGTAATACTGCAAGCTGAAAAGCAGATTCACTTTACAACAGAAAGGCCGCAAAAAGAGGGCAGCACAAGATGAAATTTGAAGCCATGATTTTTGACTTGGACGGGGTACTGGTGTTTACCGACCAGTTTCACTATAAGGCTTGGGGCGAAATTGCGCGACAGCTTGGGGTTTATTTTGATGAAAAAATTAATGACCGGCTGCGCGGCGTCAGCCGGATGCAGAGCCTTGACATTATTTTAGAGCGCTACCCCGGCGTACCGCTGGCCCCGGCACAAAGACTGGCGCTTGCCGAGCAAAAGAACAACAGCTACCGTGCGCTGCTGCAAACGATGGTCCCGCAGGACGTGCCGGCAGAAACTCGGCAAACATTGCAGCAGCTGCGAAATGCCGGGGTCAAACTGGCGGTCGGATCTTCCAGCAAAAACGCAAAGCTGATTTTGCAAAAAACACAGCTAACGGGGTTGTTTGACGCGGTGGCAGACGGCAACGACATCACCCGCTCTAAGCCGGACCCGGAAGTCTTTTTAAAAGCGGCAGCTTTTTTGGGTGTGGCCCCACAAAACAGCCTTGTCATTGAAGATGCCCCCGCGGGCATTGAAGCGGCAAAGGCGGGCGGGTTTATGGCGGCTTCACTAGGGGATGCGGTGCCACAAGGTGCCGCGGACTATCAGTTGCAAACCTTGACAGACTTGCTTAAATTTTTATAATTTCACACAAGACAAACCAAAAACACCAGTAAAGCAAAATGCCTTTACTGGTGCTTTTGGTTTAAAACCGTGTTTATTTTGCGTGTTTCAGTTGATATTCATAAACCGCGCGGTCATATACGTTCATTACAGAACGGGTGAATTCCTTTTCGTTGTAACGCCGCGTTGTACCGGAAACCGTGTCCCGCAACTCCAACTTTGCGTCTTCGTCCATCGCGGCCCAATCGTCAATAATTTTGGCGTACTGCTCGCCGGTTTCAAAAATATCGCCGTTTTGGCCTTGGTCAATCTGTTCTCGGTTATAAAGGTCCAGCCGCTGTACCACATAAAGGCCGCTTGCCATGGCTTCCAGCATGGAAATAGAGTTCATCTCTGAAAGGGAAGCGGTGGTAAACAGGTTACAAGCCTGAAAATAGGGCGGTAAAATAGCATGGTCCATTTTGCCCAACAGATGTACCTGCTTTTCTACACCCCGGCAGCGGCACTGCTCACGCAAAGGGGTGGCTTCAGGCCCGTCACCAATTAAAAATAGCTTGTATTGGCTTTTGCCTGCATAATGGTCGGCAAACAGGTCAACCAGCACATCTAAACTTTTTTCTTTGCCAAGGCGGCCGACAAACAGCATAGAGACATCGCCGGGGCAAATGTCAAGTTCTTTTTTGGCAGCCTCGATTTTTTCCTGAGGGATATTTTCGACCATGAAGTCACTTAAATCGACGGTGTTGGGGATGATGTTGATATGACGCTCCACCCCGCAGCGGCGCAAAAATTCGGCTACCTTAGGAGACGGGCCAATAATTTCGGTGGCATTTTTGGCAATCTTTTTAAAGTACCAGTGCGCACCGGGCTTTACCATCTTCTGCATTCTGGCATTGGGGGCCACATAAAACAGGTAATCGTCATACATGGTGTGCAGTGTATAAACGACTGGCTTTTTTAGCTGGCGCGCACAAAACAAGCCAAATAACCCCATGGTGAATTCCGTTTGGATATGAATGATGTCCGGGTTAAACGCGCGGATGTAAGACAGGCGTTTCAGGTTGATGGGGCTTGCCACGCCGTAGCCGTAAATCTTTTTCAAGGGGATCGACGGGCAGTACAAAATGCCGTCTTTCACATAGTGCCGGTCTGCTTTCGGGTTCATGGTGACGATCAAGACCTGATGCCCCTCTGCTTCAAGGCCGTTTTTCAACGTTTGGATATGGGTGACAACCCCGCTGATGAACGGGAAATAAGTTTCCGCAAAAATGGCGATCCTCATGATTGACCTCAGTTCTCCGCGCGTATAGCGCGGGATAATAAAGCGGTTGCAGCGTTGCTGCACACCGGCTTTTCCGCTATTCTATTCAATGAAACGACACAACCCCTTGCGATATGACAAATATATTATAGCAAACCTGTGTTTTCATGCAACACTTTGTTGCACTGCCACGGCGTATATACTATAATAAAAACAGGAATATAGGTGCTGCCCGTAAAAGGCGGCTTGAAAAGAGGTTTTCGATATGCAGTTCTCCGTCAGTCTGGAAAAGCTGGTGAAAGAGCTCAATCTTGAAGTGGTATATACCCCGTGTGAGGTTGAGAAAATCATGATCACCTCGGCGGATGTCAACCGGCCGGGCCTGTTGCTAGCCGGATACCACGAATATTTTGACCCAACGCGTATTCAGATTTGCGGCAAAGTGGAGATGTCGTTTTTGGAAGCGCTGCCCGAAACCGAACGCCGTAGCCGCATCCACACGCTGTTTGCCACAAAGCCCACCGCAGTGGTGGTGACCCGCAGCCTTTATATTTACGATGCCATGATGGAATTTGCCACCCAATATGGGGTGCCGGTGTTGACCACCGCAGAGAACACCTCGCGGCTGATGTCGGATATTATTTCAATTTTAGGCGTAGAGCTGGCACCGCGCATTACCCGCCATGGGGTACTGGTAGAGGTTTATGGCGAAGGTATTTTGATTTTGGGCGAAAGCGGTGTGGGCAAAAGCGAAACGGCGGTTGAGCTGGTCAAGCGCGGCCACCGGCTGATTGCCGATGATGCGGTAGAGCTGCGACGTGTTTCAAACCGCACCATTGTGGGTACGGCACCTGAAAATATCCGCCATTTTATTGAGCTGCGCGGTATTGGTATCATCAACGTGGCGCGGGTGTTTGGCTCCGGTGCGGTCAAGGCAAGCGAGCGGGTTGATTTGGTGGTAGAATTGCAGCCGTGGGACAAGACCAAAAATTACAGCCGCACCGGGCTGGAGAGTGATACGGTGGAAATTTTAGGGCTGGAGCTGCCCTGCAATGTGATACCGGTACACCCAGGGCGCAACCTTGCCGTGATTATTGAGACAGCCGCTATTTGCAACCGCCAGAAGAAAATGGGCTATAACGCGGCCGAAGAGTTAATGGCAAAATTAGGGCTTGAAAACGATATTACAGTTACGAAATAATACGCCGCAAAATGCGGCTTTGTCCGGCACACAGCGGCGCATTCCGGTTTCAAAAAGCGGCAATGGCTTTTTAACGGGGTGCGCCTTGTGGTTGTTTGGGCAGGTACTCAGCGAGCAGGGGGAAAAGGAATGATCGATTACACAGCGCTGGCGCAGCAACTGGAAAACGTCGGCATTGAGGTGCGCGGCAATGAGCCGCTTGCAAGATATACGACCTTTCAGATTGGTGGGCCGGCAACGCTGTTTTGTGTGCCGCACAGCCTTTCACAGTTGGCACAAGCTTACCGCATCTGCCGCACAGCCGGCAGCAAAACGTATCTTTTAGGCAAAGGGTCTAATACTTTGTTTGCAGACGAGGGCTTTGACGGCGTTGTGATTTTTGTTGGCCGTGGGCTAGATGAAATAGAGCTTACCAGCCCCGCCACTATTCGCGCAGGGGCAGGGGCAGCGCTTTCACATCTTTGCCTGTTTGCGGCAAAGCACAACCTTTCCGGGCTTGAATTTGCGTATGGCATCCCCGGTTCGGTGGGCGGGGCGGTGTACATGAATGCCGGGGCATATTGCGGCGAAATAAAGGATGTTTTGTGCCATGTGGGTTGCGTGAAGGCACAGGGAGAAGAGCAGGTGCTAGAAGTACCGCAGATGAATTTTGGCTACCGGACCTCGGTGTTTGAGCAGCAGGGCGGTGCCGTGCTATGGGCAGAATTTCGCCTGCAACCGGCAGATGGGCAGGCGGTGCGTGCTCGTATGAAAGAGCTGCTAAGCCGTCGCACGTCAAGGCAGCCGCTTGAAATGCCTAGCGCGGGCAGTACGTTTAAGCGGCCGCAAGGGGCCTATGCCGCCGCACTGATTGAAGAGTGTGGGCTGAAAGGCTTTCGCATCGGCAATGCCGCCATCAGTGAAAAACACAGCGGCTTTGTTATCAACCTGGGGGGGGCCACGGCAAAGGATGTGCTTGCGGTGGCAGAAGAGGTTGCCCGTATTGTAAAAGAGAAAACAGGCCACCAACTGGAAAAAGAAGTTCGGGTCGTTCGCTGAGCAGCAGTAAAGAGGAGAAAAAATGGGGCTTTTAATTGTCAGTGGCCTTTCAGGGGCTGGGAAGTCGTTGGTTGTGCATGCTTTGGAGGATATCGGTTATTTTTGTATTGATAACCTGCCTCCAGCATTGCTGCCCCGTATTGTAGAATTTTCAAAGCAAAGTGCCAGTGAAATCGAAAAGCTGGCGGTGGTCATTGACGTGCGCAGTGGTGAAAGCTACGGTAACATTACGCAGGCACTAGACGATTTGCACAAAATGGGGGTGCCGTATGAGTGCCTGTTTTTGGATTCGCGAACCGATGTGTTGGAACGACGCTACAAAGAAACACGTCGCACCCACCCGCTCAGCATCAAAAACCGTATTTCAATTGAAGAGGCGATTCAGCGCGAACGCAAAATTTTGCAGCCCATCGCCGAAAATGCCAACTACATCATTGATACTTCGATGCTGTCTACTGCGCAACTGCGCGACCGCGTGGTGTCGCTGTTTACAGAGGATAAACGTGAGGGGATGGCAATTACCGTTATTTCATTCGGTTTTAAGTTTGGCACCCCCAAAGATTCTGACCTAGTGTTTGACGTGCGCTGCCTGCGTAACCCGTTTTATATCCCGGAGTTGAAACACAAAACCGGCCTTGACAAAGAGGTCTACGATTATGTGTTCAGTTTTGAAGAGGCACAGGGGCTGATTGCGCGGCTGAAAGATTTGCTGGCGTACTCTTTGCCGCTGTATTTAAAAGAGGGCAAAAGTCAGCTTTCCATTGCAGTTGGCTGCACCGGCGGCAAACACCGCTCGGTGGCCTTTGCCCGTGCATTGGGCGAATTTGCAAAAGCACAGGGGTACCGCACCTCTGTGCTGCACCGCGATATTGAAAGGAATTTATAAATGAGCTTTTCCGGGCAGGTTAAAACCGAGCTTTGTAAAAAAACAATTCAAAGCCCGTGCTGTGTGCGCGCGGCTTGCTATGGCTTTGCCTGTTTTTCACGTTATTTTGACCACAAGGGTTTGGTGCTGCATACCGAGCGCGCCTTGATTGCGCAAACGGCGCAAAAGCTAATGAAGCGCATGGGCTTAAAAGGGGATATTGTAGAAAAACCACGTCAGGCGGGCACGATTTATGAATTTGCGATTAAAGACCCTTTTGTGGTGCAAAAAATGCTGGCAGAGTTTGGATATACGGGGCTAGAGCCAAACCTGCGGTTGCATCAAACTTTTTTTGCGTGTGAACAGTGCTTTTATCATTTTTTGGCGGCAGCATTTTTGTGCAGCGGCATTGTAGCCGACCCCGCAAAAGAGTACAGCCTTGAGTTTGTATCTAACCGGCGCCCGCTGTTAGATGATTTTACTGCTTTGTTGCAACAGCATGGGTTTGAGCCCCGCCAGACGGTGCGCAAGGGGCTAGGGGTCGTGTATTTCAGGGCCAGTGAGCAGGTAGAGGACCTGCTCACCGCAATGGGCGCGACGAACGCCAGCCTGGAAGTGATGCAGCAAAAGGTGTATAAAGACATCCGCAATAAAACCAACCGCATTACCAACTGCGAGAGTGCCAACATCGACAAGATTGTTGCTGCCGCCGGCACCGTAACCGAGGCAATTGCCTACCTCAAACAAAGCGGGCATTACGAAACCTTACCCGAAGCCCTGCGCGAAATCGCACAGCTGCGCGTGACATACCCTGAATATTCTCTGGCAGAGCTGGGGCAGCTATTGCAGCCGCCGCTTAGCAGGGCAGGGGTGTGCCACCGGATGAAAAAACTAACTGAATTGGCACAGGCCATTGCAAAAAAAGATGGGGACCAAAACAATGAGTGAAGAAAAAAGACAATTTACCCACCTGCATCTGCATACCGAATACAGCTTGCTGGACGGTGCTTGCCGCATTGACCGTCTGTTTGACCGGCTGAAAGAGCTGGGGCAAACTGCGGTGGCAGTGACCGACCACGGTGTGATGTACGGCGCGGTGGATTTTTACCGCGCTGCCAAAAAGGCTGGCATCAAACCGATCATCGGCTGCGAGGTGTATGTGGCGCCGCGCACCCGGTTTGACAAGGTGCACCGGATTGATTCCAGCTATTATCACTTGATTTTGCTGTGCGAAAACGAGACTGGGTATAAAAACCTAATTAAGTTAGTTTCGGCAGGGTTTGTAGAGGGCTTTTACACCAAGCCGCGCATCGACCACGATTTGCTGCAACAGCACCATGAGGGGCTGATCGCCCTTTCTGCCTGCCTTGCGGGCGAAGTACCACAGGCTTTGCTGGCAGGGGATGCCGAGCGCGCCAAGGAGGCAGCGCTGTTTTACAAAGAGCTGTTTGGGCCGGACCATTATTATATTGAGTTGCAGGACCACGGCCTGCCCGAGCAGCGCGAAGTGTTGCCGCAGCTTATCCGCCTTGCACGCGAGCTCGACATCCCGCTGGTGGCAACTAACGACAGCCATTACCTGACAAAGCAGGACAGCCGCATGCACCATGTGTTGATCTGCATCCAAACCGGCAAGACCGTCGATGATGAGGACGTGCTGGAGTTTGGTTCAGATGAATTTTACGTCAAAAGCACACAGGAAATGTACGACCTGTTTTCGGTGGTGCCTGAAGCGTGTGAAAACACCAACCGCATTGCCGCAATGTGCAACTTTGACTTTGAGTTTGGTGTGACCAAGCTGCCGTATTTTGAGGCCCCGAATGGGCAAGACAACAAAGACTATTTTGTCACGCTGTGCGAAGAGGGCTTGCAGCGCCATTACGGGCCTAAGGTACCGGCAGAAATTCGCGAGCGGCTGGACTATGAAATTTCAGTCATTGACCGCATGGGGTATATCAACTATTACCTCATCGTCTTTGACTTTATCAACTATGCCCGCAGCAAAGGCATCCCGGTGGGCCCGGGGCGCGGCAGTGGCGCAGGCAGCCTTGCGGCATACTGTGTGGGTATTACTAATATTGACCCCATTCGTTACAACCTGCTGTTTGAACGCTTTTTAAACCCGGAACGGGTCAGCATGCCGGACTTCGACGTGGACTTTTGTTATGAGCGCCGGCAAGAGGTTATTGACTATGTCGTAGAAAAATATGGCGCCGACCATGTGGCGCAGATCATCACCTTTGGCACCATGGCGGCCCGTGCGGCCATTCGTGACGTGGGGCGGGTGATGGGCCTACCTTACCAGGATGTCGACCGCGTTGCAAAGCTGGTGCCCTCTGAGCTGAAAATGACTCTCACCAAAGCACTGAAAGTGTCGGAGGAGTTCCGCAAGCTGTACGAATCGGATGAAAACATCAAAGAACTCATCGACATGTCAATCAAGATTGAAGGCATGCCGCGCCACGCTTCCACCCATGCCGCCGGGGTGGTCATTACCCGCGAAGCGGCCGAGGAATATGTGCCGCTGGCTGCCAACGATGGGCAGATCGTGACCCAGTTTACGATGACAACCATTGAAGAGTTGGGCCTGCTGAAAATGGACTTTTTGGGGTTGCGCACGTTAACCGTATTGCATGACGCAGAAAAAACCGTGCGCGAGACGATGAACCCCGATTTTGTGCTGGATGACATCCCGCAGGATGACAAAGCTGTTTTTGAAATGCTTTCTACCGGCGATGCCTATGGGGTGTTTCAATTTGAATCGAACGGCATGCGGCAGGTGCTGGCACAGCTGAAGCCGGTGAGTATTGAAGATTTAATCGCTGTCATCTCACTGTATCGCCCGGGGCCAATGGATTCCATCCCCACCTATATCCGCAACCGGCACGACCCGTCGGCGATTCGCTATAAAACACCACAGCTTGAGCATATTTTGGGCGTAACCAATGGGTGCATTGTCTATCAGGAGCAGGTCATGCAGATCTGCCGCGAGCTGGCGGGCTTCTCTTACGGGCAGGCGGACCTTGTGCGCCGCGCAATGAGCAAGAAAAAAGCGGACGTGATGGAAAAAGAACGTGCCCACTTTATTGATGGCAGCACCGAGCCGGGCAAAGAATGCCCCGGCTGTGTCGCAAACGGCATTTCACGGCAGGTGGCCAATGAAATTTTTGACGATATGTCCAGCTTTGCGTCTTACGCGTTCAACAAATCTCATGCGGCGGCATATGCGCTGGTGGCCTACCAGACAGCCTATTTAAAATGCCATTATATGCGCCCGTTTTTTGCGGCGTTGTTGACCAGTGTGCTTGAAAATACCGACAAGGTCATTGAATACACCACCGAGTGTCAGCGCCTTGGCATCCGGGTATTGCCGCCGGACATCAACAAAAGTGGCCTTGGTTTTACAGTAGATGGCAAAGACATCCGGTTTGGCTTGCTGGCGCTGAAAAACGTGGGCCGCAACCTGATACAGGGCGTCATTGAAAAGCGGCGTAGCGGGCTTTACACCAGCCTTTACGATTTTTGCACCAAGCTGTATGGCCGTGAAATGAACCGCCGCGCGGTAGAAAGCTTTATCAAAAGCGGTGCATTTGACAGCTTTGGAGACAGCCGCAAGGCCATGCTGGAAGGGCTAGAGGGTATTTTAAAAAGTGTGGAGGGCGAAAACCGCCGCAACTTAGAAGGGCAGATTAGCTTGTTTGGCGGCGAAGAGGCAAAGCAGATGAACCGCTACGACCTGCCCAAAGTGCAAGAATACGCGCACGGCGAACTGTTGAAAATGGAAAAAGAAATCAGCGGGTTGTATTTATCCGGCCATCCGCTGGATGCCTACCGCGACAAAATTGCGCGGTTCGCGTCAGCCAATATTTCCGCGCTCAGCGGAGAAGATGCCGAACAGATGGATAATCGTGTTGTCATTTTGGTATGTGCGGTGGTGCGCACAAAATACCTGACTACCCGGTCGGATAAAATGATGGCATTTGTCACGGTAGAGGATTTGACCGGCACAATGGAACTGCTGGTTTTCCCGCGCGTGTTGACCGATTGCGGCAGTGCCATTTTTGACAATGCAGTTGTGGTGGTGCGCGGCCGTGTTTCGGTAAAAGAGGATGAGGGCTCTAAGCTACTGGTGGATGAAATTGTGCCGATTGACCTGTACCACCCCGGCAAAAACGGTGCGGCAGAAGGCCTTGCCTCTAAAAGGACGGTGGGGGATGCCCCGGCGCCGATAGCCCCGGCGGCCGTGCAGGGCAGTACGCTTTATTTGAAAGTGTCTTCCATGCAAAGCGAAGCATTTGGTAAGGTAAAAGACCTGCTTGAAATTTTTTCGGGCGATATGCCGGTCAAAATTCTGTTCACCGATACGAATAAGGTCATGCTTGCCCCGCGCAACCTGTGGACAGCGCAAAACCCGCGGCTACTTAGCGAGCTGAATGCGCTGCTTGGCGCACAGTGTGTGGTGGTCCGGTAACGATAATACAAAGGTGTTATTTTATGCGTCTGTGTTGCAACATACAACACTTGCATGGACTATTGTTGTGAGTTTTAGTACAAATCTTGAATCAATCTGTTTGAAAACGTATAATTAGTAATTGGGGAATCAGCGGTGCTGGCTCTATTTTGCAACACCGCAAACGATTAGGAAACCAAGCATTACATTTATTTAGGAGGCCCATCATGGCAAAAGAAATCAAAACCATTGGTGTTCTGACCAGCGGCGGTGACGCGCCCGGTATGAACGCGGCGATTCGTTCCGTCGTGCGCACCGCGCTGTATCACGGTATGAAGGTCATGGGCGTTTATCGTGGATATAACGGGTTGATCAATGGTGACATTAAAGAGATGAACGTGCGCAGCGTGTCGGAGATTATCCACCGCGGCGGCACCATGCTGTATACTGCCCGTTGCCTGGAATTTAAGACACTCGAAGGCCAACAGAAAGCGGCGGCAAAATGTCATGAGTTGGGTATTGATGCGCTGGTCGTGATTGGCGGCGACGGTTCGTTCCGTGGTTGCAAAGATATGGCGGCACAGGGCATTCCCTGCATCGGCCTGCCCGGCACCATTGATAACGATATTGCATGCAGTGATTACACGATTGGCTACGACACTGCCATGAATACGGCGGTAGAGATGATTGATAAGTTGCGCGACACCACCCAAAGCCATGACCGTTGCAGTGTGGTTGAGGTGATGGGCCGCGGGGCAGGGTATCTTGCGCTGAACACCGGCATTGCGGTGGGCGCGCTGACTACGCTGATCCCGGAGGTGCCTTACGACATCGACCGTGACATCATTGACCGTATGAATGCCACCCGCAAAACTGGCAAGCAGCACTTCATCATCATCGTGGCAGAGGGTGTCGGCCGTGCGCACGATTTTGCTGAAATTATTGAAAAGCGCACCGGCATTGAAAGCCGCGCCACCGTGCTGGGCCATGTGCAGCGTGGCGGCAGCCCCACACTGCGTGACCGTGTTGCGGCAAGCCAGATGGGCTACCGCGCGGTACAATTGCTGCTTGAGGGCAAGTTCAACCGGGTAGTGGGCGAGCACGGGAACGACATTGTCGATTTTGACATTACCGAGGCGCTGAACATGCATAAATCAGTCGATACCTCGCTGGTCGATATGGCAAAAATTATTTCCATCTAAACCCTAATAGCAAAACGGGCGGCAATTTGCCGCCCGTTTTTTATGCTTGCACTTAGCCGGTTTGTCTGTGTTAAGAAAACATTGGCAAAGTTGTGGGCTGGGAAGGCCTGCACAGGTAAAAAGCACCAGACCTCCATGTTGAATTTTAGACAAAAATGCCGCGTGGAATATGGCGGAAGCGTCAAACTTGTGCTATACTATTACAGATAAGCCTAAGAGAGGCGGTGAGGGTATGGATGAGCAGCAGGCGCGGCAGCGCATTGCGCAGTTGCGTGCTGAAATTGGCAAAAATAACGACCTTTATTATAACCAAGACGCACCGGAGCTGGAAGATTTTGAATACGACCAGCTGACACAGGAGCTGCGCGCGCTGGAACAGCAATTCCCACAGCTGGTTACAGCAGATTCACCCACCCAGCGCATCGATGCGGCAGCCTCCGCCGTGTTTACCAAGGTGCCGCATGCCGTGCGTATGGAAAGCCTGCAGGACGTGTTTTCGTTTGAAGATGTAGCGGATTTTGTGCGGCGGGTACAAGAGCAACAGCCCGACACCAGTTTTGTGGTGGAGTCTAAAATAGACGGTCTTTCCGTCAGCTTGGAATACCGCGACGGTGTATTTGTGCGCGGGTCTACCCGCGGCGATGGCGATGTGGGCGAAGATGTGACCGAAAACCTGCGCACCATCAAAGACATCCCAAAACAATTAAAAAATGCCCCCGCATTTTTAGAGGTGCGCGGCGAAGTGTATATGCCAAAGGATGTTTTTACAAGCGTTTCAGCCGAGCAGGAAAACGAGGGCAAAAAGCCATTTAAAAACCCGCGCAATGCGGCTGCCGGCTCTTTGCGACAAAAGGACCCTGCCATTACAGCAAAACGCGGCCTTTCTATTTTTATCTTTAATGTGCAGCAGTGTGAGGGCCGTGTATTTGCCGGCCATGCCGAAAGCCTTGCTTACCTTGCCTCCTTGGGCTTTGTGGTGTCGCCACAGTATAAGGTGGTGCAAACCAGCGGGCAGATACAGCAAGAAATTGAGCGCATAGGCAACACGCGCGGCGAAGTGAATTACGGCATTGACGGCGCGGTGGTAAAGGTGGATGAGTTTGCTTTGCGCCGCACGATGGGCAGCACCAGCAAATTCCCGCGCTGGGCGGTGGCGTTTAAGTACCCGCCCGAAATTCGCACCACGGAGCTACGCGACATTGAAATTTCAGTGGGGCGCACCGGTGTGCTGACCCCGACTGCTATTTTTGACCCCATTTTTTTGGCGGGCACCACGGTTTCCCGCGCATCGTTGCATAACGAGGATTTCATCAACGAAAAGCAAATTCGCATTGGGGATATCATTCAGGTGCGCAAGGCGGGGGATATCATCCCAGAGGTGCTGGGGGTAGAACTGCACAAACAGGATGCCCCTGCCTACCAGATGCCGACGGTCTGTCCCTCCTGCGGGCAGCCGGTTTCGCGGCTCGAAGGGGAAGCTGCCCTGCGCTGCTTAAACCCGGAATGCCCGGCACAGGCAATGCGCAACCTCATCCACTTTGCCTCCCGCGTGGCGATGGATATCGACGGTTGCGGGCCGGCGGTGCTGGCACAGCTGGTGGCAAAGGGCTATGTTACCACGGTGGCCGACCTTTATTATTTGACAAAACAGCAATTGTTGACGCTGGATAAATTCAAAGAAAAAGCGGCCCAAAACCTGATAAACGCCATTGAAGCTTCGAAGAATAACAACTTAGACCGTCTGCTTTCCGGCCTTGGCATCCGGAATATCGGCGACACGGCGGCGCAGGCACTGGCAGAGAAATTTGGTGCGATGCAGGCAATTTTGCAGGCTGATGCCGAACAAATTGCCGCTATCGACGGGTTTGGCGGCATTATGGCGCAAAGCGTTATCGAGTTCTTTTCAAAGCCGGGCAGCCGAGATTTAGTGAACAAATTGACCGCTGCCGGTGTGAATATGCAGTATACGGGTGAGACAAAAACCGATTACCTCAGCGGCCAGACCATCGTGGTCACCGGCACACTGCCCACCTTGTCACGCGATGAAGCCAAAGCGCTGATTGTAAAAAATGGCGGCAAGGCGACCGACTCGGTTTCAAAGCGCACCAGCATGGTGCTTGCGGGCGAAGCGGCGGGCAGCAAACTGACCAAGGCAAACGAGCTTGGCATCCCGGTTATTGACGAAGCTGCATTTTTAAAGTTATTACAGAAAGACGAATAGAGAGAAGGAGTGCCCTGTATGGAAATCGATGTAAAGCACATTGCAAAACTGGCAAAGCTGGATATCCCGGAAGCCGAACTTGGCAAGATGGAAAAAGAGCTTTCCAGCATTGTGGCGATGGTAGAAAAGCTGCCGGAGCTGACAAGCAAAGAAAGTTTGCTTGACCCCCAAAATACGATGCAGCTGCGTCCTGATGAAGTAAAGCCGTCCTTCCCGCGGGAAGAAATGCTGAAAAACGTGCCCGAGACCGCCGCCGGCTGTCTGATGGTGCCGAAGGTTGTAGAGTAAGGGGGAGCGAGAAGATGAAAAAACTGTATGAACACTCGGCAACCGAGCTTGCGGCAATGCTGCGTGCAAAGGAAGTCAGTGCGGTAGAAATCACAAAAGCCACCTTGGGCCGCATGGAAGAGGTGGAAAGCAAGGTTGATGCCTTTTTGACCGTCACCGCAGAGCAGGCCTTGCAGCAGGCACAGCAGGTGGATGAAACCATTGCGGCAGGCAAGCCGCTTGCACCGCTGGCGGGCATCCCGGTCGCCATTAAAGACAATATCTGCACCAAAGGCGTGCGCAGTACCTGTGCGTCGCGCATGCTTGAAAATTTTGTGCCCCACTATAATGCAACCGTTATGGAAAAACTGGCGGCACAGGGCGCGGTGCTGCCCGGCAAGCTGAACATGGACGAATTCGCCATGGGGGGCAGCTGCGAAAACTCGTATTTCAAGCCCACCAAAAACCCATGGGACACCACCCGCGTGCCGGGCGGTTCGTCCGGCGGCAGCGCGGCATCGGTCGCATCCTGCGAGGTGCCGCTGGCTTTGGGCTCTGATACCGGCGGGTCAATCCGCTGCCCGGCCAGCTTTTGCGGCATTGTGGGCTTAAAGCCCACCTATGGTGCTGTCAGCCGTTACGGCCTTGTGGCGTTTGCGTCGTCGCTGGACCAAATCGGCCCGTTTGGCCGCACGGTGGATGATGTGGCGCTGCTGTACCGCGCCATTTGTGGGCGCGACCCCAAAGACGCGACCTCGCGCGAAGCCGCGCTGGGCGAAATTGAAGCAAAGGTGAAGGGGCTGCGCCTTGGCGTGCCCAAAGAATATTTTGGCGACGGCATTTCTGCCGAAGTGAAAACGGCGGTGTACGGCGCCATTGAAACGCTGAAAGGCCTTGGGGCCGACGTGGTCGAAATTTCGCTTCCCTCTACCGACTATGCGCTGGCTGCCTACTATATCATTTCTTCTGCCGAGGCAAGCAGCAACCTTGCCCGGTACGACGGTGTGAAATACGGCTTTTCCGGCCGCCGCGACGGCACGCTGAACGACTTGTACCTCTCTACCCGCAGCGAAGGCTTTGGGGCAGAGGTTAAGCGCCGCATCATGCTGGGCACCCACGTGCTGAGCTCCGGTTATTACGATGCCTATTACAAGCGCGCAAAGCTGCTGCAAAACGTGATTGCCAAAGAGTTTACAGACGCGTTTGCAAGCTGTGATTTGATTGTGACGCCGGTTAACCCCACAACGGCGTTTAAGCTGGGTGAAAAGGTAAGCGACCCGGTGCAGATGTATGCGACGGACATATGCACTGTTACGGTTAATATTGCGGGTTTACCGGGCCTTAGCCTGCCGTGCGGCATGGGCGAAGGCGGTTTGCCGATTGGCATGCAGCTGATTGGCCCGAAATTCAGCGAGGCACGTTTGCTGTCGGTGGCAAAAAGCTACGAGACTGCGGTTGGCGGCTTTGCGGTAAAGGAGATGTGAGCGAGAGATGAACAACAACTTTGAAACCGTCATCGGCCTTGAAGTACATGCCGAGCTGAACACAAAAACAAAAATTTTCTGTAGCTGCGAAAACCGGTTTGGTGCCGAGGTTAATAGCCTTTGCTGCCCGGTTTGCATGGGCTACCCCGGCACACTGCCGGTGCTCAACCAGCAGGTGGTCGAAAGTGCCGTTAAAATGGGCCATGCGCTGAACTGCACCATCAACGGTGTCACAAAGCAGGACCGCAAAAACTACTTTTACCCCGACCTGCCCAAAGCATACCAGATTTCTCAGTTTGACGTGCCTCTGTGCGAGAACGGGTATCTGGATATTTTAGTGGGAGATGAGACTAAGCGTATTGGTGTGACCCGCATTCATATTGAAGAGGATGCCGGTAAGCTGATTCATGACGATTCGTTTGACGGCACCCTGTGTGACTATAACCGCTGTGGTGTGCCGCTGATTGAAATCGTCTCCGAGCCGGACCTGCGTAGTGCAGAAGAGGCCAAAGCGTACCTTGAGACCATTACCACGATTTTGCTGTACCTTGGCATCAGTGATGCCAAAATGCAGGAGGGCAGTGTGCGCTGCGACGTCAACGTTTCGGTGCGCCCGCACGGTGCAACTGAGTTTGGTACCCGCTGTGAGATGAAAAACGTCAACAGCTTTGGCGCGGTGTACCGTGCCATTCTGTACGAAGCAGAGCGCCAGATGGAAGTGATTGCTGCTGGCGGTACCATCCGACAGGAGACCCGCCGCTGGGACGATGCCAAAAACAAAAGCATTCTGATGCGTAGCAAAGAGGACGCGCAGGATTACCGCTATTTCCCAGACCCGGATTTGCTTACCTTTATCGTCAGCGACGAGAAAATCAGCGCGCTGAAAGCCAGCCTGCCGGAGCTGCCGACAGAAAAGACCCTGCGGTATGTCAAAGATTACAACATGCAAAAGGTGGACGCACAGCTGCTTAGCGTCAGCAAGGCCCGTGCGGATTTCTTCGATTCTGCCGTTGAATTGGGTGGCTGTGAGCCCAAAACGGTTGCCAACTGGCTGTTGGGCGACATTGCACGTATTTTGAATGACCGTCGCATTGAGCTTAGCGATACAGCTCTTACGCCGCAGCATCTGGTAGAGATGATACAGATGATCGACAAGGGCACCATCTCCAACACGGCGGCAAAAACTGTGCTGGAAGAGATGATGGCGACGGACAAAGCACCGCAGCAGATCGTCGAAGAAAAGGGCCTTGCCCAAATTAACGACAGCTCGGCTTTGGTTGCAATCGTAGAAAAGGTGCTGGCAGACAACCCCAAAGCAGTCGAAGATTACAAAAGCGGCAAAACCAATGTCGCAGGTTTCCTTGTGGGGCAGTGCATGAAAGCAAGCCGTGGGCAGGGCAACCCCGCCACCTTGCGCGACATGGTGCTGGCCGCCATTGAAAAACTGTAACTTGTATGGCAAAAATATAAAACGGTAAGCTAAGAAGGTATGTATGGGTAACGGTAGTCAGAAAGAAAGCATTTGGGCCGGGTTTAAAAAGTTCATAGCCAAAGGCAATGTGATGGATCTTGCTGTTGGCGTTATCATTGGCGCCGCATTTAAAGCAATTGTAGACTCGCTTGTGGCGGATCTTTTAATGCCGCTGATTGGCATTTTTGTGGGTAAAGATACCTTTGCGTCGCTGACGTTTACTGTGGGCGATGCAGTGTTTCAGTTTGGTAATTTTATTTCTGCAATTCTAAATTTTTTCATTATGGCGCTTGTGATGTTTTTGATTGTACGTGCGTTTGGCCATGTAAAAGAAAAGTTTGCAAAGCAAGAGCAGGAAGCGCCAGCAGCGCCACCGGTACCCAGCAAAGAGGAATTGCTGCTGACTGAAATACGTGACCTCTTAAAAGAAAAAAGATAAGTTTTAAGCCGCCGGTGCACCCCGGCGGCTTTTTTGCAGTGACAAATTGTAATAGGGTAGTCCAAACGCCGGCAGGGGGAGATGTAAGCCTCCCTGCCGGCGTTTGGACTGTGTCAATATTAACAACACGCGTAAAACACAAGTTACCCCTGTTTACAAAGGCAAAACGGGTGGCCTGCGGGGTCCAGCATCGTGACAAACTGGCCTTCCCCAAACTGGGCCGCCGCTTTGGTTGCACCAAGCGAAAGCGCGCGTTCTACCGCGGCGGCTACATCCGGTACCTGAAAGTCAAGATGTAGCTGCTTTTGCTGTTTACCGGGCACCTCTGGCCAGGTGGGCGAGGCGTAATCCTCTTCCTGCGCAAACAAAAGCACAACACCGGTGTTGCTGCGCACCGCCGGTAAGCCGTAAAGTACGAGGCGCTGCCAGCCCAGCAGTGCGGCATAAAAGTCAGCAAGTAATTTGCTGTCAGGGCAGTCCACCATTACATTGCCAAGCCGAAGCTCTTCCATAATAATCTCCTTATTTTATATTGCCAATCAGTCACCACTGGTTAAAGTGCAGCTTGCTTTCTAGGTCAAACGGTAACTGTTGCGGCAATGGGGCCGTATCTGCCGGGTGCCCGATGGCAAGAAAACAGGGCAAGGTATAACCTTTAGGCAGAGACAACACTTCGGCGACATGGGCGGCTTCGTCCCCCATGGGGATGCGCAGCGCGCACCCCAAGTTTTCTGCGGCACAGGCAAGCAGTATGTTTTCAATACAGCACCAAATAGAAGCAAAACCATTGAGCGCATTGATGTTTTTGGGTGTAAGTAGGTCGTTTTTTTGGTAGAACAGCGGCAACACAAGGCAGCCGGAAGTGGAGAGCATTTTGCGCTGCAAAGGGATGGCCTCTTGATACATTTTTTGCTGTTCTTCATTTTTTAAGCGCATCGAATTTAAAATGAAATCCAAACGCTTTTCAGAGACGCTTTTGGGGATTTTTTTCAGCAACTGGTCAATCAAAGCCCGGTCGGTCACCACTACAAAGTCCTATTTGCGTAAATGATCGTTGGATGGTGCGCGCAGGCCGGCGGATAAAATGCGCCGTAGTACCTCAGGTTCCACTGGTTCGTCGGTAAAATCTCGAATAGTCCGTCTTGCATAGACCGCACTGTAAAACTCCATTAAATAACCCACCTTTATCCTATATCGGCGTAATGGCCGAAAAATTGATTTATTATATAAAAAACAGCGGTTCCTTTCTTTTGGCCCCCATACGGGTGACTACGCGCCCTGCAAGGGAAAACCGAAACCCAATGCTGCGCGCTTTATAATTGCACACTGCAACACAGGCCCCGCAGCGCAGGCAGCGTGTTTCACGAATTTGTAACGTGCGCTGGTCAATAGCAGCGGTGGGGCAGTTTACAGGGCAACGCCCACAGCGGGTGCAAAGTGCCTTATTTACCGCGGGTTGGCGCACCACAAAACGCAGCCCGGTGTTGGGCAGATAGGCCATATTGGCAGGCAATAAGCTTTTAGGCATTGCGGGGACACTAAGCTGCCCGGCGGCCAGTTTCGCACTGATGGTGCGGCCAAATTCTTCTGCCTTTTTAAGGTCGGTTTCATCCGGCCTGCCAAGCGCAATGGCGAATTTTTGGGAGGCAAAGGTGTGTTGCCCTACCATGATACCCATTGCAACTAATTGCAGTTTTGCCTGCTGTGCAAGGCGGGCGATTTGTGCGGGCGCAGCGCCCCAGCGGATGTTGCCATAAACGCATACGGCGGCAAACGGAGTATTTTGGCCTTGTAACTGCCCCAAAAACTGCGCAACTGGTTTTGGTATGCGCAGACCATAAACCGGTACTGCCAACACCAATAGATCTGCGGTGGGCGAAAACGGCATGTTTCGTGTGGCAAATGGGGTAATATCCACGAAGTTCGTTTCACAGGCAAGGCCACGCGCAACTGCCTTGGCCACGCGCTTCGTAGTGCCAGCGGCAGAAAAGTAAAGGACCTCCGCTTTCATAAAAAACACCAACTTTAACCATATTTTGCTTACTATACCATGCTTTTGGCGGTGGGGCAAGTGCTGTCACTGGTATTTAATATAGAATTAGTAAACTTTATAGTTGGAGGAGTAAACCGATTTTGTACTAAACAAAAAGCCCGCACAAACAAAACGTTTGTACGGGCTTTGACTGGAGGTGCTGGACGGATTTGAACCGTCGCATGAGGGTTTTGCAGACCCTTGCCTTACCACTTGGCTACAGCACCATATTGGAGCGGCTTACGAGGCTCGAACTCGCTACCTCCACCTTGGCAAGGTGGCGCTCTACCAGATGAGCTAAAGCCGCACGACGAACATTTTTTAACAGGTCTTGTTCAGCGGGCATTAACAATTATAATCGATAAGTAAGGTGTTTGTCAAGGCTTAATTTAACTTTTCTGCAAAGACTTTAAGGTTTCGTGACTTTTGTTTTGCAAGAACAAGAAACGGGGTGCAAATGGTAGGGGATTACCTTTTAAAATGGCTGTTTATAGGCAAATTTTACAATTTGAAAATAAACTAGACTAAAAAATTAAACGCTCTAACGAATTTTGTAAATTTAGTGCGTTACTACTTTACAACTTTATCAAGATGAAGTATAATAAACGCATCAAAGAGAATACCGGCCATTGGCCGACAGCTCTGCAAAGGGCGTAAAAGGAGAGAATAGTACATATGAAAAAGATAATTTCGGTTCTTTTAGCGGCGGCTATGGCATTTGCATTGGCGGCCTGCGGTGGTGCGCAAAGCAGTGCGCCAGCAAGCTCTGCCCCGGCAGCTTCGTCTGCGGCGCCGGGGCAAAGTTCTTCGGTTGCGGCCTATGCCACCAGCCTTGACGATATCAAGGTAAAAGGGGAACTGGTAATTGGCCTGGATGACACCTTTGCACCAATGGGCTTCCGTGATGAGAACGGTGATCTGGTGGGCTTTGATATTGACCTTGCCACTGCGGTCTGCGAAGTTTTGGGTGTGAAGCCAGTCTTTCAACCGATTGATTGGGATGCAAAGGAACTAGAGCTTTCTACCGGCAAAATTGACTGTATCTGGAATGGCATGTCCATCACGCCGGAGCGTGAGCAGAGCATGAGCCTTTCGAATGCGTACCTCAATAACAAAATCATCATCATGACAAACAAAGGTGTGACCATTGCCAGCAAAGACGACCTTGCAAATTACAACCTTGGCACACAGGCAGATTCCTCTGCACTAGAGGTCGTAAAAGGTGACCCCATTTATGACTCGATCAAAGACAAGTTGACCGAGTATAAAACATACGACCAGGTTATTATGGATATGCAGGCAGGCCGCATTGACGCAATGATTGTGGATGAGGTTCTTGGTCAGTACAAAAATACCCAGCTTGGTAATGTGTTTGAAGTGGCACCCGTTGATTTTGGTGAAGATTTGTATGCCATTGGCCTGCGCAAAAGTGATACCGAGTTAACCGACGCCATTAACGCCGCAATGAAAACCTGTATTGATAGCGGCACTGCGGCAGAGATTTCGACCAAGTGGTTTGGTTCTGACATCATGGTAAAATAAAGACGCGCAAAGTACTTTTCAGCGCTTTCTTAAACTGCTATAATAAAGCCATAGGCACAGCGGCGGGTGTTTTACATCCGCCTGCTTTGCTGTCTTTGCACAAAAGGCCATATAATGGCTGGTCAATGGAGGATGCCAATGAACCTTTCTTATATCGCAACGCTGATGCCTGCATTGATGCAAGGCCTTGCGCAGACGCTAAAATTGTTTGCTCTGACACTAATCTTCTCGTTGCCGCTGGGGCTGGTCTTTACGTTGGGCAGTATTTCCCGCGTGCCACCTTTGCGCTGGGTATCGCGCATTTACATCTGGATTTTCCGCGGTACCCCGTTAATGCTACAGCTGTTTTTTATTTATTATGGGTTGCCGTTTATGGGGCTGACGTTTGACCGCTTCCCGGCCGCGGTGCTGACCTTTGTGCTAAACTACGCAGCTTATTTTGCTGAAATTTACCGTGCGGGCATCCAGTCGATCGACCGTGGCCAGCACGAGGCGGCCAAAACGCTGGGCTTTACCCCATGGCAGACGATGCGGTATATCATCATCCCACAGACAGTCAGCCGCGTGATACCGCCTGTTTGCAACGAAACAATTACACTGGTCAAAGATACCGCGCTGGTGACCGCCATTGGCGTTGGCGAGCTGTTAAAAGCCGCGCAGGGGGCCGTCAACCGCGATGTGAACATCACGGCATATGCGGTTGCCGCACTGATTTATTTGGCCATTACCTTTGTGATGACAATGGCCTATGAGCGACTGGAACGCTATTTTAGCCGTCACCAGAAAAAGGAGGGGTAAGCAGTGCCTATTTTACAGGTAGAAAACGTATCCAAGCAGTTTGGCAGCTTTGAGGCTCTGCGCGATATTTCCCTTACGGTAGAAAAAGGCGAAGCGGTCGCGATTATCGGCTCGTCCGGCAGCGGCAAATCCACTCTTTTGCGCTGTGTTTGCAACCTTGAAAAGGTGAGCGCCGGGCAGATATTGATTGATGGGGAAGCATTGGTCTCCACCCAGAGTGGGGTGGTGCGTTACCCCAAAGAAAAAGAAATTCGGCGCATTTGCATGAAAACCGCCATGGTGTTTCAGCAGTTCAACCTGTTTCCGCACCTGACTTGCCTTGAAAATGTGACAATTACGCCGATTAAAATTTTAAAGCAGAATAAGGCCGAAGCCCTTGCCAACGCCAAACGGTTGTTGCAGCTTGTCGGGCTGGAGGATAAAGCCGACAGTTACCCGGCCATGCTTTCCGGCGGGCAGCAGCAGCGGGTGGCGATTGCGCGCGCGCTGGCCATTAACCCCGATATCATGTTATTTGACGAGCCGACCTCGGCGTTGGACCCCGAACTGACAGCAGAGGTGACAGCAGTCATTGCAAAGCTGGCGGCGCAGGATATTACAATGTTGATTGTGACACACGAGATGGAGTTTGCGCGCAGTGTGGCAGACCGCATTTTGTTTTTTGAAGATGGCCAGATTATTGGCCAGGGCAGTTCAGCGGATTTCTTTGACAACCAGCAAAACGAGCGGATTAAGCGTTTTTTGAGCGGTTTTCAAAAGTAAGTTGGCCCCCTTTATTACCCGGTAACAACTGAAAAACCATAAAGAAACAGCAGGGCACCCGCCCTGCTGTTTTTAGTTTTTATACACCACATTATAAAGCTAAAGGTCAATCAACTCCACGTCGCTGCCAAAGCCCTGCAAGAGCTTTACCAAATCAGCAAGCTTTAAAAATACGGTTGCCGTATTGTCATTGGGGTGTACCCCCACGGCAGCAAACCCGGCAAGGGTGCGGTCAAACCGCAGGCGCACCTTGTGCGCAGTGTCGTTCAGCGCGCCAAATGGGGTAACGGCACCTTTGGGTAGCGCCAGATATTGCTGCAAGTCGCTTTCAGATGCAAAACTGAGCGGGCGGCAGCCCAATGTTTGCCGCAGCGCCTTTAAATCTGCCGTTTTGTCTTTTTGAAGGCAGATTAAATAATAATCTCGTTTTTTATCGTCGCGCAAAAACAAATTTTTAGCAATCTGCTCGGCATTTTCCACCCCGAACGCGTCCATTTCTTCTATGGTGTGGGCAGCGGGGTGCTCGATTAAATGGTAGGGGATACCTTTATCTTTAAGTAAAGATAAAACTTGTTCTTTTCCCATGTTAAAGCCTCAATCTGATAGCGTTTTTACATTAATTTTGTAAAAGCTACCTAGGTGCAAAATTATTAGTCGCGAAATACGACCGAATCGTGTTCCATTTTTTCAATAATCGCAAGGCTTTCAAGGTGATAACCAGCCTCACGTAGGCGGTCACCACCGCCCTGAAAGCCTTTTTCAATGGTGATGCCAATACCGCCCACCGAAGCGCCAGCCTGCCCCACAATGTCCAAAAGGCCAAGCTGCGCCTTACCGGTTGCAAGAAAGTCATCTAAAATCAACACGCGGTCGGCAGAGGAAAGAAAACGCTTTTCCAGCATGGCGGTGTAGACATTTTGGTGGGTGTAACTGTTGATAGAGGAGGTGTAAACCTCGCCGTCAATGTTTTTGCTTTTTGCCTTTTTGGCAAACACCATCGGCACATTGAAATACTGCGCCGTAATGGCTGCAATGGCAATGCCGCTGGCCTCAATGGTAATAATTTTGGTAATACCCTCGTGCTGGAACAACCGGTAAAATTCGCGCCCCATTTCATTCAGCAAAGCAATATCAATTTGGTGGTTTAAAAAGCTGTCCACCTTTAAGATGTTGCCTTCCTTTACGCGCCCGTCCTTTGTGATACGCTGCTTTAAAAGTTCCATAAAACTCCTCCTGCAAAAAAAGCGCGTCGAATAAACGCACTTAAATTTATAATACGGGTTTTGTAATCGTGCCAAGCTCACCGGCAATGGCGGCGGCACCGCAAATATCTTTTTCCAGTGCAAGGCGGCCATATTCATCCACTTCGTTTTTATCTTTTGGGCCATGGGTCAGGCAGCCTGCGCCGCCAATGCAACCATTTTGGCAGGCCATACCCTCAATAAAGTTACCGCCGGCAGCCCCTTTGCTGGCACGCAACAGGGCGGTGCGGCATTCTTCAATGCCATTGCATACGACGGGGGTTAAGGCGAAAGCAATTTGTTGTTCGTGCAGTGCACGGGCAACTGCCTCGGCAAGGCCGCCGCTGCGCGCAAAAATGCGGCCGTAATAAGAGGCGTTATCCAATACCTCTTCGGGTAGCGTGGTGATGTCAATGTCGCAAGCCTCTATCAGTGCATGCAACTCTTCAAAAGTTAGCACCCCGTCCACATAAGGCGCATCTGTTTGTGTTTGGAACTCCTGCTTTTTTGCGGTACAGGGGCCGATGAAAATCACCTTCGCGTCGGGGTCGGTCGCTTTCAGCAGTTTGCCGGTGGCGGCCATAGGGGAAAGGGTAGAGGAAAGCGACTTTGCAAGACCCGGAAATTCAGATTTGACATAAGATACAAAAGCAGGGCAGCAAGAGCTGAGCAAGAACCCTTTTTCGGCAAGCTCTTTTGACTCTGCCAAAGCGACGATGTCCGCCCCAAGTGCGGCCTCGACT
>JAQVCK010000152.1 GCA_028689835.1 Pygmaiobacter sp. | reverse complement strand
CCATTGATTTTGCGACCAAAGACAGCAACTGGCCCGCCTTTTTGGCTGCGCGCCGGCGGCCGGTACAACTTGTGCTTTGCTGGTTGCTGGCGGCGGGCATCATTTTTTGGGGCACGCTGGGCGGCGGCAGCTTTATGTACTTTCAATTTTAACCGCGCGCCGCGCGCCGGCGGCGGCAGGGGAGGAGGTTGCGGCTTTGAAACGCTTTTTAAAAATACTGTCTGTGTTTTTGCTGCCCATCGTTTTGCTGTACGGGCTGTTTGCCGGGGTACTTTACAGCACGCGGGAGCTTGCGGGCCTTGACACCATTGTAAACGCAACGGTGCAGGGCGACCTTGTGCTGTACGGCACCGCCCACCACGAAAATTTTGCCGCGTACAAGCTGCGGGTGACACGCCAGCTTACCCCCCGCCTGCTGGTGCTGGGCACCAGCCGCAGCATGCAACTGCGCAGTGAGTTTTTTAGCGAGCCCTCCTTTTACAACGCGGGGGGTGCCGTGCGCACAATGGCGGATTATGAGGACTTTTTGCGCAACCTGCCGCAAACAGCGCTGCCCGACACCCTGCTAATCGTGCTGGACCAGAATATGTTCAACACCACCTGGCGCGAAAGCAGCCCCGCCGACCCGCAGACCTACGGCGATTTGCCGGATGACTCTTTTGCCACACTGCTGCGCACCGGCTTTGATTATGGCAACCACAAATTTTCGATTGTCCAAAATTTGCTGCCCCGTGCGGGCATTTACGGCCTTGCCGCCGCTGCCAAAGGCATGGGCTTTGCCGCCGACGGCAGTTACCGCTATGGCACGGTGGCGCTGCAAAACACCGACGAGCCCGAAAAAAACTTTGCCACCACCTACCGCGACATCGACTTTGGCGAACTGCGGTTTGCCCCCGGCGCCGCACCGGACGAACTGGCACTGGCCCAGCTGGACAGCCTGCTCGGCTTTTGCAGCAGCGCCGGTATCCATGTCGTGGGCTTTTTGCCGCCGTTCCCCCCCGCCGTCAACGCCAAAATGCAGGCCAGCGGGCAATACGGTTATATCAGCGGGCTATACGATGCCATTGCCCCCCGCTTTGCCGCCGTGGGCGGTGAATTTTATGATTTCACCCAACTAGAGGGCACCACCGACAACGAATATATCGACGGGTTTCACGGTGGCGACCGTGTTTACGCAAAAATAATCTGCACCCTTGCCGAAAAAAGCCCCCTGCTTGCCCCCCTGCTGGACCAAAACACCACCCAAACCCTGCTGGATGCGCCATCGGCAAGCCCGCGGGTATTGCCGGACCATTTGTCATAAAACGCTTTTTTGCCTACAAAATTGTCCTATCATAATTAAATTTTGCAAAAGAAGTAAAGATTTGCAAATTTTTCTGCTGGGATTTATTGACATGGTCTGTGAAATATGCTATTTTAGCTTTGTGAGTTCTGTGTTTTTCTTTAGGGGAGGAGCTAAGGTAAAACGCTGTACTACAAAAGTCATCAGGGAGGGTGCTTTATGAAATCGACAGGTATTATTCGCAAGGTGGACGACATGGGCCGTATTGTTCTGCCCATTGAGCTCCGCCGCAACATGGAGATCGAGGACGGTTCGCCGCTCGAGATCTACGTCGAGGAAGACCGCATTATTCTCAAGGCCTGCAAACCGGTCTGCGTCTTCTGCGGCAGTGACCAAAACGTGGCAGAGTTCAAAGGCCGTTGTGTTTGTGCGGCTTGCATGGACGAACTGCGCAAGTAACCACCGGCTTTGCCGGTAAAACAAAAGCCCCCTCTGCTGTTTGCGGCTGCAGAGGGGGCTTTTGTTTTTATAATCCTACCCGCCAAGGCGGGTTTTGTGTTTCACTGTGCGGTGTGGTAAAATAAATGGCAGCGTTTATTTTTCGCTCATATGCGCTTCGCCGCGCATGCGCAACTCGCTGGCCTTTACCAAGTTCAGCAGGCTGGTGGCGTACAGCGGGTAATCCTGCGACAGGCTTTCGGTCGTCATGGCAAAGCAGGCGGTGTCGCGCACCGTCTCGCCAAGGCCGGCATCCTGCCCGGCCAGCAGTGCCGCGGTGTTGGCTGCCGCGCGCGACATTTCGGCATCGGCATACCCGCTGCTGAGTTCGCCCGGTATGCTAAACAGCGCCGGGGCGTTTTTGCCGTTTGACGCATACACCAGCCGGAACATGCGGTAGACCGACAGCATCAAATACCCGCTGATCTCGCCCACCAGCGCCTTGCTTTGGCAGCCGTTCAGCTTGTCAAACAACACATTTAAAGAATTCGCAATGAGTTTTTTATTTAAGGTGGGCAGCAGGCTGCCGCGGTAAATACTGTCCTTTGCATTTTCCGGGCCGGGGATATCCTCTACCTTCAGCGTCAGGCCACTGCGGTCGGCGCTGCGCCCCAGCAGGTAATCACAGGATACCCCGTAAAAGTCTGCCACCCGCACCACAAAATCCAGCCCGCACTCGCGGATGCCCTTTTCATAATGGGAGAGCAGCGCCTGCGAAATACCAAGGCGCGACGCGGCCTCCTTTTGGGTGATCCCGCGCTCTTTGCGCAGCAAGGTGATGATACGGCTGAATTCCTGTGACATAAAGTGTCTCCTTTGTGGGTTTTGTGGTGGCGAATACGCCGCGCACCGGACAACGTACCGTAAATTATATATCAAAAAAAACAGATTGTAAATAACAAAATTGTCGAAAAAACAGCGGACACCTTTGGGAGGAATGCAGAACGATGAAAACTTTCAAACTTTACCTGCTGCGCCATGGCCTGACACAGGCCAACGAGCGCGGGCTGTATGCCGGGGCGGGCACCGACCTGCCGCTGTCGGACGAAGGGGCCGCAGGGCTAGAGCGCCTGCGGGAAGATTTTGACTACCCGCGCGTCGGGCTGGTGTTCACCTCGCCGCTGCGCCGCGCGGTGGAAAGTGCCGATATTTTATACCCCGGCATCCGCCAGATTGGTATTGAGGACCTGCGCGAGATTCACTTTGGCGAATTTGAGGGCAAAAGCCCCGAAGAGTTGCAAAATGACCCCGGCTACCACCGCTGGCTGGACCCGAAGCAGAAATTCACCCCCGTGGGCGGCGAAAGTGGCGACGCGTTTGCGCGCCGCGCCGCAGGGGTGCTGAACAAGCTGTGCGAATACCTGATTCGCAGTGAAACGCAAGAGGCCGCCGTCGTCACCCACGGCGGGCTGATTATGACGGCCCTTGCCGCCTGTGCCGTGCCAAAGCGTGAGGTGCAGCTGTGGCGCTGTGACCCCGGTTGCGGCTTTGCGGTGCAAACCGACACTGCCGGTTTTATGCGCGACGGCATGGTGGAAGCACGGGACATCATCCCCTATGGCTACGCCGAATACTGTGCGTCGCAGGGGCAGGGTTGACCTTCTCTGATAATGTCATCACGTCCTTAAAAATGGGGAACCTTAATACACCCTTTGTAATTCTATTTTTCAAAAAAACACGGCGGCTTTGAATGTTATTTCAAAACCGCCGTCAGGCATTGTCGCTTTTCACAAGGCATCCCTATATCATCGCCAAAACAACGGTTTTTTATTTCCGTTGAGCGGCTCTATTGATTCGCTGTTTGAAGTTACAACTTAACTGCTACTGTC
The DNA here is from genome assembly GCA_028689835.1 of Pygmaiobacter sp. GTDB lineage: Bacteria > Bacillota > Clostridia > Oscillospirales > Ruminococcaceae > Pygmaiobacter. The sequence goes on along the minus strand of JAQVCK010000152.1, from coordinate 2,516 downwards.
CGTTTTTAATGTACATGCAAAATAAATCATCAACATATGAAATACTGACACTGGTATCGTCGCATGTTAATAAAGTACCCACAGAAACATAATTATTGTTGACTTCTTCTGAAACTTTTTCGACTTCTGAAAATCCGGCCGTTTTTAAAGATTCAATATATTGTTCTGCTTCAGTCTGCGCTATGTCGGATAATTCAAGGTAGCAAAACTCGTTAGCTGGATCAATCCAACCCCGCAATAACGTCCCTGATTCTGGTTGGGGGATATTGTCGGTATATTCGTTTTGAGGCCATTCTCCGACGTCCAACATAACAAGATTTTCTGGCAAAGCGTTCCCGGAATTATTATCGACCTTTCCAGGATCCGATATAGAACCGTTCCCGCAGGCAGTCATAAGGGCTATAAGTGTAACGATAAGAAATATTTCACCTGCTTTTTTCATTTTGTCTCCTCCACGGTTTATCACTTTTTCTTACGGATAAGACCGACCATAAGAATTACCGCAATAACGGCGACCACAAATCCAAGTGTCAACAAAATAGTTGAAATATCAAATGGGAAAGAACCGCTAACAGTAATTGCTGTCATCGCATCAGCCTGACCAATTACGTTATCAGGGAGTGCGGAACTTGTAGCTATTAGAGCGCCAATAAAACAGCAAATAGCAATCGCACACAAACACCCAATCTCTATGGTCGTTTTTCTCTTTTTACGATATTTCGCCCGATTGAAACCAATGGTTTCCTCAATATTTTCTGCAAAATCTTTGGGTGATCCCAGCCGATCAATTACTTGTTTTTCGGTTTCGCCGTGCTCTTTTGCAGAATCGAAAGCCTCGTTCAAATCTCGTATAATCTCACACTTGTGTTTACGAGAAACCGCTAATTCTTTCTTAACTTTTTTTATATATTCCTCTCTCATGTTCAAGCCTCCAAATCTTTTACTGTATCAATAAAGCTCTCGACACATACCGTATAGCTACGCCAAAACGAAATCAGTTCTTGTAGCGTTTCTCTTCCCTTATCGGTTAAAGAGTAATACTTTTTTGAGCCACCATTTGCTTGTGATGGGGCTATCAGGCATTGGACTAAACCTGCGTCCTGTAGTCGATATAACATCGGATAAATTGTGCCCTCTTTGGCATAACCGAATATCTTACCACCTGTTTCATTCAACTCTGTAATAATCTCATATCCGTATGTTTCTTTCTTTGCAATCAGGCAGAGGAGTATCATTTCAAAAGACCCCTTTTTGAATTGCTGACTATATTTGCTGTCCGCCATCATCACTTCTCCTTTTCCAGAGTAGATATACATAGCATTACTAAGTAGCTATGCATAGTATAGATTTAAATTTTGATTGTGTCAATAGGAAATAAAGCAATCAAATTTCTCTGCCGCAGCCCCTTAACAGTAACCACACGCAGTAACGGTAGCCGTTTTTTGCATAAAGGCTGAAACCTGTTTTTCAGCCGTGCACATTTGTAAAGCTATCATAAAAAGCGGCGTTTTTGCGCCGCTTTTCTTGCAGTTTTGCCCCTGTTTTTTACCGCGCAAATTCGGTACAATGGTGTAGTAGATGCATCGGGTAACCACCGGTGCATCTGCACTTAAACCAGCAGAGTGAAAACAAAAAAATGGAGGGAAAAGAATGGCCAGAGTATACAACTTCAGCGCCGGCCCGTCGATGCTGCCCGAAAGCGTATTGAAAAAAGCTCAAAGTGAGCTTTTGGAATACGGGAGTAGCGGACAATCTGTAATGGAGATGAGCCATCGATCTAGTGTGTACGACGGCATTCTCCACGACGCGCAGGACACACTGCGCCGTGTGCTGTCGATCCCCGACAACTATAAAATCGGCTTTTTTCAGGGCGGCGCCAGCACCCAGTTTGCCATGGTACCGCTGAACTTTATGACGAGCGGCGAAGCGTCCTACATCGTCACCGGCAACTTTTCAAAAAAGGCGGCGCAAGAGGCCGTTAAATTTGGCACCGTACACATCGTGGCATCCAGCAAGGATAAAAACTTCACCTACATCCCCGATGTGGGCACGCTAACCTACCCCGAAAAATCAAGCTATATCCACATCTGCGAAAACAACACCATCTTTGGCACCCGCTACACCGAGCTGCCGCAGGTGGAGGGCATCCCGCTGGTGGCGGATATGTCGAGCTGCATTCTCTCGCGCCCGACCGATGTTTCCAAATACGGCGCGCTGTATTTTGGCGTACAAAAAAATGTGGCGCCCGCTGGCATGGCCGTGGCCGTCATCCGTGAGGATTTGCTGGGGCACGCCGCCGACACCGTGCCCACAATGCTCAATTACAAAACCATCATCGACGCCGACAGCATGTACAACACGCCGCCGTGCTGGTGCATTTATATGATGGGCCTTGTGCTACACTATATTGAAGACGAAGTGGGCGGCCTTGCGGCGATGGAGCAGACCAACAACGAAAAAGCGGCCTTGCTGTACGACTACCTTGACGCCAGTGCATTTTTTGCAAACCCAGTCGA
>JAQVCK010000151.1 GCA_028689835.1 Pygmaiobacter sp. | reverse complement strand
AAGCTGGTTCGCCTTTTCGCCGACTGAATCTAAAAAGGCGTCATAACCGCCCACGGCGGTACACTCGGCGTTGATCTTGTCCAAAAAGCGGTATTCATCCGACAGGGTGTCGGTATACACCAAAAAGCCACCGGCCTTGTAGGTGTCGTAAAACTCGGCAAACTCGGCCGCGTATTGCTCTCGCAGGGTTTTGTCGGTGCGCCCGCCGCCATAAGCCTCACTGCGCAGCACCCCGTCTATAATGCTCAGCGCCTTGGTGCGGCGCAGCTCTTCGGCCACAAAATCCGTTTTTTGCTGCATGGTTTTGCCCGCCAGTGCCCCGTTCATCGTGCGGTAGGCCTGTGGCGCCCAGCGCTGTTGGGCAGACCCCGTGCCCACCCACAGCAAAAACAGGTTGGCGGCAAGCAGGCCCGCCAGCACCACCAAAAAGGCGCGGCTGTGCCATGCTTTGCGCAGTTCGGCTGCAACAAGGCGTCTCATCATTCGTCACCGCCAAAAATAGAAAGATACACGTCCTCCAGCCCGCCGCCGGGGGCATGTGCTTCAATCAGCTGTGCGGGCGGCGCTTTGTCCACCAGTTGGCCCTGGCGCAACAGCAAAATTTCGTTTGCCACTGTTTCCACATCCGACACCACATGGGTGGCCATTAACACAATTTTTTGCTCGGCAAGGCCCGCCAGCGTCTCGCGCAGGCGCACCCGCTCTTTTGGGTCCAGCCCGGCGGTGGGCTCGTCTAAAATAATCAGCTGCGGGTCACCCAGCAGGGCCGACGCCGCAAGCAGCCGCTGTTTCATGCCGCCGCTGTATGCCCCCAGCCGTTTGCCCAGTTCACCCGTCAAGTGCACCAGCCCGGCCACACGCTCTACCTCGGCTTCGGTCTGTTTGGCGGGGATCTCTTTCAGCGCGCACAAATAGCTTAAAAAACGCCGCCCGGTAAAGCTGTCGTACAGTGTTTGCTGCTGCGGCATATAGCCCAGTACCCGGCGGAATTTGGCCCCCAGCCGAAAGGTGTTTTTGCCCTGCCACAGCACTGTGCCCTTGGTGGGCGCAAGGGTGCCGGTGACAATGTTGATCAGCGTGGATTTGCCCGCGCCGTTGGGCCCCAGCAACCCGTACAGGCCCGGCCCCAGCACAAAGCTGACCCCGGCCAGCGCCTTTTTTTGCGTTTTTTTACTGGTATAGGTTTTCGACAGCCCCCGCAGCTCCAGCTGCGGGGCGCTTGTCAACTGTTCTTTCATGCGTGGTCCCCCTTGTTGTTATCCTTACCCCTCACCGGGCCGCCCCGGCCCCATATGGCGGCGCGCAATCACCCGCTGGGGCACGTTGTCGCACATTTGCAGCAGCACCGCGTCCCGGCTGCGGACCTCTATTTTATAATAGACCCCCTGCCGCACAGGCGGTGCCTGGGGTGTGGCAGCCCCACAAAGTAATGCCGCGCAGGTTACCGCCGCCAAAAGACAACGTAATTTCATACCGCTTTGCTCCTTGCCGGATTTGCCGGGCGCGCTGTGTTGCAGCCGGTGCACCTACCCACCCACGGGCACCGTACACCGTTTTTCGCCAGCCCTCTATACGGTAGCACACCCCGCGGTGCGGTGGCACTTATTTGTTCCAAAACACGGGTCAAATGTTCCAAAATGGGGGCAGCTACCCGTTTCGCAGGTAGTCTTTCAGCACAAGGTCGTCAAACTCAAGGTAGTTTGGCCGGTTTGCCCAATAATCCTGTTTGGATATCCGCACAAAATGGTGTGTCCAAAGGGTTGTTTCATACGGGGTACCGTCCGGCGCATGGTCTGTTGCAGGCACCCCTGTCTCGCCAAGGTAGACCATAAACCCGTCTGCGAATTCACTGTAAATCCGCACCGGCTTATGCTTACCGTTTTCGTCTGAAAACAGGGTCATCTGCTGCACCGCACCGGTGTCTAAGTCCACCGTGACATAGCTTTCGTCTGTTTGCTCATCTTCCAGCGAGATTAAAATGTGGTTGTCGTAAACGGCCCCCACAATAGCCGCACTTTTTACTTTGACCCCATTGCAGTTGATATTTTGCGCCACGGTTTGCACGCTGCCGGCCAAAATATCCCGCGCGTACAGCGCTTCGCTGCCCTGCTGTAAATAGTAGATGTTGTCGTTTGCATAGGCTTCGCTGGTCATTTTGTTTTGCCACTCAGTCAGCTGCATGGGCTCGCTGAGGGCGGGGTTATAAAGCAGCAACTGGGTCTCTTTTGTCGTGCCGTTTTGCCGCCGGCGCTCTAAAATCAGCCCCTTGCTGCAGGTACCCACAATATCTACACCAACGCCCTCTTCTTCCACATAAAAGGGTGTCAGCTTTTGGGCGTCAAACTCCATTTTGGCAAGCTCGGTGTGCTCGGTGTGCAGCTCGCGGTTCACCACATCCACCTTAAAAAACAAATCTTTCCCATCGGTGGCAATATTGCCGTATGGGTTGATTTCGTACCGCGGGGGGATGACAAACTTTTCACGCTGCGAGCCGTCAAGGTTCATGCGCAGATAATACGGGATCATCGTTTCATCCCCTGTTGCATTGACTATAGTATACGAACCGTTTTTCATCACATATAAATACGGCCCGGCTGTAATGACCCCTACCCCGCCCGAATAATCCTCTAAATACGCGGTGCTGGCCGGGTCGTGCCCCAAATTGGGGGAAGAAGAAAGATAAACTTTTTGCATTGTGGCATAGTCGTAATACATTAAATCGGCCGTACCGTCCATCCTTTGCAAAATGTCATAACAACCCTGTTGCGTGCCGGCAATACCCGCAAAGAATGGCCCTCCTGGAGGCGTCGCCATGGTGACCGCCCAGTCTGGCAGCCCCTGCTGTGTGGGCGGCGGCGTTGGGGTCGTGGCAGGCTGCGTCCCTTGCCCTTGCACGCCGGTGCAGCCTGTAAGGCTAAGTGTAGTAAACACCACTGCGCTAAATAGCGCGGCCCAAAGCATTTTCCTCGTTTTCACCATGGGGCCCCCTTTCTGTTTGCACCGGTGCCGCTCTAATTGCCCCGGCTTTGCTGGTTATTGGAAAGCAACGGCACTAAAAGCGGCACTCTGTTTCTGCTACTAATTACCCGCCCCGGTGGGGATGGTGGGTGCCGGGATAATGCGGTAATTGGGGTTCGATGCAATATAGTCTTTTTTGTCGATCATGGCGTACATAAAAGTCCCCGTCTCATATTCGTGCATACCTTCCTCATCTTCGAACTGGAACATCGTTATCCAGTCGTCAATCGACACACAAAGCGAATCCTGATACACCCCTTCCACCGCAATAGGGTGCCCATTATCCGGGCGGGTCAACGTTTCGGGGGTAATGCTACCATCAGTCAAATTTAATAAATATTCTTTTGCCTCAAACGCTTTTGTGTCGCTGCGCTCTAACACATCAATAACAAAATAGTCATCAAACAGCGGGCCAAATGCAAAGCCGCCATAGTCCACCATGTTTTGTGCTACGGCAGAACAATCCCAACTGCGCTTTTGGCCAGTCGTCATGTTTTCTTCTGTTATAACGCCACTGTCCTCAACTGTCGTATAAACACACCCGTTTAAAAACTGTGGGCCTCTTTCATCTGCCGGGTATGTGTAAAACGGTTCTTCGCTGAGGGCGTCCCCTTCTGTTTTACCGGTGTCCAGCCAGTACAAAGACCGCCACGGCTTACCCGCGGCATCCGACCAATTTTCGTCAACGACCAGCTTGTTTTGATCGGCACCTAAAAAGGTGTGGAAGACTTCGTTTACAGGGTAGGTATGCAGGGTATCCATCTGGCCGGTTTGTAATGATACTTTTACTAAGCTTTCGGTTTGGGTCAATTCTTCTTTGTTTGTCGTGGTTAAACCAAAATATAAAAAATCACCATCTGTGTAAAACTCTGTCGCAATATCCTGATAGCTTTTAAACTCGCACAATGTACGCCGGTTTTCACCATTTAAATCCGCGATTAAAATTTTCAGCGGCCCTTTTTCACAATTGCCGACACGTGTTAGCAACAAGTGGTCACCCACAACTAATATGTTGGGGGTGCAATTACCTCCCCCATTTGAAATGTAAGCGTTACAGCTTTCATTGTCATGTTTACACTCCGGCCGGTTGCACAAAAATATCTGCTGGCCGGTTGCAAAATCCAAATACATGATATTGGCAATGCCCGCCCGGTATACTTCAACACCGTAAAGGCCTTTGTCTGTCACTGTGGTGCAGGCAGTAAGCTCTTTGCCCGTTTGCGCCGTGGGGTCTGCCCCACCATTGCTGCCCGCCTGTGTGGGGGTACAGGCAGTACAAAAGAACAACACCCCTGCCAGCAGTACACTTAAAACTTGTTTCATGTTACACCTGCCTTTAATAGGGCTTTTTTAACAGCCTTGTGCCCAAGGGTTAACTACCTGCCCCGGTGGGGATGGTGGGTTCCGGGATAATGCGGTAATTGGGGTTTGACGCAATAAAATCTTTTTTGTCGATCATGGCGTAAACCGGCGTTACCGATTCATACTCGTGCATACCTTCCTCATCTTCAAACTGAAACGTAACATCTTTATAATCAACAATCACACAGAGAGAATCCTGATAAAAACCTAAAATCTGAAGGTCATGTCCATTATATAAACATCTCAGTGTTTCCGGGGTAATGCTGCCATCCGTCAAATTCAGTAAATATTCTTTTGCCTCAAAAGGCTTATCATCGCTATTCTCTATGATTAAAAGAGAAAAATAATCGTCAAATATGGGGCCAAACGACATGCTCCCATAATCTACCATGTTTTTCGTGAGGTTGGAACAGTCCCAACTTCGTTGCTTGCCGGTAGCCATGTTTTGCTCTGTTAAAACGCTGCTTTTTTTGTCATTTACATACATACATTCTCCTGAAAACAGAACGCCCTTTTCATCCGCTGCATAAGTGTAAAACGGTTCTTTGCTGAGCGCCTCTCCGTCTGTTTTGCTGGTATCCAGCCAGTAAAAAGACCGCCACGGCTTACCAGCGGCATCCACTAAATCTGCATCCACGATTAGTTTGCCTTGGTAAGCCCCAAAAAAAATGTGTGGTGCTTCATTTGCGGGGTAAGTATGCAAAGTGTCCAACTGCCCGGTTTGCAATGATACTTTTACTAGGCTTTCAGTTTGAGTTAAATCCTCTTTATTTGTTGTAGTCAAACCAAAATATATAAAATCGCCATCCGTATATAGTTCTGTCGCAATGTTTTGATTGCTTTTAAACTCACAAAGAGTTTGGCGATTAGCGCCATCTAAATCTCTTATTGTAATTTGGGGTGGTAGTTCTTCACTACCACCGGTACGCATGAGCAGTATGTGTTTGCCTGCAAGTCGCAACGCCGGGAGATATTCCCCCTTAATTGAAAAGTACGAATTACAGCTTTCATTGTCGTGTTTACACTCCGGCCGGTTGCACAAAAATATCTGCTGACCAGTTGCAAAATCCAGATACATGATATTTGCAATATCTTGCCGATATACTTCAACACTATAAAACCCTTTATCGTTCACTGCAGTACAGGCAGTAAGCTCTTTGCCCGTTTGCGCCGTGGGGGCTGCCGCAACATTGCTACCCGCCTGTGTGGGGGTACAGGCAGTACAAAAGAACAACACCCCTGCTAGCAGTACACTTAAAAATTGTTTCATGTTACACCTGCCTTTAATAGGGCTTTTTTAACAGCCTTGTGCCCAAGGGTTAACTACCTGCCCCGGTGGGGATGGTGGGTGCCGGGATAATGCGGTAATTGGGGTTTGACGCAATATAGTCTTTTTTGTCAATCATGGCGTACATAAAAGTCCCCGACTCATATTCGTGCATACCCTCACCATCTTCAAACTGGAACATCAGTGGCCAGTCGTCAATCGACACACAAAGTGAATCTTGATACACCGCTTCGACCCCGATATGGCGCCCATTATCCGGGCGGGTCAATGTTTCGGGGGTAATGCTGCCATCAGTCAAATTTAATAAATATTCTTCTGTTATTACTTCTTTTGTATCTTCGCTTTTTGTAATATAAATATCAAAATAATCATCAAACAGCGGGCCAAATGCAAAACCACCATAAGCCACCATATTTTGTGTTAGGGCTGAGCAGTCCCAACTGCGCTGCTGCCCGGTAGCCATGTTTTCTTCTATTATAATGCCACTGTCCTCAACTGTCGTATAAA
>JAQVCK010000150.1 GCA_028689835.1 Pygmaiobacter sp. | reverse complement strand
CAAGAAATAGGGGCTTTGGTATCGAAGGTGTACTGCCAGGCGGTAGGTCTTTGCGCAAAGGTGACAAGGCCGGTGGCGGCATTGTAGCTGCCGCTGTCATCCGCTGCGCTGACACGACCTAAATATTCCTTGCCGACGATTTCAGCCATATTCAGCTGCCAAGTATCGCCAATTTGGGTGGGATCCATTATGGCATCCGTAGAGTAGGAGCCACCCCAGTTGATGGTTTGCAGTTTGGTGTTGTACTGCAAATCAATCATTGGTAATGGGTTGCCATCAAAATGTAGAGAAGTCAACGCGGTGTTGTTGCTGACATCGAGTTCGGTTATATTGTTACCGCCACAGTTTAACTCTGTCAACGCCGTGTTATTGCTAACATCGAGGGAGGTTAAGTTGTTATCGTTACATTGCAAAGACGTCAGTGCGGTGTTTTTGCTGATATTAAGCTCGGTTAAGTTGTTGCTGTAGCAGTCTAAATGTGTCAACGCCGTGTTTTTGCTGACATCAAGGGAGGTTAAGCTGTTACCGCCACAGTTTAACTCTGTCAACGCGGTGTTTTTGCTGATATTGAGCTCGGTTAAGTTGTTTCTGTAGCAGTCTAAATGTGTCAACGCCGTGTTTTTGCTGACATCAAGGGAGGTTAAGCTGTTACCGCCACAGTTTAAATATGTCAACGCCGTGTTATTGCTAACATCGAGGGAGGTTAAGTTGTTATCGTTACATTGCAAAGACGTCAGTGCGGTGTTGTTGCTGATATCGAGGGAGGTTAAGTTGCTGATGCTGCATTGTAAATATGACAATTCAGTGTTGTTGTGGATATCAAGTGTGGTTATGCTATTGAGAAAGCACTGCAGGCGTGTCAACGCGATGTTGTTGCTGACATTAAGGGAGGTTAAGTTGTTATCGCCGCAGTTTAAATCCGTTAGCGCAGTGTTTTTGCTGATATCGAGCTCAGTTAAGTTGTTGTCATAGCAGTCTAACTCTGTCAATGCCGTGTTGTTGCTGACATCGAGCGTGGTCAAACCGCAAGAGCTCAAGGAAAGATACTGCAGTTGTAGGTTTTTGTTTAGGTCAAGCTTTTGAACTTTGGCATCATCGTAGTTGCGCGAAAGATCGAGAGTATTCAAATTGACAAAGTATTCAATGCCGGTTAAATCGGTGATAACATCACTGTTGTAAGCATAATATAGGTACGTAATGTTCCCGATTTCCTCAGCAGAAAGAATGCCATCGTTATCACGGTCATACCCGTTGGCAAGCGATTTGCGGAACACAGCATCCGGGAAATTCGTTTCATTAAGGGCAACCGCCCCGGCGGTAGAGGCATCAAGCAGGAGTGTATCCGGCGTGGCAGTCGGCGTCGTGGTCGGTGTCGCGGTCGGTGTTGCGGTCGGTGTTGCGGTCGGCGTGGCGGTCGGTGTGGCGGTCGGTGTCGTGGTCGGCTCCGTGGTCGGAACCGCAGTTGGAGCCACAGTCGGCTCCACGGTCGGTGCCACAGTCGGCTCCGCAGTCGGAGCCGCCGTCGGCTCCACAGTCGGTGCCGCTGTCGGCTCCTCGGTCGGAACCGCAGTTGGCTCCTCAGTCGGTGCCACAGTTGGCTCCTCAGTCGGTGCCGTGGTCGGCTCCTCGGTCGGAACCACAGTTGGCTCCTCAGTCGGTGCCGCGGTCGGCTCCTCGGTCGGAACCACAGTTGGCTCCTCGGTTGGTGCCACAGTCGGCTCTTCGGATGCTGCCGCAACAACATTCGGGCTGGATGCCGGCAGCTCCTCGGCAGTGGCCAAGGGGGCTGCCATGCTCACCATCATGGCCACGGCCATAAGGGCTGCGCAAATTCTTTTACGCTTCATCAAAACACGCTCCTCAATCTCTTTTCCTTATTAATAAGGGGAACTTTATGCACCTGTATACGCATATAATAATTATAACTCATTTGGCGCAGCGTTCAAGAGGGATGTGAAGTTTTTTTGAATTTTTTGTGGAAATTAGGGGGTAGAAAAAAAGATGCTGCCGTGGCAGCACCTCAACTTAAAACAAAAAGGGTTGAAACAGCAAATAGCCCAACCCCGCACAGCACGGCAGCAGCAAGGCTGCCGCCACGGCCGGGGCAACACCGCGGGGCGGCTTGCAGGGGGCTTCTTCACGGCGCAAAATGGCCCCCACCACCCCGATAACCGCCATAAAAAGGGGGAAAACCGCCACCACACGGTTGTTAAACGCCGCCTGCACACTGTAGGCGGCCAGGCAAAGCACCCAGCCCGTGCCGGCATCGGTGCGGTGCTTTGCTTGCAGTGCAGGGATAAGGTGTGTGCCCAGCACCGCCAGCCAGGCGGCCAGCCCGGCCAGCCCGGTGGCAAGCAGAGCCTCCAAATATTCGCTGTGCGCCCCAAAAACGTCCCATAGGGGGTAGGGCAGGTTGCTTGCCCAATTCATCAGCGTGGCAACCATCCCCATGCCGTAGCCAAAAAGCTTGCGCAGCGGTGGCGCGGCGGAAAAAATGTGCAGCATATCCGCGTAAATGGCGCCGCGCTCGGACCCCCAGGCGGCATCCAAATAAAAGAAGTTGGATAAAGCGCCAAAATCGGCAACATGGGCGTTGCAAGCCCAAAAGGCCGCCGCCAACAGCAACAGAACCGCCAGCGCCATGCCGCGCTGCAAGGCCATGCAGCGGGCGGTGCCGCCGCCCCGCGGAAGCCTGGCCTGCAAAATGATGCCGCATACCAACAAAATGGCCGCCACAATAACCGCAGGCAGAACGGGTAGCCCCGCAAAAATGCGCTCGGTGCGCTGTAGCGCCCACAGCCCGGCGGCCCGCGCGGCAAGCCCTTGCGCGCCAAGCCAGGCGGCAGCAAGGTAAAGCAGCGGCGGGTATTGCCAGCGCGCCAGCGGAACGCAAAACAGGCAAACCAGCAGCGCTGCCCCCACGCCGATGGTGGCAAGGCCGGTATCCAGCAGCGCCATGCCGAAAAACCCAAGGGCCGCTGCCGCCAGCCAACCCAGGGTTTTGGCGCTGCGGCGTGGGGCGGCAAGGTAGTTCCAACAGGCTAGCGGCAGCCACAGGCAAACAAAAGCGTTGAGATAATCAATATTGCCGATGGTTGAAAAAAACTGCATATATTGTGTTGGGTTTGTATATTCATACAAGTGGAAGGGGTCAAGGCCGAAATCGTTTAGTATGCCCAGCGCCGAAACCCCGGCCCCGCAGCCGACAAACAGTGCGCCAAGCGTGGGAATGCAGGCCACCGGCAGCGCGGCGGAAAGCAACAAGCTGCCAAAAACCGCAAACAAAAACAGGCAGGCACCGCCCAGGTAACCGTCCAACCCCCAAAAAGCGGAAATGGGGGCGGGCGAAGCCAGGGTGGAAACGGCGGCGCTAAAGGCGGCAAGCAAAAGCGCAGCCGTGCGGGCGGAAAACCGGGCAGGGGCATGCTTTTGCAAGCGAGCAGCGCCCCACAAAAGCAGCGCCGCCGCCAGGTACAGCAAAGAGAAAACAAAGTAGGCCGAAAATTTTATGGAACTGCCATCGTAATAGCGGTGGATGAGCAGCGGAAAGCAAACCAGCATCCCCACGCCATAGCTGAGGGCAAGCGCCGAAAGCAGGGGGTTCTGTTTCATATCAATCACCTCAAGCGTAAGTTGGTGCGGGGATGCCGGGCAAGCGGCAAAGCGGAACAAAGCGTATTTTTTCGGGTTGGTTTCGGGTTTGGCTTTGGTTTTGTTCCAGTTTAGCAAACCACGCCCGGTTTTACAATAGCAAATAGGGTTGCTGCAAGGGGGCGGCAGCCCTTTTTTATTTCATCAGGCCGGCCAAATTTTGCACAAGATGGTGCGCGGTTTTTCTCCGCTTTGGCAGATTCCATGGCATCATTGTAGGCCGTATCGCCAGGGCGGGGGAGCAAAAGAGCACCCTCTTGCCTTGAAACGTTAAGGCTGGCTCTCAGGGGGCCTACGGCATATTGTTCAGGGTTCAGGCGAACATGGAGCCCCCCCAGATTGTAAAAAATTGCGGTGTATAAAAAAATTGCAGTGTGTAAAAATTCGCGGTGGTTCTTGACAGCGCGGGTCTATCGAGATAGACTCAAGGGGCTTTTGGATGATGCGCAAAACGGTTTGCAATGAGGAAAAACGCTCCTCCGCCGCTCGTCCGCCGTTTGACGGCGTTTGACGGCGAGAACGGGGGAAATACCGTTTCGCCTGTTTGGCCTGGGCGGACGAGGCAATGTTGAGAGGTGGTTTGCCACGATGAAACAAGTAGGTAGGCACATCAAAACGGCAGGGGTGGCATGGCTGTTGCTTTGCCCTTGGCTGTTGGGTGTGGCGGTTTTTTGGCTGGCACCCTCTGCAATTTTGTTGTACCGGTCGCTGTTTGCCGGTGCGGGGGCAGGGCCGTTTGTGGGGCTGCAAAACTATAGGGCCGTTCTTGGGAGCAGCAGCTTTCGCCTTGCGGCTTGCAATACGCTGCTTTTTTTGATAATCGCAATCCCCTGTTTGCTGGTGATCAGCTTTCTATTTGCGCAGGCCATCAACAAAAGGCTTTCCGGCAGCCGGGTGTTTCAATCGGTGCTGCTTTCGCCGTTGGTTTTGCCGGCGGTTGGCATCGTGACGGTGATTCAGGTGTTTTTCGGGGATAGCGGTTTTCTCAACAGGCTCCTTTCCCATCTTGGCCGCGGGCCGGTTTATTGGTTGGATACCCCGACGGTATTTTGGATTGTGGTCGCGGTTTACATTTGGAAAAACATGGGCTATACCACCGTGCTGCTTATGGTTGGGATAAATGGCATCCCCAAAGAACTATACCGGATGGCGGATATGGACGGCGCTGGCGCAGGGGATACATTGCGCCACATCACGTTGCCGCTGCTGGTGCCCACTGGTTTTTTTACAACGCTGCTATCCATTATCAACTCCTTTAAAATCTACCGGGAGGTGCTGCTGCTTGGCGGCATCCACCCGGCACCGTATATCTATTTCCTACAGCATTACCTCTACAACAATTTCAACAATCTGGATTATGCAGCCATCGCCGTGTCTACCGTGCTGTTTGTAGCGGCAACCGCTTGCTTTTTGTGGCTGTTTTATAGCCTGCAAAAAAGGTTTGCGCCTTGAAGGAGAAATGCCGCATGAAAAAGCAAACAAAAACAAGTGGCCTGCTCCGTGGGCTGTTTCTTGTGCTGTCGCTCATTACCGTTGTGCCCGCCATTTATTTGCTGCTGCATACGTTTTATGATGGTACAGCGCGGTTCACGCTATCCGGCTATTACGAAGTCTTTCTCCACAACCCCCGCTATCTGCTGCTTTTTTGGCGCAGCTTGCTTCTTTGCGGCGTTATTACGCTGGGCAACGCCGCCATCAGCACATTGGCGGCCTATGCGTTGGCCACCCTAAAATTCAAGGGGGCAAACCTATTGATTTTTGGCTTGGCAGTCCTGATGCTACTGCCGGTACAAACCACGCTTGCGCCGACCTATCTGGTGTTACAGTATTTTCACCTGCTGGATACGCAATGGGCCATTGCGCTGCCGGCACTATTTTGGCCCTTTGGTACACTGCTTGAAATGCAGGTGCTCCGCGCTTTACCGCATGAGCTGTTTGAGGCTGCCGCGCTTGACGAGGCCACTACGCTTTGCATTATTCGGCGGATCGCTGTTCCGGCTGCCAAGGGTGGAATCATCAGCGTTATGATACTGACGTTCGTGGAAGCATGGAATATGCTGGAACAGCCCGTTGCGTTTTTAAGGGATGCCGCCCAATATCCGCTGGCGGCCTACCTGGCATTCTCTGGCCAAAAAGAGATTACGGTCGTATTTATTTGCAGCTTGCTGGCAATCATCCCGGTGCTGTTGATCTTCGCTTTCTTCAATGAGGAGCTGACCGATGGCATTGAATTTTCCGGCATTCGGTAGGGGGTGTGGGAATGAACCAAACAAAAATGAAAATCTTCCAAGCCGGCGCGGCGTTCTTTTTGCTGCTGTATGTTTTTACCATGCTGGCCGTTGGCATACAACAGATGTTGATGCCAACGGTATCTGCCAGCCGCATTGCGCGCGGTACGCTGCTGAACACGGGCACCTATGATGCCACGGTTCTTGCACGCCCCAGCGGCGAGCAGTTGACCGTACAGTGGGCCATGCGGGGCGATGAAGCAGACCTTTTGGAAGGCGGCACGGTACAATGCATTTATTATACCGAGGACGCAGGCGGTGGATTGACGCGCCTACAAAAGGATTGCAAGGTCGAAGCTGCCGAAAACAAACCCGATGCGGAGAACACAAGGCTGCTGACGGGCGCGGTGGCATC
>JAQVCK010000149.1 GCA_028689835.1 Pygmaiobacter sp. | reverse complement strand
GTCTTCGCGCGGGGTACCATTTGTCTTGCCACCAAGGCCATCAACAAGGTCGCGCAATTGGCGGTCGTTCATATCCACACAGCGGTGCCAGGTAACGCGGCGTGGGTCGATGCCCAGCCGGTTACCCTGAAAAATATGGTTGTCTACCATGGCAGCCAGCAGGTTATTGGCCGCACCGATGGCGTGCAGGTCCCCGGTAAAATGCAGGTTGATGTCCTCCATTGGCACCACCTGCGCATACCCGCCGCCCGCAGCGCCGCCCTTAACCCCAAACACCGGGCCAAGGCTGGGTTCGCGCAGGCAAAGCATCACGCGGCGGTTTAGGCGGTGCAGGGCATCGGCAAGGCCCACACTGGTGGTGGTTTTGCCCTCCCCTGCTGGGGTTGGGCTGATGGCGGTGACGAGAATCACCTTGCCATCCGGTTGCTGTTCTAGCTGGGTAACCAGCCGGTGGTTTAGCTTTGCTTTATAGCGGCCATAAGGGCTGACACTTTGCGCAGCAAGGCCAAGCCCCTCTGCAACCTGTTCGATGGGCAGCATCTGTGCCTCCTGGGCAATCTCAATATCGGTTTTCATGCGCGCCTCCTGTTGCGTTTCTACAATAAAACAAGGCGGGCTCTTTTGCAGCCACGCCCAACTTTCACCTTGTTATTCTACCGGTTCTTCCGCTTTGCAAACATCCACCCAGCTACCGCCGGTATACTCTTCAAATTTTGCCACTTCTACCCGCACAGCGCTGTCCGGGGTGCCCGCCGCAGGGTAAACCACGTCATACTTTTTCAGTGAGGCGTCCAGATACACTGCCACACCCTGTGGCAACGCAAACGGGCACACCCCACCCACCGGGTGACCCGTCACTTCTAACGTATCCTCATGGCTTAGCATACTGGCTTTACAGTGAAACTGGTCTTTAAACTTGCGGTTGTCAATGCGCCCAGTGCCACAGACAACCAATACCATCGCGCTGCCATCTTTTAGCCGAAAGGCTAAACTTTTTGCAATACGCCCTTCTTCTACCCCCAGCACTGCCGCTGCTTTGGCTACGGTACTGGTATCTTCGCCAGTAAAAAGCACTGGCAAATCAAGCTGTTTTTGCTTGAAATACGCCGTCACTCTGTTTTCCATGCCGCAACTTGCCCTCTTTTCTTCGTTTTGCCCGCCAAGGCAATATTTTTTTACAATTCACTAGTAGAATAGTAACAAATCACCTGTACAATTACAAGGGGAAGCTTTATTATCTCTCAAGGTGTATATTTTTGGTTTGACAACCGGTCGCTATCACCTTAAAATGGGAAGCGACCGTCTTTGAACATACCCGGGTACTGTAACCGGGCCGGGAGGATATTTATGGCCATTTCGATTCTCGTCGACAGCTGCTGCGACGTTACCCCGGCACTGAAAAATCTGCTGGAGCTGCACGTGATCCCATTGGAACTGCGCATCGGCAACACCTATACCCAAATGGATGACGAAACACTGGACCCGCTGGAGTTTCTTACAAAAATGAAAGCTTCGCGTGAGGCCACCTCTACCGCGTGCCCGTCACCGGAGGCCTATGCCGCCGAAATGCGCGCCACCGATGCCTGCATCGTGGTCACACTTTCTTCAAAGCTTTCCGGCAGCTATAACGCGGCGGTCATGGGCCGCGAGCTGGTGCTGGAGGAAACGCCCGACAAACAAATTTACGTGCTGGATTCTGAAAGCGCATCTGCCGGGCAGACCCGCCTTGCGCTGTTTTTAGCCGATAAAATACGCGAAGAGTTGCCGTTTGATGATATTGTGCGCGAAGCCTGCGCACTGCGTGATAAAATGCGCACCATGTTTGTGCTGGAAGACCTGTCGAACCTGATCAAAGCAGGGCGCATCAGCAAGGCCGCCGGTGTGATTGGCAGCATGCTGAGCTTGCGCCCGCTGATGTCGGAAAACGGCGAGGGCGAAATCATCTGCCTTGAAAAGATACGCGGCACGGCCAACGCATTAAAAAAACTAGTGCAAAAGGTAACGGAGCTTACCGCCGATGCCGCACAGCGCAGCGTACGCCTAGTGATTAGCCAGTGCAACTGTGCAGAACGCGCACAATCTTTAAAAAAGGATTTATTGAGCGCTTGCCCCGCGCTGGAGGATGTGCTTGTTGTGCCGACCTGCGGGGTCTCTACCCTGTATGCCAACGATGGCGGTATCGTGATTGCTTTTTAATCTTTTTCAACAGGACAACACCTTGTTGGTTGAAACTTGATCTGCACCGGCCATTGGCCGGTGCTTTTTTATGTCATCGGTACATCCGCGCAATTGCATATCCATTACCAAACATGGCGTCGTACTGCAACAGGTTTTGGGTTTGCAGCAACTTCGCCTGTGCACTGCTCGCCTCTTTTACCGTACTACCTAAACTGCCGTCCGGCTCAATTACATACCCGAGATTGATGCCTTTCAGCGTCGTTTGGCTTTGGGCCAAAAAGTCAAACCAGGCAGGCCGCAATACATTATAGCGTTGCAGTGTAGTTGCCAGCAGTTGATAAGGTGGCATTGCCCCCGCTGTTTCGGCCCGCTTTGTTTCAAAATTCGCCCACATCAGGTAGGGTACCTGATGCGTGTTAACCATCTGGTCGTAGCTGTTCAGTGTGCAAAATGAAGGCAATTCGTCCAGCAGTTCGGCACCGTCTTTGTCCCCGATCGCGGTCTGGTGGTCCCCAAAAATCAACAGCACCACGTCACGGTCTGACTTTGAAAAATAATCGCACAGCAACCCAATGGCACGGTCGGCGTCCCGCAGGCCGGTCGCAACGCTGTCAAGGCTGTCGACATAATAAGAATCCACCCCGTCAAGGCTGGCGTGTACCTTATAATCGTCGGCATATTCATCCGGCGCGTTGGGGATGTGGTTTTGCATTGTCACCGTGTGCAAAAACACCGGGCTGCCGTCTGCCGTTGCCTGCTCGTACAGCTCAATCAACTTTTCTGCCGTCTGTACATCGTCAATATAAGTGCCATGCTTTTGCGGGTTCACAAAATCGTCCTGCGAATAAAATTCATCAAAGCCCATCGCAGGGTAGGCCGTGTTGCGGCTGTAAATGGTGGGGTCATAAGGGTGCAATGCAATGGTTTTATACCCGTGTTCCTTTAAAAACCGCGGGTAACTGGGAAACTGCCCATTGACATACTCGACATAGGGGATGCTGCCGGTGGGCAACAGGCTGGTTGAAAACCCCGTCAGCGCGCCAAATTCCATCTCCTCGGTGCCGCCGGAGTATTTATCGGAATAATAGCAACCCGAAACCCCTTTTGCCGCATACCGGTCGTAATTTTGTGTGAGCGCGGTGTCGTAGCATGCCCCCTGCACATTAGATAACCGGTAATAGCTTTCCAGCATCACGACCACAACATCCGGTTTGCGCTGGCCGGCATGGTCTGCCTGCGGCAACGCCTCGGCGGCTTGCTGTACACTTTGCTCGCTATAACCTTGCGGCTGTTTGGGGTTTAGCGCACCGGTATACATTAAAAATCCCGTTGCAAAGGTCGCTCTCTCATAGCTTTCACCCGGGCGGAACGCCATGGTATCAATATCAAATTTTTCTTGTACCCCGCTGTCCCACAATACACCGGTCAACCACAACGTACAAAACGCGACACTCACTGCCGCAAGTGGCAAGCGAACGGCCAGACGGCCTTTGCCCGGCAAACGCACCGGCAGTAAAATGAGGACGCTGAGTGAAAAGAACAGAAAAAACACCCCCATCGGGAAGGTGGGCGGGATGGACAATTCGGTTGCAACTTTAGCTGCATCCCCGGCAATCACCAAGTCTTTGGGCAGCACCGGGTCCCCGCGATAAGTGATTTTATAAAAGTTTGCATAGGCACCGATAAATGTAAGGCCGCCGATTAGCAGTACCCCTACCCATGGGCGGCGGGTCAAAAAAGCAAGTGCCAGCACAACGCCCGCCAAAAACACCGTGCCCAGCGCCGCCGCCGGCAGATGCTCACCAAAATACCGCAGGGCGAGACCTGCCTTTTGCAGCCTCACCCACTCGGCAAAAAACTGGCATAGCAGCGGGTACAACCCTACCGCCCAAGCCATTAACAGCCATGTTGCTATTTTACTGTTTTGCAATTTTTGTACCGCTGTTTTCACACACGCGTCCTCCCCCGGCAGTTCTGGCCCCTGCTCGGGCCTTCGCTTGCTCTATACAGGTAACGCTCTGCATAGGCCGGATATTTCAAAAATAAGAACTTTCACGTTTTGCATGGTAATATTTTACATCAACCTCACAAGGCATACAAGCCGCAGTTTTTCTGTTCCATAGCAAAAAGGCTGCGCCCTTGCGGCGCAGCCTTTTGTGGCATACTTTTGTTGTTTCACGTGTTATTCATAATCACCCGGCTCATTGCGTCACTTACATCTTCACAGGCATCGCAGCATAGCTCGCAGCAATCAAACAGTTCGGTCCACACTAGTTTTTCCTCGGCCGTGGCTCCATCGGCAAATAAACGCCGCATAGCGGTGAGGTACAACCGGTCACCCTCATCTTCTAAATTATTGATTTCAATCATTTTTTCGCGTACCGTTTTGGACTTGCGAAAATTAGCAAACTCTTGTAACCCATCTTGCAAGGCTTGCACACAACGCACAATCAACTCTACAAACGGCAACATTTCATCGCGCAAGTTTCGCACATTAAACATATAAACCCGCAACAGGACATCTTCAATTGCGTCGGTAATATCATCAATGCGCGACGCCATTACCGTAATATCATCCCGCTCAATAGGGGTGATAAACTCGCGTACCAGATGGTCGTGCAGTGCATGGTTTGCCTGGTCCGCCTCGTGCTCGATTGTGTGCATCTGCTGTATTTGTTGTGGCAACAACGTTATGTCAAATTGTTGCAGGGTGCCTTGCAGGGCAAGTGCGGCCTTCATACAATAGGCGGCCAGCCCTTTTAACATTTCAAAATAGTCATTTTCCTGTCGCTTTGCCATTTTATTTCCCTCCGTCATCTCACAGAATCATTTTAAAAAATCGCAATAAACAGCTTTGCCATTGCCCAGCCAATCACCCCACAACCGGGGAAAGTCAGCACCCAGGCAAGCACCATTTCTTTCACGACACCCCAATTGACACTAGACAGCCGCTTTGCAGCGCCCACGCCCATAATGGCGGTGGTTTTGGTGTGGGTGGTGCTGACCGGCAGCCCCGTCACCGATGACAACAACAGGCAAACAGCACCCGCAAGGTCAGCAGAAAAGCCCTGATACTTTTCTAGTTTGACCATATCCATGCCCACCGATTTGATGATGCGGTACCCGCCAATACTGGTACCCAGTGCCATCACCGCACTGCACAACACCATTAGCCAAACCGGGATCACAAATTCGCTGGCACCGGCATTGCCCTGAGCGAGGAAGATGCCCAACAAAAAAACGCCCATAAATTTTTGGCCGTCCTGCGCACCGTGCATAAACGCCATCGCGGCGCCACCGCCCACCTGCGCCCAGCGAAACACCCCCACCGTGCGCCGCCGGTCCATGCTGCGGCACACTAACACAGTGAGTTTTGAAAACAGCCAGCCCAGCCCAAAGCCCAGCAGTGTTGAAAGTATGAGGCCATAAATAACTTTGACCCACTCGCTGCCATTGATGCCGCTAAGGCCCCCTTGCAGCGCTATTGCGGCACCGGATAGCCCGGCAATCAATGCGTGGCTTTCACTGGTGGGGATGCCAAAGGCCCACGCGGCGGTCGCCCACGCCACAATGGCTACCATGGCCGCGCACAAGGCCACCAGGCTTTCGTGCGCCTGCCCTTTAAAATCCACCATATTATAAATTGTTTCAGCCACCGTGGCGTTGAGGGTAGTCATGGTCAGCACCCCGGCAAAGTTCATCACCGCCGCCATTAATATTGCCGGCCGCACCCCCATGCTGCGGGTTGAAACACAGGTTGCGATCGCGTTGGGGGCGTCGGTCCATCCGTTGACCAAAATGACCCCTAGCGTCAGCAATACCGTCACGGCAAGTGGCGGGTTACTAAACAGCTGATTGATAAAATCGCCAAACGCAATTGTCATGAAAAAGCTCACTTCCTGTTTCACATTTACTTTACTTTTTCTTTACACAACAAGCAAACTATAACACGTTATAGTGCGCCGCTTCAAGCGATTCGGCACAAAGTATTGATAATCTACATAAAAACGCAAAAAATGAAGGGCAATCGAAAATTGCCCTTCATTTTTCATCTCATTAAAGTAATGCTGCCTGTTACAGCAATGTTTCGTGCTGATGTAATGTAGCTTTATATTCCAAAAAT
>JAQVCK010000148.1 GCA_028689835.1 Pygmaiobacter sp. | reverse complement strand
CTCTTCCGATCTCAGGTGATTGAAGAAGATAACGTCGATAAGGTTGCAGAGATGAAAAAGACCTATAAAAAGGCAAAGCTGGACTGCCTGCTATGCCTTGGGGGCAATGGTACCCACAAAACGGCCAACCTATTGGCACAAGAGGGGCTGAACATCATTGGGTTGCCCAAAACCATCGACAACGATATTTGGGGCACCGACGTGACCTTTGGTTTTCACACGGCGGTGGATATCGCCACCGAGGTGATTGACCGCATTCATACCACTGCGTCCAGCCACCGGCGGGTGATGGTGATTGAATTGATGGGCAACAAAGCGGGTTGGCTTACCTTATACAGTGGCATTGCCGGTGGGGACGACATCATTTTGATCCCCGAGCTACCCTATGACATTGAGCGCGTGGCGCAGGCCATTCAAAAGCGCAATGCAAATGGCCGCACCTTTTCCATCCTTGCGGTGGCAGAGGGCGCGTACAGTGTAGAAGAAGCGCAGCTGAAAAAGAAACAGCGTGCGGCAGCGCGGGCCGAGGCAGGTATGACGACGGCAACGGGGCGCATTGCAACGCAGATTGAAGAGCTGACGGGGTTTGAGACCCGCGTTTGTGTGCCGGGCCACATGCAGCGCGGGGGGTCGCCCTCCGCGTATGACCGGGTGCTGGCCACTGAGTTTGGTACCTACGCCGCACAATTGGTAGAGCAGGGAAAGTACGGTGTTGCGGTGGCGATGGTCAACAATGTGGTGGTAGACCACCCGCTGGAAGAGGTTGCCGGTAAAACCAAGGTGGTGCCGGCAGATTGCCCCATGTTGCAGGTTGCCCGCAGTATGGGGGTTAGCTTGGGGTAATGGGCGGGCCGCTTATTACATAACAAACAACACAGAAAGAGGCACGGGTATGGTAGAGTTTCGCTATGATACACAGCTTTTAATCGAGGGGACAAATTTGTCGGAGGATGAGATCCACGACTACATCACCGCTAATTTTAGAGGGGACTGTTTGCTTGCGGTGGGGGATGAAGAGCTGGTAAAGATTCATTTTCACACCAACGAGCCATGGGATGTGCTGCGTTACTGCGCATCACAAGGGGAAATTTTTGATATTGTGATTGAAGACATGGACCGCCAGTCGCGTGGGCTGCATGGCTAAAAAGCTGCTTTGCAACAAGCGCTAAAGCAGATATTTGCCGGGTTGACAAAAAGGGGAAAACCGTCTAAAATCAGATAGAATAAATGCGTTGAAAAAGAGGGCTGCGTGCCGTTCCCCTAAAGAGAGCCTGCGGTGGGTGCAAGCAGGTGGGGGCGCCGCAGCGGTCGCTTTGGAGCAGGCCGGTCAACCATATAACAGGGCAGCCGGTGCCGTTTCCCGCGTTAAGGGGTATTGAGTGGCCGCGCGCGGTGTGCGTGGCAATGTGGGTGGTACCGCGGAGTGATCCGTCCCATACGGCGCTTGCCGTGTGGGGCTTTTTTTATTGGTCGCACGGCGGGTGTGTTTTTCGGCGAGGCAGCCGCCAAAACAAGGTGCAAAGAGGGAGAGAGCCATGAGAGAACTGGACAAACTGTATGATCCTTCCGCCGTGGAGGACGCAACTTACCGCTACTGGCTGGACAATAAGTATTTCCACGCCATCCGCGACCCAGAAAAAAAACCGTATACCATCGTGATCCCGCCGCCCAACATCACAGGCCAGTTGCACATGGGGCATGCGATGGACGAAACATTGCAGGATATTTTAATTCGCACCAAACGCATGCAGGGTTATTCGGCGCTGTGGGTGCCTGGCACCGACCACGCGTCAATTGCGACCGAAGCTAAAATTGTGGCCGCAATGAAAGAAGAGGGGATTAGCAAAGCGGATATTGGCCGCGACGGCTTTTTAGAGCGTGCGTGGAAATGGAAAGAAAAATACGGCGGGCGCATTATTGAACAGCTGAAAAAGCTGGGCTGCTCTTGCGACTGGGACCGTGAAGCCTTTACGATGGATGAGCACTGCTCTGATGCCGTGCTGGAGGTGTTCTGCAAGCTGTACGACAAGGGCCTCATCTATCAGGGCGAGCGCATCATCAACTGGTGCCCGAACTGCCGCACCTCCATTTCAGACGCCGAGGTGGAGTTTGAAGAGCAGGATGGACATTTCTGGCATATCCGTTATCCGTTTAGCGACGGCAGCGGCGATATTGAAATTGCAACGACTCGCCCGGAGACTATGCTGGGTGACGTGGCGGTCGCCGTGAACCCGCAGGACGAGCGTTACAAGGACATCGTGGGTAAAACGGTCATTCTGCCGCTGGTGGGCCGCGAGATTCCTATTATTGCCGATGATTATGTTGAGGTAGAGTTCGGCACCGGCATGGTGAAAATCACCCCGGCGCATGACCCCAACGACTTTGAAGTTGGCCTGCGCCACAACCTTGAAATTATTAAAACCTTTACGGAGGACGCCCATATTGTTGAGGGCTTTGGCAAATACTCGGGGCTGGACCGCTATGAGGCCCGTAAGGTGATTGTGGCGGACCTTGAGGCCGGCGGTTACCTGCTGCGCACTGAGGATTACAAGCACAATGTGGGCACCTGCTATCGCTGTGGTACCACCGTAGAGCCGATGGTGTCAAAACAGTGGTTCGTAAAAATGGAGCCGCTGGCAAAACCGGCAATTGAGGCGGTGCGCGATGGCCGCACTAAGTTTGTGCCCGAGCGTTTTGACAAGACGTATTACCATTGGATGGAGAACATCAAAGACTGGTGTATCTCGCGCCAACTGTGGTGGGGTCGCCGCATCCCGGCCTATTACTGCGATACCTGTGGCCACACCGTGGTGGGCCGCGAAATGCCGAAAAAATGCCCGCAGTGCGGTGGCAGCTCGTTCCATCAGGACGAGGATACGCTGGATACCTGGTTCTCGTCTGCCCTGTGGCCGTTTTCGACTTTGGGCTGGCCGGATACCGATGCGCCCGACTTTAAATATTTCTTCCCCACCAACACACTGGTCACCGGCTACGACATTATCTTTTTCTGGGTTGCCCGCATGATTTTCTCCGGTTTGGAGCATACCGGTGAAGTGCCGTTTGACACGGTGCTCATCCATGGCCTTGTGCGTGACGCACAGGGGCGCAAGATGTCAAAGTCACTGGGTAACGGCATCGACCCGTTGGAGGTTATTGCAGAATACGGTGCCGATGCGCTGCGCTTTACGCTGGTCACCGGTTCCACACCGGGCAATGATATCCGTTACAGTGAAGACAAGGTGAAAGCAAGCCGCAACTTTGCCAACAAGCTGTGGAACGCGACCCGGTTTGTGATGATGAACCTGAAGGATGAGCTGCAACCGGGTCTGCCCAAAGAGCTGGATTTGTCCGACCGCTGGGTGCTGTCCTGCTACAACACGCTGGTGCGCGAAGTCACTGAAAACATCGACCGGTTTGAGTTGGGCCTTGCGGCGCAAAAAATTTACGACTTCATTTGGGATGTTTACTGCGACTGGTACATTGAAATTGCCAAGGTGCGCCTGAACGGCGACGACGCGGCGCAGGCGGACAATGCCCGGCGTGTGCTGGTGTATGTGCTGCGCGGTGCGCTGCAACTGCTGCACCCGTTTATGCCGTTTATCACCGAAGAAATTTACCGTGCACTGCCCGGCAGTGGCGAGAGCATTATGGTTTCAAGCTGGCCGGTGTACAGTGAGACGCTGAATTTCCCCGAAGATGAAGCGGGCTTTACCAACCTTGTTGAGTTAATCAAAGCGGTGCGTGCCGTCCGTGCACAGATGGGGGTACACCCCGCCAAAAAAACGCGTATGTTTATCGAGACACAGCACCCGGCTGATTTTGAAAAGGGCGGGGCATACCTTGAAAAGTTTGCGTTTGCAAATGCCATTGACATTGGCCCGCAGTTTAAGGGGGATGCCGGGGCTTCGGTACAGGTAATCACCGACAAAGCCCGTGCGTTTATCCCCATGATGGAACTGGTGGACCGCGAAAAAGAGTTGGTCCGCCTGACCAAAGAGCTGGAAGCCTGCGAAAAAGAGATTGCAAGCACCAAGGGTAAGCTGGCAAACGAGGGCTTTGTGGCCAAGGCCCCTGCGCAGGTGGTAGAAAACGAGCGCGCGCGCCTTGCCAAGGCAGAAGAAAAGAAAAAGCACATCGCGGCATCGCTTGCGGCGTTGGGCTAACAATTAGCAACAAAAAGGCGCAGGGACAGCACAGCAGGTGCGCCTGCGCCTTTTATAAAGGAGAAACGAGTATGACCGACGAACAAGCCGTGGTATGGCTGGATGGCCGTGAACGCCTTGGCACCGGCAAGCAGTCGCAGGCAATGCAGCTTTTGGCCGCCAAGCTGGGCAACCCGCAGAATGCGCTGCGCTTTGTGCATATTACGGGCACCAATGGCAAGGGCAGCACGGCGGCAATGATTGCCAGTGTTTTAAACGAGGCAGGTATCCGCGCAGGGCTGTTTGTCTCGCCGCATGTAGAAGCCTTTGCCGAGCGCATCACTGTGGCAGGCGAAGCCCTGCCGCAGGGGGTGCTGGGCGAAATTACGGCAAAGGTCAAAGCAGTCAGCGACGAGCTGGAGGAAGAAGGCATTTATGCCACGGAGTTTCAGCTGATTACCGTGGTGGCGTTTTTGTGTTTTGTACAATTAGGTTGTCAACTCGTCTGTCTTGAAGTAGGTATTGGTGGCGCGCTGGATTCTACGAATATTGTCACCACCACAGACGTGGCCTGCTTTACCCATATTGGCCTAGATCATACTGAAATTTTGGGCGATACCGTTGAAAAGATCACCGAGGATAAGTGCGGCATTTTAAAGCCGGGCTGCATTGCAGTCAGCTACCCACTGCAGCGCCCGTCGGTTGCCGCCATTATTGCCCGTCGTTGTAAAGAAATGGCGGTGCCGCTGCGCCTGCCACAGGCACGAGATATTTACCTGTTGCGAGAAACCATGGTAGAAAACTATGTCAATTATGGCGGGTATGAGGTACGGCTAAAATTGCACGGCAGCCATCAGGCGGCAAATTGTGCCGTTGCCATAGAAGCAGTGCTTGCACTTTGCGATAAAGGGTGGGATATTTCGGACGAAGCCATTATTGCGGGCCTTGAAAAAGCTACTTTGCCGGCCCGCACCGAGGTGTTGCAAACTTCTCCACTCATTTTGCTGGATGGTGGTCATAACCAGGACAGTGCCGAAGCACTTGCCACCCTGCTAAAGGCAACGCATACCCCGCCCCTTACCGGGGTGATGGGCATTTTAGAGGACAAAGACCGCGATAAAGTACTAAAAGCATGGCAAGGGTGTTTTGACCAGGTGTATACCGTTACACCGCCACATACTCCCCGTGCGCTGGATGCTGACACATTGGCAATGGAAGCTGCCCAGTATTTTGACCGTGTAGAAGCCTGTGCCAGCTTAGAACTTGCGCTGCAAAAGGCACAGGCCCGGGGCAAAGGGTTTTGCGTGTGCGGGTCGTTTTACCTTGCCGGTGCTGCCCGGCTGTTTTTAACGGAGCAAAGCGCAGAAACGCAGGGCAAGTAAACCGGGTTCTTATTCATTACGATATAGAATAGAAGCAAAAAGCAAGGAGTAAGGCAGTAGGGGTGCCCACAAGGGCAACGGACACCCTACTGCCTTTTTATGTTGCCTGTAAAAGGTGTGTTGCTTGTGTGCTAAGTGTAGGCCGCGGTGCCTTTTATATATTACTTATCTAATAAGGGACAAAAAGGACGTAAGTTGCAACAAGGTAAAAACATGAAAAAGGAGCAGGGGTGTTTGTAGTTACAGGAAAAACAAGAGATAAAAAGAGAGGTGCACGGCCTTACCGTGAAGCAGGTGGAAAGCGGTGGAAAAAACTGACGATAAAATGTAAAGTTATTGCAAAATGTGATTGTGTTTCAGGCGGTTTGACGAAGCCGAAAACTATTTCAAAAAAACAGAAGAAAGTTGTTGACTTCTGCTTTGAGGGTGTGGTATTATAACTGAGCTGCCCCATGCGGGGCCGCAAAACACAGCGGATTGGGTGCCGGTTTACCGGCTGCCAAGCACGAAAAACGAATTTGAAAAATTCAAAAAAATGCTTGACAAAATGAACCGAATACGCTATACTAAATAAGCTCCACTGCGAACAGCTGGTTGAGCAAAACCCCCAAAAGAGCGGGGTACAGGACCTTGAAAATTAAACAATACAGAAAAAGCTTGAAGGATCTCTAGAGCAGGAATTTAACCTGCTCGTTAAACAAAAAAATTCCTTTAAAGTAATTCACATTAAGGACGCAAGCGATTGCGTGCTGAGTGAAAAGCGATTAAATTCAGTTCA
>JAQVCK010000147.1 GCA_028689835.1 Pygmaiobacter sp. | reverse complement strand
ATTTTCTCGGACATGGTTTGTTGTCTCCTTTCAGAATGGTGTGTCGTGACTTCATTCTATCAGAGACTGCAAACCATGTCTCTTTTTATCCCTTTTTCTTTTTGCGCAACTTATTGTACCTTATCATTTGCGCCGCTGTGGCGCGGCGCGCTTTTTTGCCGCGGCGCAAAAAAGCAGGGCCCCTGCGGGGCCCTGCTTTTTGTGTTTTTACTTGCTAATTTAGCGCGCGCGGCTGTCAATCTCTGCGCGAATGGCCGTGATAAAATCTGCCAGCGGCTTCACGCCGGCGTTTTCCTCTTTGCGGGCACGCACCGCAACCGTACCGGCCTCGGCCTCTTTGTCGCCCACCACCAGCATGTAGGGGATTTTTTGCAGCTGTGCTTCGCGGATTTTGTAGTTCATTTTCTCCGCGCGCAAATCTGCCTCTGCCCGCACACCGGCGGCTTTCAGCGCCTCAACCACCTGCCCGGCATAGGCGTGGTGGCTTTCGCTGATGGGGATGACCTCCACCTGCACCGGGGCCAGCCATGTGGGGAACGCACCGGCGAAATGCTCGGTGAGAATGGCAATAAAACGCTCAATGCTGCCAAACACCACGCGGTGAATCATAACCGGGCGGTGCTTTTGGCCGTCGGCACCGGTGTACTCCAGCTCAAAGCGCTCAGGCATCTGCATATCCAACTGGATGGTGCCACACTGCCAGGTACGGCCGATGGCGTCCACAAGGTGGAAGTCGAGCTTCGGGCCGTAAAACGCGCCGTCGCCCTCGTTGATTTCGTAATCGCGGCCCATCTCTTCAATGGCTTCACGCAGTGCGTCGGTCGCAGTTTCCCAGTCCGCCAGCTCGCCAATGTGGTCTTCCGGCATGGTGGAAAGCTCGATGTGATATTCAAACCCAAACAGCGAATACACCTGGTCAATCAGCCTTACAACGCCCTTAATCTCGTCTTTGATTTGTTCCTGCGTCATAAAGATATGTGCGTCGTCCTGTGTAAAGCAGCGCACCCGCATCAGGCCGTGCAATGCGCCGGACAGCTCGTGCCGGTGCACAAGGCCCAGCTCGCCCACGCGCAACGGCAGCTCGCGGTAGCTGTGCGGCTGTGTTTTATACACCAGCATGCCGCCGGGGCAGTTCATCGGCTTGACGCAAAAATCCTCGTCGTCAATGACAGTGGTGTACATGTTGTCTTTGTAGTGGTCCCAGTGGCCACTGCGCTCCCACAGGGCACGGCTGAGGATGATGGGGGTGCTGATTTCCTGATAGCCGGCCTGCTGGTGGATTTCACGCCAGTAGTCAATCAGGGTATTTTTGAGGATCATGCCCTTGGGCAGGAAGAACGGGAAACCGGGGCCCTCCTCCAACAACGCAAACAGTTGCAGCTCTTTGCCCAGCTTGCGGTGGTCGCGGCGCTTCGCCTCTTCCAGCATGTTTAAGTGGGCTTCCAGCTGACTGGCCTTGGGGAACGCCGTGCCATACACGCGGCACAGCATGGCCTTGCTGGCATCGCCGCGCCAGTAGGCGCCGGTGGCACTGGTCAGCTTGATGGCGCGGATGGCGCCGGTGCTCATCAGGTGCGGGCCAGCGCAGAGGTCGGTAAAATCGCCCTGGCGGAAGAACGACAGCTTTTCGCCCTTGCCGGCGTGCTCTTCCAGCAGCTCCAGCTTGTACGGCTCGTCTTTTTCCAGCGCGCGGGCATCATCTGCCGCAAGCAAAAACTGCTCAATGGGCTCGTCCTGCTTGACGATTTTTTTCATTTCGGCTTCAATTTTTTCAAGGTCGTCGGCCGAAAACGGGGTGGCGACGTCGAAATCGTAATAAAAGCCGCCGTCGATGGCGGGCCCGATGGACAGCTTGGCCTGCGGGAACAAATGCCGCACAGCCTGTGCCAGCACATGGCTGGCCGAATGCCAGAACGGCTTTTTGCCGTCTTTATCGTCAAAGGTCAAAATTTCAAGGTGGCAGTCCTGCTGCAACGGGGTGCGCAGGTCAACGACCTTGCCGTCCACCCTGCCGCAGGTGGCGGCCTTGTACAGCCCGGCGCCCAGCGATTTTGCAACCTCTGCAACCGAGGTACCCGGCTCAAACTCTTTGACAACATTGTCTTTTAATGTAACTTTGATCATGCGAATGACCTCCCTTTTGGTCTTTTAGTGCCCCAAAATAATAACGTACTGCCGGGGGGGCCTGTTTGCGGGACAAAACAAAAAGGACCCACCCCATTCGGGATGAGTCCTGTGACCCACGGTTCCACCCGCATTGCACCGCTGTGCGCGGTGCCGCTCGTTGTGGGGAATAACGGCCCCTGCCGGCAAGGGTTCACCCCTGCACTCCGCGGCGGTAAGCTGCAGTGTGTTGCCGTGCGGTGCTTTCAGCACAAGGCCCCGCTCTCTTTCCGGTCACTTTGCCGCCCATGTCCGCGTCAACGCTTTTTGTCGTATCGCCAAATACCGTCTTGTATTTGGTAACCCATATTTTACACCTGCGCAGCAGGCTTGTCAACAGGTGGCGCACACAACAAACCGGCCCGCTGCAAGGTAGTTTGCGGCGGGCCGGTTACACCGCATTCAAACGGTGTTGTTACATGGTTAAGCGCGCAGGGTAAACTTGGAAAGCTCTTCTTTCAGCAGGTCTGCCTGGGCCGAAAGCTCCTCGCTTGCGGCGGCGCTTTCTTCTGCTGCGGCCGAGTTGTTTTGTACCACGTTCGAGATCTGGTCGACCCCCTGCGTAATCTCGGCAATGGCGGCGGCCTGCTCTGCCGACGATTGCTCGATTTTCAAAATTGTCTCGTTAACATAGTTCATGTTTTCGGTGACGTTGTGCAGCGCTTCGGCTGTTTTATCCGCAAGCTGGGTGCCCGCATCCACCTTTTGCACCGAGTTTTCAATCAGCTGGGTGGTCTGTTTGGCCGCGTCGGCAACCTTGCCGGCAAGGTTGCGCACCTCGTCTGCCACCACCGAAAAGCCCTTGCCCGCCGCACCGGCGCGCGCAGCTTCCACTGCGGCGTTCAGCGCAAGGATATTGGTCTGGAACGCGATGTTGTCGATGACCTTGATGATGTTTGCAATCTGCTTTGACGACGTGTTGATGTCGCCCATCGCTTCGACCATCTGCTGCATCTGTGTGTTGCTGTCGCTGACATACTCTGCCGTCTGGCGGATGTGGCCCGATGCCTCGGTGACATGGGTGTTGTTGTCGGTAATTTTCTGCGAGACGCTTTCAATCGCACCGGCAAGCTCTTCCAGCGAGCTCGCCTGCTCGGTTGCGCCCTGTGCCAGCTGCTGGGCACCGGACGAGACCTGCCCTGCCCCGCCGTCCACCTGGTCGGCAGCGGCCTGCATGCGGGTCATCATGTCGTTGAGGGATTCTAAAATCGTGTTGGCCGCAAACGAGATGGGGGCAAAATCGCCGGCATACTCCGGCAACTCTTCCACCGAAATATCGCCTTCGGACATGCGTAGTAGCATATCGGAAATTTCGTTGACCACCTTTTCTGTGCGGTCAAACGCATAGCGCAGCGATTGGGCCAGCTGCCCCATTTCGTTTTTCGCTTCATAGGTGATTTGGGTGTCCAGGCGGCCGCGCTCAAACTGCGCCGTAACCTCTACCAGCTCTTTAATCGGCTCGTTGATGGCGCGCGAAATGTTCAGGCCCAGCAGCACGGCCACGGCAAGGCCCACCACTAAAACAACCCCCAGTGTTGCAAGGCAAACAACGTACAGGTTTTGGTTTGAATCGCTTTTGGCCTGTGCGTTACGGTTGCTGTTGACAAAGGTCTGGTTGAGCAATTCAATCATTTGGTCGCTCTCTGCCGCATTGGACTCAAGTGTTTTTTTGGCAATCTGCACGTCGCCCGCTTTGGCAAATTTCATCGTGCGTTCAATGGTAGGCAGAAAATTTTCGTTGTACAGGGTTTCCACCTGGGCAATCAGCTCTTGTGCGTCACCTTTGGTCACTGCACTTTTGTAGTTTTCTTTATTGGTTTCAAAGGTGGCTTTGTAGGTTTCGATGTTTTTGGCCACTTCGTCCAACTTGTCATAGTCGCCCGCATACACCACTGCATTCCGCGCTTCAACCCGCATACGCTGGGCGTTTTCGATCATGCTGGAGATGTATTCCAGCGGCTTTGTTTGTTCTTCGTACAGCGTTTTATCGGCGGCACTGATACTGGACATCCCCACGATGCCCACCGTACCGATAAAAATCGAGATCACCATCACGATTGCAAACCCGGCAGTAACCAACTTTGAAATTTTAATGTTTTTTGCAAGGTTCATTTTCTTCCTTGGTTTTTTGACCTTTTTTTCCTTTGGTTCCTTTGGTTGCTTGTTTTTATTCTTCCTGAGTTTCACGTTACGTAATCCCTCCCACTAGTTTGCACCAAAAAGCATACCGAGCACATATTTCGTCTATTTATAATTATCGGTAACAAAACTTAAATAAAAAGTGAATTTTAAAATTTTACAGAGACTTTGTTTTCGACAATTTTCGCGCTTTTCTTTTTAGACAACCCCATTTTGCCCTTTCTTTCACTTTGTTTTGCCGCTAACCTGCCCCTTGTTTTGTAAAATTTCTATTTTTTGGATTTTATTGTAATACTATTACTTCTAACATTTGGGTTTTATTTTTAGCGGGCGGCCCCGTGCAGCACAGTTTCACAATTTGTTTACTTGACAAATGCCAAACAAACGCCGTAAAATGTGCTTAAAATAATTTACTTAAAATTATTTAGCTAAATTATTCTAATATTTTGTTTAATCAAAGGAGTACTTTATTTATGTTTGAAAAAATACGCGATTTGATGGTGGACACCCTGAGCTGCGACCTTGACGCTATCACCCCCGAAGCCCGCCTTGCCGAGGACTTGGACATTGACAGCCTGGACGCCGTAGAGCTGAACATGGCAATTGAAGAGGCGCTGAACATCACGATACCCGACGGCGAGCTGATGAACCTGAAAACCGTGGGCGACATTGTGGCCTACCTTGAGGCGAACGCGGGCTGACTGCCCACCCCAAAAGGCAGAACAAAGGAGGCACCCCATGACACCACAGGAACTGCACACTTTAATGCAGCAGTTTGAGGGCACGGCCCTCACCCGGCTGGAGTACGAAGAGCACGGCACCCGCGTGGTGCTGCAAAAAGGCGAAGCCACCACCGGCACCGCGGCGCCCGCCGCCCCGGCCAGTGTATCCGCTGCCGCAGCAGCGCCCCCGCCGCCGCAGGCACAAACCGCCGCCGCAGACGCCGGCAGGTTGATCACCGCGCCGCTGGTGGGCACCTTTTACGCCGCGCCCGCACCGGGGGCCGCCCCCTTTGCCGCGCCGGGCACCGCCGTAAAAAAAGGCGACACCGTGGCCGTGCTGGAAGCCATGAAGATGATGAACGACGTGCCCGCACCGTTTGACTGCGTGATTGAAGAGGTGCTGCTGAGCGACGGCGCACTGGCCGGGTTTGGCGACGGGTTGTTTCGCGTGCGGGAGCAGTGAGCCGATGCTGAAACGGATTTTAATTGCAAACCGCGGCGAAATTGCCGTGCGCATTCTGCGCGCCTGCCGTGAGCTGGACATTGAAACGGTGGCCGTGTACTCGACCGCGGACGAAGCCGCGCTGCATGTGCAGCTTGCGACGCAGGCCGTTTGCATTGGCCCGCCCAAGGCGGCCGACAGCTATTTAAACCAAACGGCCATTTTGACCGCCGCGCTGCAAACCGGCTGCGAAGCGGTGCACCCCGGCTATGGCTTTTTATCTGAAAACGCCGATTTTGCCGACCTTTGCGCCGCAAACGGGCTGGTGTTCATCGGGCCGTCGGGCGATGTCATCCGCCGCATGGGCAACAAGGCCGCGGCCCGCGCGCTGATGCAAAGCGCCGGGGTGCCGGTGGTGCCGGGCTCGGCAGGTGCGGTGGCAACGGCACAAAAGGCCGCGGCCGAAGCAGAACGCATCGGCTACCCCGTGTTGCTAAAGGCAAGCGCGGGCGGCGGCGGGCGCGGCATGCGCCGCGTGCTGGAACCCGCACAGCTGGCGGCGGCGTTTGCCGCTGCCGAAGCCGAGGCCATTGCCTGTTTTGGCGACGGCGAATTATATGTCGAAAAGCTGGTGTTGCAGCCGCGCCATATCGAGTTTCAAATCATGGCCGATGGCATGGGGCATGTGGTGCATTTGGGCGAGCGGGATTGTTCGATCCAGCGCAAAAACCAAAAGCTGATGGAAGAATCCCCGTCGCACGCGCTGCAACCGGCGCTGCGGCAAGCCATGGGCGAAGCCGCTGTCAAGGCGGCCGCCGCCTGTGGGTACGAGGGGGCCGGCACGATTGAATTTGTGCTGGACAAAGAGG
>JAQVCK010000010.1 GCA_028689835.1 Pygmaiobacter sp. | reverse complement strand
CCGTGCGGGTGTCACGGTCACCACCGTTTCGCGCATGCTGAACAAGCCCGGCATTGTCAGCGCGCAAACTACCTGCAAAATACAACGCGCCATGCAAGAGCTGGATTACCAGCCCAACGAGCTGGCACGCTCGCTTTCCAAGCAGCAAAGCAACATGATTGGGCTGATTGTGCCCTCTGCCCGCAATTACTTTTTTTGCAAGGTCATCCACGAAGTGGAGCAAGCCACCTGTGAGCTGGGATACAAGCTGCTTTTGTGTGTGTCAAACCACGAAAAGCAAAAGGAAATCGAATACTTTTCGATGCTCAAAGCCAACAAGGTGGCCGGCGTGTTGATTGCAAGCCACACGCAGGACCTTGCAAAGGATATTGCAATGGATATGCCGGTCATCTCGATTGACCGCACGCTGTCACCGGGCATCCCGTCGGTGTGCTCGGACAATGAAAACGGGGGCCGCCTTGCCGCCAAACTGCTGGTGCAAAAGGGGTGCCGTAACCTTGCGTATTTTAGCGGCAGCATCACCCCCGGCATGGATGCCAACCGCAGGCAGGACGGCTTTGCCAGCGAGCTGGCAAAGCACGGCTTACAGCCTATTGTGCTGGAGCTTGAAGAAGAACAATTTGTCTCGATGGACTATGAAGCAATCATCACCGCCTTTTTTGCGCAGCACCCGGCGATAGACGGGGTTTTTACCTCAAACGACATTATTGCCGCACAAATTTTGCGCTACTGCCAAAAAACCGGGCGCCCGGTACCCGGCAGCCTGAAAATTGTGGGGTACGACGATATTGAGCTGGCGCGGCTGACTACCCCCGCCATCACAACCATACGGCAGGACGTGCACGCCATCAGCCACTTTGCCGTGCAAAGCGTTGCACAGTGCAAAAAGCACCCCACGCCACTTGCCACGGTGTTCCCGGTGAAACTCATTGAGCGCGAGACCACCTGACCCGCATGGCCATCACAAAACAGCAATCACCCTGACCCCTGGCCCCTGGGCTGCGGGCGGGCAAAAAACAGCAGAGGATGAATACAATGGAATTGACTTTTGAGACACAAACCGAACTTTGGCACCCGCTTGGGCGCACCCTTTACGAAGAAGCGCAGGGCGTGCGCTGGTTTAACTGGACTGCCGCGGGCATTGAAGTGCGGTTTCACGGTACTAAATTAGATTGTACGTTACAGGTAGAAGCCGATTATTTCCCCACCGAGGGCGACAGCTTCCCCTGGCTTGCTGTGTTTGTGGATGACGAGCCCCAGCCGCGCACCTTGTTTTCGCTGCCG
This sequence comes from Pygmaiobacter sp., assembly GCA_028689835.1. Lineage (GTDB taxonomy): Bacteria > Bacillota > Clostridia > Oscillospirales > Ruminococcaceae > Pygmaiobacter. Next base: position 29,974 of record JAQVCK010000010.1, on the reverse strand, counting down.
GCCGGTACCTCTCAATATACTCTGTTTGAAAGCGACGTGCCCGCCACCCACCGGTTGCGGCTAGTAAAACGCTCGGAGGCAAGCAAGGGCCGTGCCGGGGTAAAGCAGTTCACCACCGATGGGACTTTTTTGCCGGTAGAACACCCCCAGCCCGCCTGCCGGCTTGAATTTATTGGTGATTCCATCACCTGCGGCTTTGGCGACGAGCTGGACGAACACGGCGAACTGTATTTTTCCACTAAGCTTGAAAACGGGTTTGCCACTTACAGCGCCACCGCGGCAGGGCTATTGAACGCCGACTACAACAGTATTTGTGTTTCGGGTATCCCGCTTTGCAATTCGTATGACCCCAACTTTAAACTGTCGTTGCCCGAAGCCCCGGATTTTGACCCCCCGCGCCGCGCAATGGAGGATTATTACGCCTACACCGACCGTTATCACCAAGAATGCAGTGGGTTGAAAGAGGGCTTTGCCGCGTGGGATTTTACATCGTTTGTGCCGGACGCCATCATCATCAACCTTGGCACCAATGATTCTTTTCGGGTGCGGGCATCCGGCCACGACCGCAAAGAAGAACAGCATTTTGAAGACCAGTATGTCGCCTTTTTGCACCAGCTGCGCCGGCTAAACGGCCCTGCCCCGGTACTGGCCTGCACCCTTGGCTCGATGGAGTATTACCTGTATGATAACATTCTGCGCGCGGCGCAGCGCTACCAGCACGAAACCGGCGACGAACGCGTTTTTTGCCTGAAATACGGCGCCATGTTTTTGCCCACCGAGGGCACCGGCGCACTGGGCCACCCGTCGGTCAAATCACAGCAACGCATGGGGCGTGAGCTGGCTGCCGCACTGGCGCCTTGGCTAAACCAATAATGCGCACAATGCCCTCGCAAAGTGAGGTGAACCGCAGTGACCCTGCCGCAATTTAAACTGTTTAAAAAAGACGGGCGACAAAGCTCTATCGTGTTTCGCATCAGCGCCATCATTGTGCTGATTTTGAGCACCATGATCTTTTTTCTGTTTTTAAGTAACCTGTATGCCTACCAAATTGCCACCCGCAATATTGTGCAGCAACAAAAAAGCCTGATGTCCCTTGCAATGGAGCAGATCGACGCCGAGCTGAGCGCCGCTTCGACAACGCTAAATGAAATGTCGCTGGACAATTTGGGTAAGCTGAACAGCTATCAGCAGCAGGACAGCCTGAAACGGTACGTCGCTTCGGTTAACATGACCAGTGTACTGGAAAACAAGGTGCGCAGCAATGCGGCACTTGCCTGCCTGTATTTTGCTTACCCCACGGGCAATACGTATTTGTTTCGCTACCAAACCCAAGTTGACTGGTCACAAAAGTTTGCCATAGAAGACTATATTAAAGCAAACCCCACGCTAATCAACGACGCGGTGGACGGGCACTGGCATTTGTTACAGCTTGGCGGCAGTTATTACCTGATGCAGACCTACACCCTGCAACAAATTCGCATCGGGGCATTTGTCGAGTTGGACCGCTTTGTCTCCATTTTAAAAAACACCTCCAATGCGCGCAATGTGCAATACCTCATCACCGATGAAAACGGCTTAGTTTTGGCCGGGGACGCACAGGATGTTTTGGGGGACGGCAAAGCAAAACCGTTCCCCAATGAAACCGAGACCACGTCAAATTATCAGGGCCGTTACACGGTAATTACCGAGCAATACCCGCGGGTGTCGCTGCGCATCTCCGGCCTTTTGGCAAATGAGGATATCTACTACGGGCTCGAAAATGCGCAATACCTGATTATCGCACTCAGCGTGCTGGCCGTGGCGGGTGTGGTGTTGTGCACGGCTTACCTAAAACGGCAGATTGCAGGCCCCGTTACCCGGCTGGCCGAAGCGACAAAACAAATTGAGGGCGGCAACATCGACTACCAGATCCCGCAGCAGCAGGGGGACGCGTCAGAGTTCCGGTCCCTAATTGGATCGTTTAACAACATGACACAGGAAATCAAAGATTTGAAGATCAGCACCTACGAAGAAAAGCTGGAGCGGCAGAGCGCCGAGCTGAAATACCTGCAAATGCAGATCAGCCCGCACTTTTACCTCAACGCCATCAACACCATCTCCAGCCTGTCGATGCGGGGCCAAAACAAAGAAATTCAGCAGTTCGTCGCGGCACTTTCGGTCTACCTGCGCTATCTGTTTACCAACAACCATCAGCGCACCACTATCCAAACCGAGATTGACCACGCCGTGGCCTATATTCGCTTGCAGCGCATCCGGTTCCCCGGGCTCATCTTTTACTATGCCGATGTGGAGGAGGATGTGCGGGAGGTCCCGGTGCAAAAGCTGTTGATCCAAACCTTTATCGAAAACATCTTCAAACACGCGTTTGACGGCAAGCAGACCCTGTCGATTTTTTTGCGGGTACAGCACACCCTGCTGGGGGCGGTGCCCTGTGCCAAGGTGACAATAGAGGACACCGGGTGCGGGTTTACCGAGGAGTTTCTTGCCGATTTCCCGCCCCAAAACGGCGAAAAAGTGGGCCTTGCCAACATTGCGCAGACCCTTGTACTGACCTATGGCCGCGCCGACTTGTTGCGGCTTTCCAACAGCGAACTTGGCGGGGCAAGGGTAGAGCTTTGGCTGCCCGAACACCCGGAAAGGAATGATTCAAATGAAGCTTTTGATCGTGGATGATGATATCCCCACCACACAAGCAATCAGCGAAGCACTGAATTGGAGCGCACTCTCCATTGAAAGCGTCGATATTGCCTATAACGTGGTGAGCGCAAAAGAACTGATGCTGGCCGCCGGGCCGGACATCGTGCTTTGTGACATCGAAATGCCCAAATACTCCGGGTTGGATTTGATTGCCTGGGCACGGGACCAAAAGCTGGAGGCTGAATTTATCTTTTTGACCTGCCACGCCGATTTTACCTATGCGACCCGGGCGCTGCGCTATGAGGCATCCGCCTACCTGATTAAACCGCTGGACATTAAGGCCTTGCGCGCAGAGATTGTGAAAGCCTCTAAAAAAATTGCGTTTCGCGCAGAGCTGAAAAAACGCACCGACTACGGTGACCTGTGGCTGAACAGCCGCGAGCGGCTGGAAAATGCATTGTGGCGGGAAATTTTGTTCTCCAACACGGCAGGGCAGTCATCCGCCGGGGCTAATGGGCCCAGCTATATGGACATCGACACCAATGCCGCTTACCGGCTGGTGCTGTGCTCGGTCAACGAATCGCAGCTGGCCGAAAACGATTGGAACGGCGCCACGTTTCGCTATGCGCTGGGCAATATGGCAAGTGAATTGCTGTTTGGCCGCCCCAACTTTGCGCGCGTGTTGGACTACACAAAAAACGGTAAATCGTATGTGCTGCTGGTACTCACGGCCGACAAAGACACCAAAACAGTGCAGGCGGATTGCAAAAGCATCGCCGATGCCTGCCACGAATATCTGCGTTGTGACATTGTTTGCTACCTTGACGAGCCTTTGCCGCTGGACAAACTGGCCCAGCGGCGCGAGGCGTGGGAGTTGTTTGATACCGAAAACGTCAGCCGCCACAAACCGGTAGTCGGCCCCGATGTGCAAGCCGAAACTGAAAATGTGACCTGTGCGCTGGATACCGAAGCGGCTGAAAAAGCACTGACCAGTGGGCGTTATGTGGATGCGGTGAACCTGTTGCGCCACGCCGTAAAAAAGCTGGAGGACGGCAACCTGCTGAATGCGCAAAACCTGCATGTTCTGCGGCAGGACTATATGCAGATGATCTACACCCTGTTGCACCGTGAAAACATCATGGTGCACGAGCTGTTTTCGGATGAAATATCGAAAAAACTGTTCCGGGCAAGCGAGTCCTCGGTGTTTGATTTGATGAAGTGGGGTAGCTATGTCACCGACAAAACACTGCACGCCATTGAAGATGCCCAGCAGGCCGAGACAATCGTAGATAAAATCAAACGCTACATCATCGAGCATTGCGACAGCGATATCACACGCGAAGAAATTGCACACCACGTTTTTCTCTCGCCGGACTATGTCTCTAAAATATTCAAAGCACAAACCGGTTGCTTTTTAAAAGACTATATCAACGAACAAAAAATAGAGCGGGCGAAAGAATTGCTTTGCAAGGGCACTATGAACATCAGCGAAGTGGCCATGGCCGCTGGGTTTGATAATTTTTCTTACTTTTCCACCCTGTTTAAAAAATGCACCGGCCACTCACCCAGCCAGTATAAAAAGCACTGTACTGCCCCCCAAACACTGCCCGGTGCACCCGCTGTATAAAAAGTCATATTCTTACAAAAACACTGCCTTTCGGGCAGTGTTTTTGTTTTTGCCGCCTGTGGCAAAGGGGGGTACGCAAAATCAAAAGCTTGCAGCGGCAGAACAAAAGCATCGCCCCCATTGCTGCGGTAAGATAAAGGTAGAAGAAAGGAGTGGTTATTTGTATGACCGAACACACATTGCAACAGGGCTATGCAAAGGTGCATGAAGGCCTGTTGAAAGGCACGGTAGAAGATGACCTGCGCGTATTTCGCGGAGTACCGTATGCTGCCCCCCCTATTGGCGAACGCCGCTGGCGCGCACCGGCAAAGCCCGCGCGCTGGTTTGGGGTGCGCAGTGCCGACCGCCTGACGGGCGGCGCACTGCAGGCCGACGGCCGTGCCAACTGGCCGACAGAGGATTTTGAGCTGGCCGCCAAGATGGACAGCGAGGACTGCCTGTACCTCAATATCTGGACACCGGCAAAAACCGGGCAGGAAAAGCTGCCGGTACTGGTGTGGATTCACGGTGGCGGCATGGTGGCCGGCACCGGCATGGCGCCTTTTTTTGAGGGCGAGCAGCTGGCAAAGCAGGGTTTTTTGGTCGTCACCATCAACTACCGGCTGGGCCTGATGGGATTTTTCTGCCACCCGCAGCTCTCTAGTGAAACGGCGCAGGGCACCAGTGGCAACTATGCGCTGCTGGATATGCGCGAAGCTTTATTGTGGCTGCATGAAAACGTATCGACCTTTGGCGGTGACCCCGACAAAATCACCGTGGCTGGGCAGTCCGGCGGGTCGGTGGGCACCTCTTGCATGCTGATGTCCCCGCTGACAACCGGTTTGTGCCGCAGTGTGATTTTAGAGAGCGGCTGCCCCCTGCTCGGCGGCATGATGGACCCAAAACCGCTGTCTGAAATGGAAAGTGAAGGCCTTGCCTTCGCAGAAAAGCTGGGCGGCAAAACACTGCAACAGCTGCGTGAGATGGACGGCTGCGATTTGATTGAAGCATCGCTGGCGCAGCACTATACGCCGAACTACTGTGTTGACGGCTACGTATTGCCCGATGCCCCGCACAAACTGCTTGCCGAGGGCAAGTTTAACCCGATGCACATTTTAGTCGGGTCTACCAGTGAAGAATTTGGCTCGTTTGGCTTTTTTAACGATGTACATGTCACCCCTCAGCAGTTTGAAGATTATGTACACAGCCTTTACCCCGCGGCACTGGCCGAAAAAATGATTCAGCATTACCCGCACAGCGAACCGGTTTCTGCTTTTCGCTCGGTGCTAAATATCTTGGGCGATTTGATGTTTCTCTCTCCCGCCCGCCTTGGCGAAGTATGTGCAAAGCAGGGCCAAACCTGCTATGTATATTACAAGACGCGGCCGGATTCCGGCAGCCGCGGCGAGCGGCTGGGCTCTACCCACTCTTCTGAGCTGCCGTACGTGTTTGGCCGCCCCGGCAAATGCATTATTAACCCGGACGGTATGAGCGAAGCCGACCAGGCCTTTGGCAAAGAGCTGATGGCGTACTGGGTGCAGTTCATTAAAACCGGCAGCATGGAGGGCGCAGCCACAACGATTGCATGGCCGCAATGTAGCGGATTTTTAGATTACCTTGACCTCGGTACCCAAATTCACCTGCCGAGCGAAGAAGAAAAAGACCTGCTGCGCCGTTTTGATGCCATGCTGCGCGAAAACGGTGAAACCGGCACCGACCGGTACACCGACACCACCGCGCTGGGGCGCACGGATTTGTTCCGCCCCATGTGATTTTTCATCTACCTCCGTAACGCAAAAAGCCGCTTTAGGGCGGCTTTTTGCTATTGTTCTTCTCACATAAAAAAGCCATGCCGGCTTGTACCGGCATGGCTTTTAAGAACAATTCATCTACTTTTTAAGCTGTCTTTTGCTGTACCACATTTGGGGTACCATGCAACTCTTTGATCCATTTGCCGGTAAATAGCCGCACCGTACACCAGACCGATTTGATGATGAGGTCGATGTTGAGACAAAAATAGATTACAAAAGGTGAAGCGTGCCACACAAGGCCGGCAAGTGACCCCAATGGGATACTACCAATCCACAAAAACAGCACATCAGCCACCATCATATAGCGGGTATCGCCGCCACCGCGCAGCACCCCTTTGGTCAGTACGCTGGAGGTCGTGCGGAACACCACAATTAGGCTAACTGAATCCATTAAGGCTGCGGCAATCTGTTTTGTCTCGGGCTGTACTGCATACAGGCCCAAAATGTTGGGCTTAAGCAACTGGATCAACCCGGCGGCCAACACCCCCAGCACTGCACCAATCACAAGGAAGGTCGTGCCCTGCACCTGTGCCGTTGCCTTGTCCCCTTTGCCCAGCGTGTTGCCAATTATAATACTGGCAGAGTTTGCAAGTGCCAAGGTAAAGAAGGTACTAATTTGTACTGTCACCATGGTAATGGCATTTGCCGCCACAAAATTCGTGCCGATTTTCATCATAATGACCGCCACAAAGTTTGCCCCAAGGGCCAGCATAATATCGCTGACAATGACCGGCGCACTATATTTTAAATACGGCTGCCATACCTCCCCGCACGGTGCAAACAAATCTTTGGGCCGAAAACTGATCTGCTTGTCTTTCACCAGCAGATACAAAAGAATGATACTGCATTCCACAATGCGCGCAATCAATGTACCAATGGCGGCACCCCGTATTTCCAGCCTAGGGGCACCCAGCTTGCCAAACATAAACACCCAGTTGAAAAAGATATTCAACAAAAACGAGCCGGCAGAGGCGATAAGCGGCACATTATATTTACCCACACTGCGCAGCACAATCGCCACCGTCATCGAGATACTTTGCAGCAAAAAGGTAAAACTCAAAAAGGAATAGTATGCTTCGCCATAGCCTACAATGGCGCTATCCGTGGTATAAAACCGCAACACGGCACCGGGTGCCAAGCGCATCAGCAAGGTAAACCCCAAGGCCGCGGCCAGCGCAATGCGCAGCATAATCGCAACGACCTTGCGAATGCCCACACGGTTTTTACTGCCCCAAAAACGGGCGGTCATCACCGCGGCGCCACCGCCAAGGCCCATACAAAAAATTTGAAAAATGCTGTAAAACTGGTTGGAAATGCTGGCGGCAGAAAGCTGCTGTTCGCCAAAACTGCCCAGCATCACCGTATCGGTCGCGTTGACCCCCATCGTAATCAGGCTTTGCGCCACAATGGGCAGCGAAATCACCAAAATATTGCGATAAAACGCTTTGTCCCCTTTAACGAGAAGCTGCACCGGCACCGACCTCGCTCTTCTGATCCAGCCAAATCATTGCTTTTTCAATGTATTCATCCCAAAACTTCCAGTTATGGATGCCGGGGGAAACAAAGAACTCGTGCGCATAACCGATTGAATCAAGATATGCACTAAAGCTGCGGTTGGCTTCAATCAAAAAGTCCTCATCGCCACACGCAATAAACAGCTCTGGCGCAGGGCCTTTGCCGTTGCCCTCTTTTGCGGCTTTTGCCAACACTTTGGGGTCAAGGTCGCTACCGGCCACCTGCTCAGCCGGGCCAAATACATGCTCATAATAAGCGGCACTTGCCATGGGGTTGTCGTGTTTCATTTCGCCTTTGCCAATTTGGTCGGTAATCAGCGCGGAGGAAAGCGCAATCACATTACCAAACAGATCGTTGTTTTTCAGCCCATCGCGCAGTGCACCATACCCGCCCATTGAATAACCGCCAATGGTCGTGTCCTCACGCCGGTGCGAAAGCGGGAACAGCTTGCGCCCAATTTCCAGTGTTTCCTGGCAGACCAGCGTCTCATACATCGCATCGCGCGCGGTATTATTGATATAAAAGCTGTTTTCCGCGCAGGGAAACAGAACCGCCACATTGTGCATCAGCGCAAGCTCGTCAATGCGGCTGCCACACAGCCAGTCGGTGTCGCAGCCAGAAAACCCATGTAGTAGTACCAATGTGCGAAACGGCTTTGACTTGTCCGGCATTGGCATGCCGGGTGCCAAGTTAACTTCTTCCACCGGTACCAGCGCAGTCATGTGGGTCTGCCGGCGCAGCGCATTTGAAAAATAGGTCAAATTTAGAATTGCCAAACTTATTGCCCCCTTCTATCCTCTGTCCTTAAAAACAGGGGTCACACATACCAAAATGGTTCTTTTGCATCCAAAAACGACACCGGCACCCCCGGCACCAGCGGTGCCAGCCAGGTTGCCATATGTTTCATGCCCCACTCCTCGGTGCGCTCGTGGCCGATAATAATCAGCGCACGGCGCTTGCCCAACTGGCTTGCATCGTTTACATAGGCGCAAAGCGTCCATTCGGTAATTTCACCGCACACCATCACGTCAAGGTCTTTGGCGCGCATCACCTTCATCGGCATGGCTTCATCGCCAAACCCAAGGCTGCCACCGCCCACCAGTACCCCGACACGGCTGCACTCCATCTGCCCGTCGCCAATCACCTGTACCGCATCCATTTGCAGTTTTTGCTTTAAAAAGGCGGCAAGGTCACACAGCTTGGTGCGGGGCAGTACATAGTAATCATTGAAAGAATCTTCAAAATTCACCGGGCCACCGGGCCCCATAACCGGGGGCGGCACTGCCGGCTGGCGGTATTGCTGCCAGCAGAGCTCTGCAAGCAACCCCTCATAAATACCATCCGGCTGCATCATATGCATTCTGTCGTGGTAACGCCACACCACAAAGTTGCCCTCTTGCAGCAGTTTTTGCTTTTCAAGGTAAACGGGGTCTTGCTGTAACCAGTCGGTGGCATCCAGCCCGGTAAAATACGTTGGCTCGTGGGTGATAACCATGTTAGCGCCCCGCGCACGCGCCGCACACAGCACGTCTACCGTTGCCATAAAGGTCGTGACAACACCGGTTACCTTTGTATCCGGCCCACCAAATTTATACCCGTCACAGGTTTGCAACGGCGGGTCTTGCACGTTGGCGTACGCGGTAATCGCATCCACGACTTGCTGTGCTTTCATCCCTTACCCCTTTACTGCACCGATAACAACGCCCTTGATTAGGTATTTCTGCAAAAATGGGAAAATAATCAGGATGGGCAGAATACCAATCACCGCGAGTGCCATACGGATACCGTTGCTGGGCAGCGCAATAATAGAGTTGCCCAAAAGGCTTGCGTTTTGCCCGGATGATAAGAACTGGATGTTGTTCATCATGCGAATCAACAAGTTTTGAATCCCGTAGAGTTTTGGGGATTCAATGTAGTACAGTGCGTTAATCCAGTCGTTCCAATAAGCAAGGCCGGAGAACAAGCCCACCGTCACACTGACCGGCACAGCCAGCGGCAACATGATGCGGAACAAAATGCGCCCCTCACCCGCACCGTCAATCTGCGCTGACTCAATGATTGCATCCGGGATATTATTTTTAAAATAGTTGCGCACCAGTAGCACGTTAAAGGCATTCATCAAATAGTTCGGGATAATCAGCGCCCAAATGGTGTCGTTGATGTGAAAAACGCGTGTCCACATAATGTAAGACGGTACAATACCGCCGCTGAACAGCATGGTGAAGAACACCAAAAACACCAACACGTTACGGTATTTAAAGTCGCTGCGCGACATGGGGTACGCCAGAGAGGTTGTCAAAAGCAGGCTCATAGCCGTACCGACGGTGGTCACAAGAATGGATACCCCGTATGAACGAAAGATGACCTTTGCCTGCTGCACCATGTAGCGGTAAGAATCCAAGCTCCATTTTGCCGGGAAATAGCTGTACCCGTTGCTAACCAGTGTAGCTTCATCGGTAAAGGATGAAACAATGATTAAGATAAACGGCAGAATTGCCAAAAGCGTTAAAATACTCAATAACACAAGTGCAAAAATACGAAACGATTTTTCACCGCGTGTTTCCAGTTTGCCCATAGTAGCCCCCTCCTCAGAACAATGCATTTTCGGCTTCGCGTTTGCGCACAATGGCATTGGCCACCATAACCAGCACAAACCCAATTACCGACTGGAACAAACCGGCCGCAGACGACATACCAATGTTGCCGTAGGTCATCAGGCCACGATACACGTACGTGTCGATCGTTTGGGTCACGTCAAACAACGCGCCCGAGTTCATCGGCACTTGATAGAACAGGCCGAAATCAGAGCTGAACAACCGCCCAAGGGACATCAGCACCATCATGATAATGGTGGGCTTTAGCTGCGGCAGTGTGATTTTAAACACTTGTTGCAGCTTGCCGGCGCCGTCCAAACGCGCTGCCTCGTACAGCCCCTTGTCAATCCCGCTGATGCTGGCAATGTAAACGATGGAAGAATACCCGGCAGTTTTCCACATCTGTACCAGCACTAAGATCACCGGCCAGTACCCGGGCGTTGTATACCAGTTAACGGGGTCTTTGCCCAAAGCACCCAAAATTGCATTGTTGACAAGGCCGGTCTCTGGGTTCAAAAACGCATATACCAGATAAGCGACAATGACCATAGAAACAAGGTTTGGCAGGATGAGCCCCGCCTGAAACAGTTTAGAACAAAAATATTTTGTGATTTCAGACATCAAAATCGCAATAAAGACCGCAAAGATCGTGCCGAGCAGAATGAAAGTGAGGTTATACAGCACGGTGTTGCGCACCATAATCCATGCGTCTTTGGTTTGAAACAAGAATTTAAAGTTGTCAAACCCACACCAGTCGCTGCCGAAAATCCCTTTAGAATAGTCGATTTGCTTAAAGGCAATAAAGATGCCAAACATGGGGATATAGTTGTTGATGAGCAGGTACAAAAGCCCTGGGATAGCCATTGCAAACAGCGCCAGGCTTTTTTTGCGGGCCCTTTTTTTGGATGACTTCGTCATGACACACTCTCCTAAAGCAAAGTGAGGTTGCAAACACAACCTCACTCTGCACACAGAATCTTAGATTTGGCAGTTTACTGGTTGGCTGCGATCCAGGCATCAAGCTGTTTTTGCTTTTCCGCCACTACCGTGTCAACCCCTGCGTCCTTCAGTGCCTTGATGAACTCCGGGATTGCCTCATCCGGGTCAAGACTGCCGCATACAAGGCCAGGATAGTACTGCTTTACCACATTGGTCAAAGCAGTCATTTCGTTCACTACGTTCGACGCATCAAACACAAAGCCATAGTACGGCGAGCGCTCTGCCGATTTGTTCATCTCAATGGCCTGCAGTTTTTTCTGGTAATCCTCTTCGCTGGTGGTAACCCACTGCAAAGATTCTGAGCCGATAACGCCATTGCACAGGTAAGCGGTGTAAGGCACGGTGTTGGCATCCAGCCCTTCGGGGAACTGCGCAACATGCTCACTGGGTTTCACATAGTCTTCGCCCTCAATGCCAAACAAGATGGTGTTCAGCACGAACTCGTCGCTGTACACGATGTTCAGCAGTTTGACAGCCGCCTCCGGCACCTTGCTGTTGCTGGAAACGCACATGGCAAGGCTGGTAGACATGGTGTCCATATAGAACGAGGAAATCCATTTGCTGCCGTACGCGTCGGTGCCGGTCAGCTGGTTCAGCACGCTGTTATCGCTCTGCTTGTCAACACCCGAGTAAGAGGCATAGGTGCTGAACAGACGGCCAGAAGATGCGTAAGCCGGTGCCGTGGTGGTGGAAGTTGCCATATCCTGCGGCACATAACCGGCGAGATACCAAGAGCGCATCAGATCGACATATTTGCGGAATTGATCGGTCTCATACAAGTCAACCACTTTGCCGCTGTCGCCAAAGATAACACCGGTGTAGGTGGTATCACCCAAACGGTCCATCTTGTCGTCGCCTTCCAAAATTAGCGAGATGTAAGTGTCCTGCTGGTTTGTCGGGGCATAGCAGTAAACGTCGGGATATTTCTCTTTGACCTTTGCATAGACGTCGCTCAAATCCCAAATAGAATTGATGTCGTCAATCGAGACACCAACACCGTCCAGCATTTCTTTGTTATAAGAAAGTGTGGGGTTGATTACGACTGCCTTGTTGATAGGCACACCGTAAATCGCGCCATTCTGGGTTAGGGTGCTAAAGCCGTCGGTACCAAAATCTTTGTTGATCATCGCTACCATGTCCTTGCCGTATTCATCCAGGTAGCTGCTGATATCCATGCACATATTCTGTGCGATGAAGGTTTGCAAATCCAGCGGGATAAACAAATCCATCTGAGTACCGCTCTGCATCGCCAACTTAATCTTGTCGTTGTAATCTGCCGGCCCAATCAGGCGCAGGTCCAACGCAACGTGTGCATCCGGGTATTTCTCTGCAATGTAATTGTTGATTGCATCGGTCACCTTACTGTAATCATCGGGGATGTTGTTGAAGGTGATGAGGTACATGACCACCTTTTGGGTCTCGGCGCTGTCGCCCGAAGCGGCTGCACCGCTGCTGGCACTTTTGCTGCCGCAACCGCTAAATGCGGTGAGGGCGAGTGCAAGTGCCAAAAACAGGCTAAGCAGTGATTTTCCTTTTTTCATTCTGTCTTACTCCTCCTTTTGATCTCTTTTGCGGGGAATTTCGGTGATTTCAGTATACCGGTTTCCCACCGCCGGTTCTTTTGATTTTCAGAAATGAGTTTTGGATTTCGCGGCATCCCCTGTCACCTGCTCGCTTTTTCAACAATTTATTTCTTCTATTTTTGCCATTTTTACCATGTGCCGTGTATTTTTACCCGATTTATTTCATTTGCTTTGGTTATTTGCCCGCTCTTTTTTGTTACTATACCTGCCTCCCTATCAAAAAGCAAGCCGGCAGCGTTGCTGCCGGCTTGCTCTAATGTAACCATGATGGGCAACTCTACCCTGTTACCCTACTGTCACCGTGCCATCCGGCGCAACTGCCACCGGCATACCACTTTTTACATACTGCAAAAATTCATCGCCAAGGCTATCCACCGTGGGCATCGGGACGTCGGACCACACCCCGGCAAGGATTGCCCCCGCCGCCGCAAGTGAATCAATGGGCTTTGAAAACAACAGGCACGCCGGGCTTTGCCCCATCTCTACCGCGCAGTACAGCACCATACCGCCGGTGGTAGAGCCGATGGTCTGTGGCATGCATAGCGCCTTGCCCGCCATAGGCTGCTGATACAGCTCTGCATTGTTTTGGTCTGAACAGGAGGATTTTTTATCCCCAAACATCAGGCTTTTTTGAAAGCTGGCCAGCGTGTTGAAGCCTGCGCTTGACACCAGTGCCTCCGCCTGTGCCGTGCCCGGCACGACCGGGCGCCCTTTAAATACCTTCATTGCAATGCACCCCCTTGTGTAATGGCCGCCAAAATACGCTCGTCGGTGGCATAGCGTGCACTGGTATAGGTGCGCAGCTTGTTCGAGTTTGTAATGATGGGCAGCTTGCCGCACAGCGGGTTGTTCATGTACATCAGCGGGCAAATAGAGGCCAGCACCGAACCGGTGGCCTGCAGGCGGGCGGCATCCGGCGTTTGCTCAAACTCTTTCACCACAGCGGGTGCCGCCGTGAGTACGGTCGGGATTGCCACCTTTTGGCGCCCCTGCTGCTGCAAGGCCTGTTCCAGCCGCGCCGTCCAGCTTTGCAACTGGGAAAGCGAAAGGTGCGGGCAACCGATGAAACACATCTTCGGCTCGGCATCCGCCTCTTTCCAGATGCAGGGGTAACTGTCCATCACCCGCTGCAATTCGGCGTCGTCAATGACATAAGTATTGGTCTGCGGCGCAAGCAGCGCGTCGCCAAGTTGCACCGCCTCGGGGGTAAGGCCCTCTACATGGTACAGGCCCACCGCCCCGTTGGATGCCGTGGCCGCCCCCATATCCTTCAGGTAATCCTGCACCGCCGGGGTCAGCTCATTTCCCAAATAGGTCGTAAGGCCGCGGATGTACGGCACTTCTTCCAGCACCTTCATGCCAATGGCGCTGCCCAGCACCTGCGCGGGCGGCAGTTTGGTCGTTTTCAGCTCTACCACCCAGGTCGCACGGCGGCCTTCATCGGTCAGCAGGCCAAACTCGGGCACAAACCCGGCAATACTGCCAAAAATATCAATGATACCCGAATTGCGGTTGCACCGCGCACCCAGCACGCTGTTGGCATACACCACGGCACTGCTTTCTGCCCAGCTGAGCACCTGCCCCTGTTGCGGCGTATTGCCGGTCTCAGGCTGGTAACAGGCGCAGGTGAAGGCATCGTCCCCCATCAGCCCCAGCTTTTGCAGCCGGGCTTCGTATTCGGTCTGTTTCGAGTACATCAGCCGGAACACCAAGCTTTGCAGCAGGGTCACCGGCACCCCTTTTTGCAGCGGGCGCGGGTCAACCGAAAATTGCTGTTTTGCCACAACACCGTCTGCGATGATTTCATCCAGCAGTGCATATACCGGTTTCAGCACCCCCAGCCCAAAGCTGGTCACCAAATGGCCATAATCGCTGGTCACCGGTACCATGCGGGTTGCCCCAAAGGTTTCGCCATACATCACCAGCGTTTTCATCACCTTTGCAAGGGCTTTGCCCTGCGCGCCGTCCAGCATGGCCTGTTGCTGCTGTGTCAGTTGCATCGTCACCTCAAAGCCCCCTTTAAATCGAAGACGCCAGTGCGCGGGCCGCACGGGTCGCCTCTAAAATTTTGCCAGCGCTAAAGCTGTCGCCAATATTGTGCAGCTCTGGTGCGGCATGGTTTTTCTGCGCTTCAAAAAACAGGCTGTCATCGGGGCGGCCGCCCATTGCCAGTACCACAAGGTCGGCCTTAAGCACCAGTTCTTCCTCCTCCGGCCCCATCTTTGGTGCCAGCGGGTTTTCAATGTTTTTCGGTAAAATCGGCTGCCAGGTGTTGTACGGGTCCGGCACGCCTTTTGACTTGTTGCGGCTCACCTTGACCTGTTGCTCTTCAAACCCGGTCACCTTGGCGCAGTTCAGCAGTGTTACCCCTGCTTTCTGCATGTAGTGAATCAAATGCCCGCGGTTCGCCGTGCAGGTGCCGTCCATCAGGTTGGGCAGCATTTCCACCACCGTGACCTTGCGGCCATGCTCGTAATGTAGCCAGTAAGCCGTTTCGCAGCCCACCACGCCGCCGCCAATCACAACGATCTCTTTCGCCCCCCCTGCAAGGCCAATGTCGCACAGCAGGTCAACGGCCTGCACGGTTTTCACCTTGTCAATGCCCGGGATGCGCGGCGACACCGCGCTGGTGCCTACCGCAAACACAATGCTGTCATACCCGCGCTTTTGCAGCTGCGCGGGGTCGGCTTCGGTATTGAAATACGTTTTCACATTGCCGGCCTTTTCCGCATCGCTGAGCAGTTTTTCAAGGTAACGGCGGTAGTTTTCTACCTCATACTTGATTTTGGGCGCGCCGCCGGGCACAATTTTGCCACCCACTTTGCCGCTGCGCTCAAACAAATCCACCTTGTGGCCGCGTGCAGCGGCTTCCACCGCAAATACGACACCGGCAGGCCCGGCACCCACCACCGCAATGTGCTTGGGCTTTGCCGCCGGGGCGGCATGCTCTGGCATGCTGTGCTCAAACCCGGTGCGGGGGTTCACCGCGCACTGCGGGTGCCCACCGTCTACAAATTCGTTGATGCAGCCCTCCTGGCAGCCGATGCAGGGGCAAATCTCACTCACCCTGCCCGCATAGGCTTTGTTGGGCCATTCCGGGTCGGCCAGCAGCGGCCGGCCCAGCATCACCATGTCACACGCACCGTCCCGCAGGGCCTGCTCGGCAATATCCGGGTAGCCCAGCTTGCCCACTGCCACCACCGGCACCGGCAGCCCGGCGTTTGATTTCACCTGATGCTCCTCAAAATACTCTTTTACCAGCTTTGACACCGCAAGGAAGCACCCCGCAGGCATACCAGCCGGCGGGTGCGGCAACCACCAGTTGTCATAACAACCAAGGTCGACATCAAACATGTCCACACCGGCCTTAACCAGGTTCACCATATAATCCAGCGTCTGCTGTACCGTGCGCCCATTTTTAAACTTGTTCAGTGCCGGGATGCTCATACCATCTTCGCCGTAAGTCTCATTCAGCGCAAGTGAAAGGTCGATGCGGTACATAATGGGGTAACTGTCACCGCCACGGCGGCGCAGTTCCCGTACCATATCAAGGCCAAACTGCTGCCAGTCGGCATAGCGGCCCATTTTGCGGCGGTTAAACGCAGGGTTCGTCAGTTGCTCCAGCAAATAGCCCTCGTGCCCGTGCAGGTAGACACCGTCCAGCCCGGCGGCCTTTGCATCCGCCGTGGCCTGCCCGGCGTTTTTGATGATTTTTTTCAGTTTGCCATCGCTCAGCCGCACACAGGGGATTTGCGGGATGTAAAAGTTGGGGTTAAACGACGCCGAAACCGGGAATTTATGCTCGTTGATCAGACATTGCGGGTTGCCCACCCGGCCAAGGCCTGCGGTCAACTGCACAAAAATTTTGCTGCCGTATGCATGTACCCCCTGCGCAAGGTCGCGCCAGCCGGAAAACACTGTGCGGCTGCGGTCGATGCGCGGGAAATACGACAGCCCGCCCAACTCGCTGACCGAAGGGTCAATGCCATGGCTTATGGGGATGAGCCCGGTGGTGATCAGCCCCACACCCCCCTTGGCGCGGGCAAAAAAGTATTGCAGCATTTTTTCGTTCGGGCGGCCGGTCTCCTCGCACATGTCAATGTTGCCCATCGGCGCCATCACTAACCGATTTTTCACCTTCAACCGGTTGATCTGCACTGGTGCGAACATCGCATCATACGGGTACAGGTTTTGGGTCATGCGGGCCGTGCCACCCGCGCAGTTTTCGGCATTTTCGCACACCCAACTGCCGTAACTGTCTACCAGAGATTGCACGATCGTATCTGTTTTCATCCTCCTGCCTCACTTTCACCTTGTAAAATAGCAAAACCGAACATCGTTCTGTTTTTACTGTAACATTTTGTTAATTTTATGTCAATAATTTTATACTAAACTATTTGTAAAAAAGAGGATTATTTTAAATAAAATGCACAACTAGTCAGTTTTGTAGTATAATGCAACTGCACAAAACACTTTTTGTACCATAGGGGGTTATATGCAAACAAAAAATGAGCGCCCTGCCAAAACGGCAGCGCGCATTTTAGAAGCGGCAAAACAGTTGACCATCCAAAAGGGTTGGCGCAATACAACGGTACGGGATATCTGCAATGCCTGCAATATTTCAGTAGGGGCATTTTACCATCATTTTTCTTCAAAGCAAGAACTGATGAACCGTGCCTTTTTACTGTTTGATGAAACCTTGGCCGCAGAGCTGCCCCTGGCCGACGGCCCGCCGGTAGAAATGCTGAGGCGCATTCTGCTGACGCAAACATCATTTGTCGCGCGTGAGGCCGGGCCAGTTGTTACGGAATACTACCGCAACATTTTAACAGATGAGCAAAAAGCCGCTGTAGACCCACAGCGGCTCTATTATCAGCGCGTGCTGCACTACACCACACTGGCACACAAGCAGGGTAGTTTAAATGAAAACTTCACCCCGCAGCAGGCGGCTGAACTGCTGATTAAGTTTGTGCGTGGTAGTTTAATAGACTGGTGCCTGCACAACTGCGATTACGATGTCATAACCCGCACCACACAGGAGCTTGATCTGCTGCTGGGGGGGCTGTGCAAAGGATAAAAACTGTAGAGGAAGAAGCAATTGCTTCTTCCTCTACAGTTTTTAAAAATTTAACTAAATTTTAGCAAAACATTGCCGCTACATGAATTTTTCAAACAAAAAATTGACCATTAAGACATATCCCATAATTTTTTGAATTAGTGAACCACGTGTTTTTAAGATCATTAATTTATATTTCTCTCAAAACGCATTTCCAGACTTATTACTTTCCACCTTTTAGCAGCTTATTTGATTTGCGCTTATTTCTAAAGTCAGCAATCAGTAGCCCCATGCTCACAAACAATGCTAATGCTGAAACACTACCACCAACAATCACCGAATTAGGCATGTAAACAAATTCAACATGATGCTCTCCTTGTGTAAGATAAACTCCTCTAAATGCATAGTTAACCTCCAAAATATTCTGTCTTACGCCATCAACATATACTTTCCATCCAGGATATAATATGTCAGACGTAACCAATACAGAATTACCATCTGTGTAACACTGATAATCAACTTTGTTTGCATTGTACTTATTTAGTACCACTTTTCCTTTAACCTCTTTATCAGCTGAAAAACCTTCATCTAGAGTAGCTTTATTGATAAGACATGTGCTTGATAAATCTATTTCATTAAGCCTATTGAATATACTTTCACGCTTATTATCGCTACTATCATCTTCATAAATTTCACAATTACTAACTAGCCAAGCATTCCCTTCCGTATCATTTTTATAAACGTAAACCCCTGATTTCTTAGTTGCGTCAAATCCTGAATATAAGTTAATTTTTTGCTCAGGTTTTTTACCCACTATATCATTGAACCATTTTAAATAATCCTTATTGTTGTTTTCTGAAACCATAAAATATCTTATGTTTTGTAAAATTCCTCTTGTGTGAAGATCCATTGAGTGGATATACCAATTTTTTTCATAAATCGGGTTTATATAGGCAAAACAATCATAATAACCTAATGTTGCGGCAATATTAGAAGGATATGTTGCTTCTGGGCTCCATGTCAGGATCCTCTCGCCCTTGCTCATATTCAGCGAGCCAAATTCTTTTTGGGTTGTATTAACAACCTCTTCTGCCCTTTTATTTGCTTCAAGTGCTGTCATTGCGGAATCTGCCTCTACCGTTAGTCGTAAAGCCATAAAATCAAAAATTACATATACGCATAAAGCACCACATAATAACCGTTTTCTCGTTTTTTTGCTAAATTGCGGAATAATACCCAATATAATAATTATAATGAATAAACATTTAAGCAGAATTTCTGATATGTTGACATTGTTTTCTGGTAAAAAAGATATAACCAATAGTATTATGTGTTCGTCAAGTAAAAATGTTAGCAAAAGGTCCCCGAAACGGTTAGCACCTTGGAGCACCTAATAGATTATTCGTTCAGCCAGCGTCGGAGACCCAGCACTGCCCTTTTGGGGGCCAAACAGGTCAGGGCCCAATGCTCACATTTTGGAGCGCTTTTTCAGCGGGTGCGCTGGCGCTGCATGGACTGGGTTAGCCGGTAGCTTTCGCCGGAGAAGATTACAATGTGGGAATGGTGGATCAGCCTGTCCACCAGCGCTGCTGTCAGGCGGTTGTCGCCAAAGACGGTGTTCCACTGTGAGAACTCCAGATTGGACGTAATAATGAGGCTCTTGCGTTCGTAACAGTCGGAGATCACCTGAAATAGCAGCTCTGCGGCATCCTTGTGCAGCGGCACGAAGCCAATCTCGTCAATCACAATGAGCTCCACTTTTTTCAGTGTGCTGAGATAGTTGTTCAGCGCACCCTTGTTGTTCTTCTCCAGCAGGATATTGGCAAGAGATGCCGCCGTGTAAAAGCGGACACGTCGCCCCTCCTGGCAGGCTTTCAAGGCAATGGCCGTGGCAAGATGAGTTTTGCCGGTACCAACGGCGCCCATAAAAATGAGATTTTCCTTGGGTGTGAGAAATTGCAGTTCCTCCATGTACTCGGCAGTCAAGCCGCTGGGCAGTTGGGTGGCGGAAGTCCACACAAAGTCATCCAGCGTTTTTAGGACACGGAAACCGGCGGTTTTCACCATGCGGTTAATACGGTTGGCTTCGCGCTCCTTCAGCTCCAGCTTCAGCAGATCGGTCACATATTGCTCTGTGTTTTCAAACTGGACAGAGCGCCATTCCTTGGCCATGCCGCCCAGCTTCACCTGTCGCATCATCCGTTCAATTTCCTCAGACATTCGCGCCACCTCCTGTCAGCCCGTCGTAGGCGGAGAGGTTGGGATTGTAATGCAGTGCCGGAGAACCAGGCAGTTTCAGCGGGTCAGGTCGGTACTCTTTCTTTGCAATCATGTAATAGCACTGCCGGAGGCTGTCCGTATCCGTGCGGCCATGCTCACCGGCAAGCTCCAGCGCATCGGCACATAGAGCAGCGTTGCCGTCAGAGACAATTTCACTGAGCAGCTGAAGCGCATTTTTGCGTTCTCTGCCGGTGGTCTGTTCCAAAAATGTCTGCCACTGCTGCGGCATTTGGTGAAAAAAGCGGGTGTGCTCAATCGCTCCCGGTTTTTTGCAGAGCACGGACACATACTGCGTCCAGTCGTAGATCTCATCATTGGTTTTGTAGCTCCTGCGGTAGTGGCCAACCGGGTGGTGGTAATGAAAAAACTCCACATGGTCATAGAAAATCTTAGCCTGCACCGTTTCACCGAATAGTATGGGAGAAAGGCCATATTTGTTAGTCTCAATGGTCACAAATCCGCTTTTGCTCACCGTAAGCGCAGCATAGCGGAACACCGAGAACGGATACTCCGGCAGGCACAGAAGACTCGCTTTGTCGTCTTCCCAAAGCTCCTCAATCAGCCGCTTTTTCTTGTAGTGAGGGCGCTGGGCATCCTTCTCGCACCATTCCCACAGGGACTCGTTAAAATCGTCAAAGGACACAATCGTTGGGATCGGCACAAAGGCATTTCTGCGGCTGTAGCCCACCTTGTTTTCCACGTTACCCTTTTCGTTACCGGACGCCGGATTACAGAACTCCGCACGGAAACGGTAATGCAACATGAACCGTGTAAAACCGTCTGTGAGAATTCGGTCTGTACCCTTGAGCACCTGCACAACGGCGGTGGACATATTGTCAAAGCGCAGCACCGGCGGCACGCCGCCAATATGCTCAAAGATACGCTTCATGCCCGTGAGCAGGCATTCCTGGTTCTGCGAGGGGAAGGTCTGGGTGTAGCCTTTATTGGAATTGGGGAAGGAAATGGTCAGCGCATAACCCTTCTGCTCCTGCCCGGCGCCGTCGTAATAGAGATGCTCGCCGAAATCCACCTGCCCACTGCCCAACGCATGCTCTAATGGCAAATAACCGCTGTTCTTGGAATTCATCACGAACCGCTTTTTGCGGACATATTTTTTCACACTGGAATAGCTGCCGCCGAAGCCGTGTTCATCCCGCAAACGGCAGAAGATCCTCCAGACGGTGTGGCGCTGCTTGCGCGGGATTTTTAGGTCTCTCTCCAGCCATTCGTCAATTATGGGAATGAAATCTCCCAGCACCGGATAGCTCGTTGGCTCGGTATCCGGCAGATTGTCTTCACTCCAGTCAAGTTGGTAGGCGTACTTTTGGACAGTCTTGAAGCTGTGACCTGTCTTTCGGGAAATTTCTCGCAAACTTAGGTCTTCATTTTCGTAGAGATCTTTGATATTATTTACTTGAGCCATTCTTAACACCTTTCTGCTACCTCCTTAGTCCTTAACAAACTAATGGTAGCGGTTATTTCAGGTGCTGACAATGGCTCACTTTTTATGCCATTTGGGGTGCTAACTTTTTCGAGACCTTTTGCGATACTTTCATTTTACCGAAAACAAGTATTAATATAACAACATCAACAGCATTAATTTTATACTCTTTTAAATCTAATTTGCAACTATAAAAACAACTAATAACATAACCTGCAAGAATAGAGCCTGCGATGCTAATACATGGTAGCCATAAAGATTGTTGGCGTATTTGGTTGAATCCAAATACATGCCACATAAGATCCGGTAAAAAAGCTCCACTCACCATGCAGAATGTAAAAATGAGAAATATTTTTGCAAAAACTATTAATTGTTTATCTTTTTTTGTCTTTAACTTATATGCATATACAATAGCTAAAAACAATAACAAACTCATTGCATACCATCCTGTGTGCTGTCCCAACAATTGGTGTAAGTATGATACGGGGACGACATTTCTCACGTATTCCGCATAATCCAATATGCCATTTGGGGAATTAACAAATCTATGCGCAAGTCTCATATTTTGAATGAATGGAATAATCTGGATCGCGCACATTGAAATCCCTAATAATCCAATCAGTATTGATTTTTTTAAATACTTAAAAAAATTTTTATAATCTGAAACAACATAAGAAATAAAAACAAAAAACATGCACCCTGCCAGGAACAAAAGACCATGAGAAGTACTTCCTAATCCAACAAGCGCTATTATAGAAGCAGATAATAGGGTCCATAACTTACCCTTTTCAGCTAAATCTAGTACATTGGAATAAGCAAAAACGAAAACCGGAATCCACGAAAACCCTATAAAGATATATGCCCAATGATATCCGTGTAATGTACATCCGCAGAATGTAGCAAGAGATGCACATACCCAAGAAACCAATCTGCTATGTGTCACCTTTTTTCCAAGAAAATAAGTACCTATCGAAAAAATAGATAAATGAATGAAAAGTACCGCAGTAAAAAACAAAAAGGATAAACACTGTGTTTCTGAATTCCAAAAAATAAAATAAAGCGGAATAAAAATTGGATAAAAGCACCCAAATATTGACCCTGCATTCGTGTACCCTCCCCACAAATATGGAGTCCATAAAGGGTATTCACCATTCATTAAGGTTTTAGCATTACCAGCAATAACAGCCCAGTATCCATTACCGAAATCTCCATCTATCTCAACTAGTTCTTTAGTATGAAAAGTATAAATATAGCAAAAAACAATCAAGATCAATAAAAATAATATGTCGATTATATATGTTCTTTTTACAAAAGAGCTTTTTTCACCTACCTCCACCATTCTCCCACCATTCCACTTTATTTTTATACGCTATAAATACTTGCCTACTAATCACTTTGCATAGTCACTGATGAAAGGATATGTTAAAAATATTATAAAACTGTTATTAACCCATTAATGCAAAAATCAGAATTCCCGTTATAATCAACAGTAAGGCTACTACTTTTTTTCGGTTCAATTTTTCATGAAAGATAAAAACGCCAAAAAGAGTAATATAAATATAACTCGTTGTTTCTAGCACCGGCCCAAGACTGATTGGAATAATTCGATAGGCGACTACACCTATGAGAGTTGTCCCGAAGAAGAGCAGATAAGCAAATATTACGAGAGGATTCAAGTATTCAAAAATAATGTTTTTATATGGCCTCATCGCGGCTTTCTTTAACATAACCTGTGATACTGACGCAATAAACACACTTGCCAGAAATAAAATAATATATGGTACCATCGTTTTACTCATGGCTTAATTCCTCTCTACTATCTGAGTAGGCAAATAAAATTATTCCTGCGATAATTACTGCCGCACCTACTATTTTCCCTAAAGTAGGCTTCTCATCAAACATCAGCATTCCCCAGATAAGACCCCACACTACTGTAACTGCCTTATTCGCATATGCTGTAGTTAATGGCATATGCTTTATAATTTGTTGCCATGCAAAGGCATAAATAAACAATAAAAATATAACTAACCCATAAAAAAGAAAAAATTTAAAACTAAAAAGCACTTGCCGTCCAGCGAGTTTGCTACACACGGTCGACAAGCTAAACACCATAAGTAATACGTGCAGCAAAAAGTAATAAAATCTATTAGATTTTTGTTTCATGCTTCCCTTTCCGCCAATTGAAAAAAGCGTCTACTCGTTTTACTATATCTCGTCTTCTTCTACGATATAAACCGGCCTGTCACGGCTTGCATCAAAAGCTCTCCATAGATACCCACCAAGTAGACCCAGCGTAAGCATAATGACACCAAAGCTAAAAAGCTGAAAAATAAACAGGGTTGTAAAACCCGAAACCTCTATTGCACCGTTTAACCTATTGATGAGAACTACAAGGGCCCACACAAAAGCACCAATAAAAGAAAAACCGCCTACAGTGGTTACAATTTTAATGGGGAGATTAGAAAAACTAAACAGGGTATCCGTCACAAGCCTAATTTTTTTCTTCAGTGTCCAACGGCTTTTTCCAATTTCCCTTGCTTTACGAACATAATAAACAATATCTGTCGTAAAACCGCTCCAAAGGATCTGCCCTGTAATTGCACTGTTTCGCTCATCCATTTTTTTCAAAACTTCTATGGCCTTGCGATCAAGTAAAAATGTGTCAAACCCGCCTTTAGGCATTTTGGGTAATGCCGCTTTTCTAACCAACCAATAATAAAGATTCGCAAAAGCTTTTTGGCCTAAGCTTTCCTCTCTTCCTTCTCGTACTGCAAGCACAACATTGTTACCGTTCTTCCAACTTTGATACATTGATATTATCATTTCTGTTGGCTCTTGTAAATCAGCTGCTTTTATGACGGCACAATCTCCTGTAGCATAAGATAATCCACACAAAATGGCCGCATGGCTGCCAAAGTTACGCGACAATTTAATTGGGGTGATACGTGAATCTTCTTTTGCAAGACCTTTTATTACGTCCCAGCTCTTGTCCCCAGAACCATCGTCTACCATAACGATTTCGCAATCAAACAGTGCCAAATTTAAAATTCTATTTTTGATATCGTCATAAAGAGGGCGCAAATTATCCTGATTATAATAGACAGGAATAATGATGGAGACTTTATCCATTCTGATTAACTTCCTTCTCAAAAGTATCATAGTCACGAATGTATTCCGCCGAATCGTAATGCTCACTTGCCAAAACCAGCAAAACAGAATCCGGGGAAAAATCATACATATCCTTCCACACCATCGTAGGTAAATAAATCCCTGTGTGCGGACGGTTTAAACTAAAAATTGCTTCGTTCCCTTTTCCGTCCAGCACTTTAACCTTACTTTGGCCTGCAACGTTGATAAGTACAAACTCTGAACGGCGATTGGCGTGCTGTCCGCGTACCACATCTGGATCTGAACCATAAATATAAAAAATTCGTTTGATTTCAAAAGGAACATCTTGCATTGCCTCAACAATTACCAAATGACCTCTTTCGTCGCCTTTTTCAGAAAACTCTAGCATTTCAGCCTTTTTTAATGTCTGCATACCAATTTCCTCTTTCCATACCATACCATTTCAATTTCTTAGGAATGCCTTGAATAAAAACTTGTTCTTCCCCTTTTTCAAGGAGAAACCCTAGTTTTTCATAGAAATGCCAAGCGTGTACATTTTCTTCCATTACATTCAGATAAACCTTTTCTAAACCGATATCTTCGAATGCAATTCTTAAGATTTCCTTTGTTGCAAACCGTGCAGCACCCGTTCCTTGTGCAAAGCTTCGAAAACTAATTGCGTATTCCGACTTTTTGCTATACAAATCAATATTTTTAAGACTTACCGTCCCTAAATACTCATCTTTTTCATCCACACAAGCCAAATGCATATTCTTTTGAGTAAATTGCGCATTCTCAACAAATTTTTCAACTGTTTGTTCTGTGATTTCTTCTGGCTTAAACCGAAAAAAACGATTTACCTTAGAATCCCACATCCACTCACAAATATATGGTATATCTTTTTTCTCTAATTTTCTTAATTTCATCAATCTCACTTCCAAACAATGGAGAATTTCATAGGGGGCTATATTTTTTAAGGTTATTTTTACCTATTACTAAAAATGTTTAATTTTTCAATAATATAGGACTGCTCTTCTTCCGTCATTCCATTATACATTGGTAGGCTGAGAACTTCTGACGCATAACGCTCTGCAATTGGGAAAGAACCTTTTTTGAAGCCCAAATACGCATATGCCTCACTTAAGTGCGGCGGAACTGGATAATGAATGATTGTCCCAATTCCGTTCTCCTTCAAATATGCAGCTAGCTCATCGCGGTACTCTGGCACATGCACCACATACTGATGCCAAGTAGAATCTGCCCCTGGGCGAATTTTTGGTGCTTGAATCAATGGGTTCTGTATTTCCAAATTGTAACGTGCAGCAATTCTGCAACGCTCCGCATTGAAATCATTTAAATGCTTCAACTTAACACGCAAAAGGCCCGCCTGCATTTCATCTAATCTGCTATTGGCACCTACTATTTCATTTTTATAGTGTTCCCTACTGCCGTAATTACGAAACACCCTGAATTTATCAGCAATTTCAGCATTATTCGTTACAATACACCCTGCATCTCCGAATGCACCGCATCCTTTTGTAGGGTAAAAGCTAAAGCAACCAATATCACCGAAAGTACCCACTGTTTGCCCTTTCCAATGGTTTCCATGACTCTGCGCACAATCTTCCACCACGCGCAAATCGTGCTGCCGCGCGATCTCCATGATGCGGGTCATATCACAGGATTGACCATACAAATGAACAGCCAGAATCGCCTTTGTCTTCGGTGTAATAGCGGCTTCAATCTTCTCCGCATCAATGTTGTCGTACTCATCAGGCTCTACAAATATTGGTGTCGCACCATTCATGGAAATGCCCATCACACAGGCAATGTAAGCATTCGCACAAACAATTACTTCATCACCTTCACCAATGTTAAGCAAACGAAAACTAATCCATAAGGCATCCAGCCCACTTGCAAGACCTACACAATGTTTCGCCCCAATATATGCCGCCCATTCTTGTTCAAAGGCAGATACCTCTTTCCCCAAAATATACCACCCGCTGCGTAGTATTTCAACAGCTTTCTCTTCATATTCTTGGGCATGCAAGCTAAACTGCCGGCCCAGATTGTTTGGCATAATGTTCATTCTTATTTTCTCCTTACACGACTAATAAAATATTTTAAACCATTTTAGATTTTAATACTACAAATTACAACTATTATTTGTTTTGTAAGTTCTCTGATATACAATAACTACTCACCAATATAAAAACTTAGGATTTAATAGAGAATTGCAGAATCTTTATTATGCACACTTTTTGTCTCTTACTAGAATGCACCAATTTTCGCTTAATCTTTAAAGTTTCGTTTGATGTTCTCTCAAGAACTCTTTATGTTGAATATACATTTAATTGATACCTTTTTAGTAATACAATTCCTTCGCGAACTAGCTCGGGTGGAGCTTGAAAAAGTGCTAATTGCTCATCCGATAAATTTTCCATCTTTTCTTCTTTTAAAAGCTGGATCAAATTTGTTTTATATGTTCCTCTTGCCGGGGCAATTCCCAACTCTGTATAATTCGCATTTAAAATCAAAAACGAAATGATTAGAATAGCGACGATTGAAAATCTCTTCCAAAATGACTTGCTGATGTGCAAACACGAATACCCATATATCATCGTACAACCAACCCATATCAGTGTTGTTTCACAGACATAGCGTGAAGAAGTTAGATACATTAAATTTGAGCTTTCTAATCGTGCATATTCAATAATAGGTACGTTTAAAAGCCCATATGCTGCAACCAGCATAGGGAAAAAGCTTTTTTGATATAATTTAAATCTAAAATAAAGAATCACCGCACCAATAACTACAAAAGCCAATATAGCTCCTAACAAGCTAATATACCATGTATTCCAATTCTGTAAAGTACTTTGTGGTACTACACTTGCTGCAATCATGTACAAAACGCCAAGAAAAAACTGTCCTCCCTTTACAGCAGCCCAAAAGCCACCTTTCCCCGCTGAAGATATCGGGAGATTATAAAAGTAAATTACCATTGCAACTATACAAGGAATAAAAAACGCCATATATGCTTTAATCTTTTTAATAATCTCACCGGGAACCTTAAATAAAGCAAAAATAAAGCAAATAATAATGGATAATAGTAGCGCAGGAAAGTAAAGTTGGCTTAATGTGCATATTAATATTCCTGAAAATATTCCCAATCCTAAAAATGAATTTATTTTCCATTTAGCTTCAATTAAAAGCCGACTCAAAAGTTTAAAAACAAGCAAAAATGAAAATATTCTAAGCATAAATGCAAACGAGAATTGTAGAGATAAAATTTCCCACTGATTTAAATTAAAAATTGCAAGTAATACAGCAAAAAACAAAAATTGCGTTTTAATACCTATTGGATTATTGGGAGTGGATTTCACAAACTTATCCCATTCCAAATAAACAAGTATTGCTGTCGCCCCCATTACAAAAATCCCGGCATATACCTCCCAAATACAATTCAAAGACAAAAATTGAATATCAAACGCAACCAAAGACATTTGAAGAAAATTGCGCTGTCCGAAGGCTCCATTCCACAGTAGATTCGGCGTAAAATTTTTAGTCATAACAGCCGAAATTAGCGTCACCGCATTACGCCAAAAATCCATAAACAAAACATCCGCAGCGCTCTGTGACACATAATAACATCCTACTACTATTACTAATAGTATTTCAGTTCCAATCAACCATTTGGTGTGAACCCATTTAATTGCA
The DNA here is from genome assembly GCA_028689835.1 of Pygmaiobacter sp. Classification (GTDB taxonomy): domain Bacteria; phylum Bacillota; class Clostridia; order Oscillospirales; family Ruminococcaceae; genus Pygmaiobacter. The sequence goes on along the minus strand of JAQVCK010000010.1, from coordinate 1,627 downwards.
TTTTGTTTTTTCATGATTTTCTCTTTCTTTTCTATTTTTAAAACAGTGGCATGAAAAATTAATCGAAACCTTTTAAAAAGTAATATCTTTCATATATTAGGATGCTGAAGCCTTTTAGGAACGGTATCGAAAAAGCCAACCGCCCTCTATACCGGAAGAAAAAATATCATATTGAACAAATTCATATTTTTTTTGATCATCTTCATCCATATTGTATATCTCAGATAAAGAACTTCCTCTCAATGATATAACGGGATAAGTTAAAGCTTGATTTTGCATATATTTATAAAATCCGGTTGTTGGTAGCCCCGAATATCCCATAAGCAATGACGAAAGATACGGCACACTTAAATATTCTGCCTCAAAATCAAAATCCTGTGCTTCTAGGTTACTCCATATTACATAAGGCGTTGTATACCTGTCAATCACATCCCCATCTTGGAAAAGTTTATTATAAAGCGTCTCCTCTAAAGCCGGTAAATGGTCACCAAACATTAAAACAATAGTTGGCTCTTCTTGGGAAGAATAATAGTTAACTAAGCCTTCAAATGCTTTATCACTTTCTGACAAAAGCCCAAGATATTGTTCGGCCATAGGATAATCTCCATTGGGATATTTGATCCTCACTTCAGACTTATACTCACTGTTGGCGTAAGAACCATGATTTTGCATCGTTACACAAAATAAAAACAACGGGTCTGGCGTTTCCTGTGTGATACGTATGATATTTTCATATGTAGATTGATCAGACGGCCATGAGCGAACCACCTCAATATTTTTGAAATCATCTAACGATAAAAATTGATCAAACCCGAATTTTTTATATCCGATGTCCCTGTTCCAGTTAGATGCCAAATTAGGGTGCATTGCAACCGCATAATACCCAAGCTGCTTAACCGTTGAAACCAAACTTGGGGTCCCTTGCTTAACATATGTAGTATAAGGGGCACCATTGGGATACGATTGCGCAGTTGCCCCTGTAAGAAATTCAAATTCACTCATTACAGTACCAGCACCAAAAACCGGCATTACCAACTTACCAAACCTCACATTTTTATCTTGTTCAAGAGAATGAAGGAAAGGTTGTGGATCTTTATTTGTCTTTAAGTCCGTTGTAAGAGAAAAATCTGTCCACGACTCGTTCATAATAACAATGATATTAGGACGTACAGTAGATGAAAGACTATTCAAAGAATCTGACGGAAATTCTTCAGAAAGGCTTTCTATTTTCTGCCCTGAATAACCCGCAGGCTTGGACACATGTTGTGTGGTTACCGATGCAAAAAAGTTAACCAAAAATCCATTTTTCATCATAGATGCTGTTGGATCCCATACATTGGGTGCAAACCCAAAAGACGAAATAACCATATGTGATTGCACTATCAAAACAGCGATAAACCCTAGAATTAACGATGAAATGCTCACACCGGCGCGTTGCTTCTTGTTTTTGAAAGAATAATCTTTTGATAAAACACAACAACCAATCAACAAAAAAAGAAAAGGGTGTGTCCCGAATTTTGTGTAAACTCAAAAATGCAGTGCAAATAGAGCAAATTTATAGCAAGGGAGCGGCGCGAAAAAGTGCCGTTCCCTTTGCAGTCATATTAGCGGTGAACTTGCCGTATGT
>JAQVCK010000009.1 GCA_028689835.1 Pygmaiobacter sp. | reverse complement strand
ACAGAACATTTTTTGCACGGCAAGGCAGAGCTTGTGACAGTTTTGCTTCTTTGGGGCAGGCGGCAAGCGGTGTCGCCGTGTGACAGGCGATACAGGATACAATATAAGGTGGCACAGCATTAAAAGGGAATCGGTACGGCGCAGGGCGCAGTGAAAAGTGAAACAACGGGCGGGGTTTGCACCGGTTTGCCGGTGGCAGGCCGTTGCCGGAGAAATTTGGTTGGTTTGCCCTTTTACCCAAAAGGGCCGGTGAAGGAGGTACCTTTGCGATGGAAAAGCTGACACAAAAAAGCACGATTTACGAATTGTGGAACACCCCGGTTGGGCACGATGTGCTGGATAAACTGCTGCTGCAAATCGGCAAAAGCGAAAAATGGCTGACAAACCCCCTGATCTCCCGCATGACGATTGAGCGGGCCTGCCGCCTTGCCAAAGGCATGGTGGGCGAAGGGTTTGCAGATACATTGCTCACGCTGGTCAACATGGCCCCGCCGCCGGTCACCCCGGTGCAGGGCACCCAAAAAACGCGGTTTGCGCAGGACATTTTTTACCAAATTTACCCGCGCAGTTTTAAAGACGCAAGTGGTGACGGGGTGGGCGACCTTGCGGGTATTTTACAGCAGCTGCCCTACCTTGAAAAGCTGGGGGTCACGGCGCTTTGGCTTTCGCCGGTTTATGCCAGCCCCATGGACGACAACGGCTACGATATCAGCGATTACCGCGCCATTCACCCGGAGTACGGCACGATGCAGGATTTTGACTGCCTGCTCAAAGACGCGCACGAGCGCGGCATGAAATTGATCATGGATTTGGTGGTCAACCACACGTCAGACGAACACCCATGGTTTCAGGCGGCTTGCAAAGACAAAAACAGCCCCTACCACGATTATTATATTTGGCAAGACGGCACGCCCGATGCCCCGCCCAACAACTGGACCAGCTTTTTTTCGGGCCCGGCGTGGAACTATTACCCCGAGGTGGGGCAGTGGGCGCTGCACCTGTTTTCTAAAAAGCAGATGGACCTCAACTGGGACAACCCCGCATTGCGGGCCGAGATAGCCGACATTGTGAACTGGTGGCTGGACAAAGGCGTTGACGGGTTTCGCATGGACGTCATCAATTATATTTCAAAAGCCACACTGGCAAACGGCAGCGAAGCGGTGGGCAACCTGATGGGTTTTACCGGTATTGAGCACTATTTTTACGGCCCGCACCTGCACGAATATCTGCACGAGCTGCGCGACGTTGCCTTTGCCCCGCACAAGGCAATCATGGTGGGCGAAACGCCGGGTGTCGGCCTTGAGATGGCAAAGCAGCTTACGGCGCGTGAGCGCGGTGTGCTGGACATGGTGTTCAATTTCGACCACCTGGAAACGCCGGGCCATACGCGGTTCGATGATTACGTGTATGACCTGCGTTACCTGCGTGACTATTATGTCAAATGGATGCGGGGCATGCCGGACAATTGCCGCATGAGCCTTTTTTGGGATAACCACGATAACCCCCGCATGCTGGGCAAAATTGACCCGGCAGGGCAGCACCGCGCCCCGCTGGCAAAGCTGCTGGCGGTGTTGCAGCTTACGCTCAAGGGCACACCGTTTTTGTATCAGGGGCAAGAGCTGGGGCTCATCAACCTGCCGTTTGACGCGGTGGACGAGCTGCGTGACATTGAAAGTATCAACTTGTACCACGAGCTGCTGCAAAAAATGACGCCGCAGCAGGCGCTTGCCAAGGTGCTGTGCGGCACGCGGGATTATGCGCGCACCCCGATGCCGTGGGCAGCCGGGCCGGGCGGCGGTTTTACTACCGCGAGCCCGTGGTTGCGCATGCCAGACGACGGCCCGCAGTGGAATGCCGCCGCCGAGCAGGACGACCCCGAGTCGGTGTTGCATGCCTACCAAAAACTGCTTTGGCTGCGCCGCGCACACCCGGTTTTTGCATCCGGCGCGTTTGAGCAGCAATATACAGGGTATAAAGACCTGTTTTGCTATACCCGCACCGGGGAGGGGGAACAGTACCTTGTGCTGCTCAACCTCACTACAGAGGACGCTGTGCGCCCACCCTTGCCCGAGCACACGCGCCTAGTTTATAACAGCTACGGGCAGCAACAGCAGATGTTGCGCCCTTATGAAGCCGAAATTTTGCGGCTTGTCAGCCTGTCAAAACACGCAAACAAACCATTTTAAGCGCTGCCACATACAGGGTGCAGGCAGGCGGCCCTGTAGCGGCACAGAAAACCGGAGGTATTTTTTATGCAGATCAAAAACGGAAACCTGTTCACACAAAACAATTTTTTCGAGCCCCACGACCTGATTTTAACGGGGGATCGCATTACCCGCATTGCGCCCAGCGGCCTTGACACCAAAGAGGAAGAAGTGCTGGATGCGACCGGTTGTTATGTGGTGCCAGGCATGGTGGATATTCATATTCACGGTTCGGCCGGCTGCGATTTTTGCGACGGTACGGTAGAATCAGTCGATACCATCGCTGCGTTTTTAGCGCGGCGCGGCGTCACCAGCTTTTTGGGCACCAGCATGGCCCTGCCTGAGCAGGATCTCGCCGGGGCGTTCAAAACTGCCGCCCCGCTGGTCAATGCAGACCGCGGCGGCGCGGTGCTGCGCGGCATTAATATGGAAGGGCCGTTTTTCTCAAAGGCCAAAAAGGGCGCACAGGCAGAAAAGAACATCATCGACCCGGACATTGACATGTTTGACCGCCTGTACGAGGCATCGGGCGGCGCGGTGCGCCTGGTCGACGTTGCGCCGGAGCTGCCGGGCGCGACCGAATTTATCGCCCACGCCTGCCGCCGCTGCTGGGTGTCTCTGGCCCACACCGCCGCGAATTACGAGCAATCCAAAGCGGGCTTTTTTGCCGGGGCAGACCATGTGACGCATCTGTTTAACGCCATGCCGCCGCTGAATCACCGTGAGCCGGGGCTGATTGGTGCCGCGGTGGAGCGCGCGGATTATGTCGAGCTGATTTCAGACGGCATTCACCTGCACCCGTCGGTGGTGCGCGCTGCATTTCGGCTGTTCGGCGACGAGCGTGTGTGCCTGATCAGCGACGCGATGCGCGCAGCCGGTATGCCGAATGGTGATTATACTTTGGGCGGGCAGGAAGTGCACGTGAAAGAGGGCAAAGCAACCTTGGCCGACGGTACCATTGCCGGCAGTGCCACCCCGCTGTCCGAGTGCATGAAGCGCGCGGTTTCGTTTGGGGTGCCGCTGGAAGTTGCGCTGCGTGCCGCCACGGCAAACCCCGCAAAATCAGTGGGCCTGTACGAGGAGATTGGCAGCCTGTCAGAGGGCAAACGTGCGGATGTTGTGTTGCTGGACAAAGGGCTCAATATCAAAGCCGTTGTCATTGGCGGCAAGCGAATTGTATAAAACTAACAAAAAAACCTGAATAAAATGTACTGCCGGTAACGCACCGAAACCATGGGTAAAAGGTTTCGGTGCGTTACTTTTTTTCGTTTCTAACCGAAACAAGTGAGTTGTATAAAAATACAATTCGCGGATTTTACAAAAAACGACCAAAAAATCAGCTGATAAGCCAGCGCTTTTACAGAAAACGTTGCACGGGGAAAAAAGGATTTGCAATCAAATAAAATAGCATTTATAATACATATTAACAATTTCAAAACTTTCATTGCTGCAAGCAACATACTTTCGTACATAAAAGCAATAAAGTTTCACCGGGCGCTGCTGGCCCGGCCCCGGGGGCAGGGGTGTTCCCGGTTCATGTTTGGCTTTTTCACTGCGGCACTTTGGTGCAGGTGGTGTGTTATTTTTGTTCGGTGCGGCCAAACCGTGCAAAGGCAAAAGCAAAAAAGGGTGCAGGGTACTCGCGCGGCGGCAGCTGTTTATTTGTGTGCCGGTGCCCCAAAAGAGGAGGAAACTAAATCGTGGAAGTAGTAAAAGATTACATTAGCAACAACCCGCTACTCTGCTTTTTCATCATCTCATGTATTTACATGATTGGTGATTTAATAGGGACAGCAACAAAGGCATGGGTACCGTCGGTCTTTGTCATTGCGGTGCTTTTCTTGATTGGCTATTGGACCTTTTTGCCCACTGAGATCATCGAGACCAGTGGCCTGAGCATGACACTCATTGGCGTGCTGGCACCGTACCTGCTGGTTGTGCACATGGGCACAACCATCAGCCTGCGCGAGCTGGGCAAACAGTGGAAGACCATTGTCACCTGCCTTGCCGGCCTCGTGGGTATGTGCCTGCTGGCATGGATCCTTTCACTTACCGGTGCAGTAGATAAGGCGATGGTCATTGCCGGCCTGCCCCCCCTTACCGGTGGTATCGTGGCAACCAAGATCATGACTGAGGCTGCTCTTGCAAAAGGCCTTACCGCGGCGGCGCTGTTTGCCACCGTTATGATGGTCATTCAGGGCTTTGCCGGTTACCCCATCACTGCAATCTGCCTGAAAAAAGAGGGCGCGCGCCTGATTAAAGAGTACCGTAGCGGCAACGCGAAAGTGGTTGCCGGTGCCGGTAAGCTGGATGAGGCCAATGGTAAAATTGCCGCGGCTGCGCCGGAAGGCAAAAAGCTCATCCCCAGTGTGCCCGCAAAGTTCTTTGGCACTGCTTTTGCACTCACCAAGCTGTCGCTCGTCGCGCTTGGTGCCTATTTCCTCGGCACCATTAAGTTCCCTGGTATCAACATGACAATCAGCGGCATGGTGTGGGCGCTGGTTCTCGGCATTGTGTTTACCGAGTTGGGCTTCCTTGAGAAGAACATCCTGCAAAAATGCGGCTGCTTCAACTTCATTGTGTTTGCACTGATGATGCTCGTGTTCAACGGGCTCAGAACTGCCAGCCCCTCTGATATTGCCGCGATGATCATCCCGATGCTGCTGGTCATTGTCACTGGTGTCATCGGCATGGGTATTGTGTCAATTCTTGTGGGCAAAGCCCTCAAAATCAGCCCGTACATGGCGTTTGCTACCGCGTTGACTTCGCTGTACGGCTTCCCGTCCAACCTGATCCTCACCACCGAGGCTTCGAAGGCACTTGCCGAGACCCCGGAGGAGAACCAGTATCTGATGGACAGCATGCTGCCCCAGATGATTGTTGGCGGTTTCACCACCGTTACCATCTCCTCGGTGCTTATCGCCGGCGTATTTGCAAACTTGCTGTAAAAATTGTGCTTCTGCTGGATGGCTGCCGGCAGAAAAACAATACTTGGGAAAGTGAAAAAGTGCCCTGCCATTTGGCGGGGCACTTTTTATGTTTATAGGTAAGGAACAGCAGGCAGAAAAGAAAGGGGGAGATACTAGATATGGTGTGCCACCCTGCCGATTTTAGGATGGATGCTGTTCGTCCAGTAACTCCAACGCACTTGCCAGTGCGGCGCAAAAGGCCGCGCGCTCGCGCCGAAAGCCCGCTTCGTCCAGCGGCAGCAGGTAGCGCCGCCGCAGCAATGCAAACGGCCAGGCGCGGGCGTTCATTAAGTTCAGCCGCACGGCCTGCACCAGTTCTTTTTTTGCGGCCTGTGCCCCCGGGGCATACCCGCTGCCAACCACCTCTTCAGCCCGGCGAATCGCACTTTGCTGTGCGGCTGAAAGCTGGGCCTCTGCTTGCAACAAGCTGCCGCACAGCCGGGCAAGGCCTTTTGGGGCCGCCGCAGGGCGGGCGGCTGTCTTACGCTGGCGCACCGCCGCGCGGTAACGCGCCGGGGGTGTGGTGCCGGGCTGCATCTCGCAGGGGGTATCAACGCCGTAATAACAGTCAATCGGCCGCATGCCCCGCAGTTTGCCGGTAGCACAGGCGTAATTGCAAATCCACTCAAACCGGTCAAAGGTGACGACCGGCCGGTAATAAACGCACCCCCAGCACCGGCACAGGCCGTTTTTGCGGTCGGTCTCATTTTCAAATTCCTCCGGTGCGGCCCGGCCGGTGTGGGTGGGGTTGTGGCAGGGCGTAAATTCTTTCATGGGTTCTCCTTTTATGATTGTTGTTGTATTTGTTGTGGGCCGCTGGCTGGTCGCCATGCGCCGGAAAAATACCATCCCGGCAGCATGGCCAGCAGCTCGGCACAGTCGGGGGCGGTGGTGTCCAGCGCGCGAATGCCGCAGTTTGCCAGCGCATAACAAAGTGCGTCATCGCCTGCCACATAAAGCCCCCGGTTTTTGGGGCCGGTGCCAACATAGCCCGTTTCACTTTGTGGTGTTGTCATTGCGGCAATTCACTGCTTTCGTAAATTGCCAGCAGGGTGGGGGCCGCCAGTTTGCCGGGGGGCAGGCATAACGCATCGCCCGGCCAGCACACGGTGTGGGCCGCGGTGTCCAGCACGCACAGCAACTTTTTGGCATTGCCACATTGCAACCAGTCGGTCAGTGTCATCGCAAGGGTCAATGGGGGCCTCCTTTCGCGGCGGGGCGCCCCGCCGGCTGATCGGCGAATAGTGCCTCCAACTCAGTATAGGGGAAAAACCGCTCCCGTATGGCACAGGCCTCCTCCCACAGCAGTGGGCTTTGCCCACGCAACTTGCGTTGCAGTGTGCGCGGGGTGATGCCAAGGCTTTGCGCCACCGCTTTTTTGGTGATGTGGGCTTTTTTTAGCCCGGATTGTAAGGTTTGATATTTCATGGCAATCCTCCTGTCTCAAAATAGCCATCTATGGTTCTTTTGATTTCATAATATCACCAAATATGGACATAGTCAAGAGGATAAAGCAATAGGAATAACCAAATATGGATATTTTTTACTTGCGCTTTTTATTGGCCCATGGTATAGTAAAAAGAAAAGGAAGGGATGCACCCGTGGGATTTGAACTCATCAATCACCTGAAAAAGCAATCCGGATGGACAAACGAACAGTTGGCCCGCCGTTCTGGCGTGCCCAAGGCGACGGTGGACAAAATCACGTCGGGGCGCACGACCAACCCTGGGTACGAGACGGTTTGCGCACTGGCCTCAGCCTTGGGGTGTTCGGTCGACGATTTCCGCACCGACACTGCACCGCAGCCCGCAAAAAAAGAAGAACCAGTTACCATTTCGCTCGAGGACCGGTTGCGCCGCGAAAAGATGGCAAAGTTGGATTCTTACGGCAGGCGGGCAGTGCAGACGCTGGTTGACCAGATGAATGAGGCGGTCGATTCGCTGTTGCAAATTGAGACACAGCGCGTACAGGAAAACGAGCAGTTTGAATCGCTGGAGCAAAAAGGCCTGTTTGACGAGCCACTTGCTTATTTTTCCCTGCCGCTCTACGATGTGCGGGTCTCTGCCGGTACAGGCCAGTTTTTGGACAGTGACCATTATGAGATTATCGAGTTGAAAAAAGCACCGCCGCGCGGCGCCAACTTCATGGTGCAGGTTTCCGGCGATTCAATGGAGCCGCGCATTCACGACGGCGACCGCCTGTTTGTGCGCCGCCAGCCCAGCGTAGAAGAGATGGAAATCGGCGTGTTTTACTTAGACGGTGAAGTATATGTCAAAGAGTTTTGGGGTGACCACCTGAGCTCGCTGAACCCCGCGTACGATGACATTGAGCTGGATCATTTTGAACAGACCCGCTGCTATGGCAAGGTCATTGGCATCTGCCGCGAATAAAGGGTACAGGGCAAGAATAAATACATCGGCCCCCGCTGACAAGTAGTTTGGCGGGGGCCTTTTCCATTTGAGATTAAAAAGAAGTATGGCAGGGTAAACCTTATAAACGGTGCGCTGGTGTACCCAGTAAAACGGGTGAGGCACAGGGTAGAACACGGTAAAACCGCATTAATATTGTGAAAAATGAAAACTACACGAAAAAAGTTAAAAAAAGACTTGACAAATTTGAATATTCGAATATACTAATATATGAACGAAGAACGAGGTGAGGCCTATGGAGGAGCAGTCAAAAATCTACGAAGAAAAGACCGAATTGCTCAAAGCATTGTCCCACCCGCTGCGTCTGCAAATTGTCCGTAATCTGCTGGTCGGTGGCTGCCGCAATGTGCGCTGCATCGAAGGCTGCACCGGGCAAAGCCAGTCTACCATTTCACAACATCTTACACGCCTGAAAGCTGCCGGCGTTGTCACCTGCGAGCGCGCAGGCAATGAAATGTACTACAAGGTAGCAAACGGGCAGGTAGCTGCGGTGGTGGCTGCGCTGTTCGGCGAGCGGGAGGAGGATTACAATTGCACGACATCGTGATTATTGGCGGGGGGCCGGCGGGCCTCAGCGCGGCCATCAATGCCCGCGCAAGAGGCAAAAGCGTTTTGGTGGTCACCAATGACTACCATGACAGCCCGCTGTACCGCGCCAAAAAGGTAGACAACTACCTTGGCATGCCGGGTGAGACCGGCGCACAATTGATGGATACCTATTGGGCACATGCCCAAAGCATGGGCACCGAATTTTGTGACGGCCGGGTGCTTACGGTCATGCCGATGGAAGATTCGTTTTATTTAAGCATCGGCACTGATGTTGAAGAGGGCGGGGCCATTGTGCTGGCCACCGGTGTTTCGCAGGGGCGCAAATACCCCGGTGAAGAAGAATTTTTGGGCCAGGGGGTCAGCTATTGTGCCACCTGCGACGGCATGCTGTACCGCGGCAAAAATGTGGTGGTGGTCGGTATGGCGCCAGACTCGCCCAAAGAGGCCAATTTTCTGCAAAGTATTGGTTGCAACGTGACCTACGTTTCGGCAAAGCAATCCGAAGAATTGCAGGCGGACATCCCGTTTTTACGCCTTGCCGCATTTGAAATACAGGGCGAAGGGCATGTGAATGCGTTTCATATTGGCGATGCCACCCTGCCCGTCGACTGTGTGTTTATCCTGCGTAACGCGATCCCCCCCACCAGCTTAATGGCGGGCCTTGAGCAGGAGAATGGCTATATCAAGGTGGACCGCGAAATGAAAACCAATCTGCCCGGCGTGTTCGCTGCCGGGGACTGCACGGGTTTACCGTTGCAGCTCTCGAAGGCGACCGGCGAGGGCTTGGTCGCCGGCCAAAAGGCCGCCGAATATATTGACAACAAGTCGAAAGACAAAACTTCAACTGTACAGTAAAGGAGAAATGAACTATGTCTGTAGTACATCTGAATGAAACCGATTTTGAAAGCAAAATCAATGCATCCCCCGTTGCCATCGTCGATTTTTGGGCAAGCTGGTGCGGCCCGTGCCGTATGCTCGCCCCTACCATTGAAAAGCTGGGCGAAGAGTTTGAAGGCAAAGCAGTCGTTGGTAAAGTCGATGTCGACGAAAACCAAAATCTTGCCGGCAAGTTTGGCGTGATGAGCATCCCCACCGTGATTGTGTTCAAAAACGGCAAAGAGGTTGCGCGCAAAGTGGGCGTCCAGCCCGCACCGGTTTACAAGGACCTGTTGAACAGCAACCTGTAATCGGCCCTTATTATAGTAATCTCATTCTTGCAAAGACAGACAAAGGCCCGTGCCGCTGCAGCGGTGCGGGCCTTTGTCTGTCTTTGCTGCGCTTGCCGTTTTTTTACAGGTGATGTCCAGATGCTAAAAAAAGATGCGCAAAGCATGAAATTTGACGTCTTTTGTCGTCTGCGGGCTTCTTTTTACAGGGGCTTTGTGGTATAGTAACGTAGGGCAGAAACAAAATTTCGTCCAGTCAGGCGGCCTGGCATGGTCGCCTGCTTTTTAGCACAAGCAAACTGTAACAGTTACAGGGGAGAAAGGAACGCAGATCAACATGAGAATTCTTGCAGCGAAGGATTATAACCATATGAGCCGGCAGGCCGCAAACCTGATTTCGGCACAGGTCATTTTAGAGCCGGCCTCAATTTTGGGGCTCGCTACCGGGTCCACCCCGGTGGGCACTTACAAACAATTGATTGAATGGTACAAAAAAGGGGATGTCGATTTTTCATCCTGCAAAACCGTCAACCTTGACGAGTATGTGGGCCTTGGCCGTGGGGATGAAAACAGCTATGACACTTTTATGTGGGAAAATTTCTTCTCCCATATCAATATTGCACCCGAAAATGTGCATATCCCCAATGGCAAAAACCGCGACGAGGCAGACGAGTGCCGCCATTACGACGAGGTACTTTCTTCTCTTGGCCGTATTGACCTGCAACTGCTGGGGCTTGGCCACAACGGGCATATTGCCTTTAACGAGCCGGGCCATGACTTTACGCTGGGTACCCACCGCGTGAAGCTGAACGAGAGCACCATTGAGGCAAACCGCCGCTTTTTTGAAAAAGAGGAGGATGTGCCCCGTTATGCCTATACCATGGGCCTCAAAAGCATTTTGGGTGCCGACCGCATTCTGCTGTTGGTATCGGGCGCAGAAAAAGCCGATATCCTGTACCGCAGCCTAGCGGGCCCCATCACGCCGGAGGTACCGGCCAGCATTTTGCAGATGCACAGCGACCTTGTGGTCGTTGCAGATGATGCCGCGCTTTCGGTTATTCGCGAAAAAGCACCGCAGATGATGAATAAGCGCTAAATTATTGGTTGCACAGTACAAACGGCAGGGGAGTGAATCCCTTGCCGTTTTTTGTACAAGGCTGCCCTCAAGAAGGCTTTTTGCAAAATTTGTCGCAAAACAGGGCTGATTTTCTGTTTTGCCTAAATTAGTTTTAGCAAAATTGTAAATTTTTTTGCTTATAACTCGTATCAGGGATTGACAACCTAAAAAAATGTTGTATTATTGTATTACGCAATTAATACAATAATACAAAAATGCGAGAGGAGGAATGGGAGTGCAGCGCCCCATCATTGAGATTGAAGATCTCTATAAAATTTATAACCCCGGCGAAAATGAGGTTCATGCGCTAGACGGGGTAAGCCTGACGGTTTATGAGGGTGAATTTGTCGCAATTGTCGGCCACTCCGGCAGCGGTAAATCAACACTGATGAATATGATTGGTTGCCTGGATGTACCCACCAGTGGTAACTACCGGCTAAATGGGCAGGATGTCAGCACGATGACGGACAACGAGCTGTCTACCATACGCAACCGCGAAATTGGTTTTGTGTTTCAAAGCTTTAACCTCATCCAAAACCTCAGTGCACTTGAAAACGTCGAACTGCCACTAATCTACCGTGGCATCCCGGCGGCAAAGCGCCAAGACCTTGCCATTGCCGCACTGCAAAAGGTTGGTCTTGAAGGCCGTATGGACCATCGCCCCAACCAGATGTCGGGTGGCCAACAGCAGCGTGTTGCAGTGGCGCGGGCCCTTGCGGCCAGCCCACCGTTAATTTTGGCGGACGAGCCCACCGGTAACCTGGACACCAAAGCGGGTGCACAGGTATTTGAAATTATTCGCCAGCTGAATGCAGAGGGCAATACGATTGTGCTGATTACCCACGATGACGAACTGGCACTGAAAGCACAGCGCATGGTGCGCATTACAGACGGTAAAATTGACGACGGGGATGCCCCCGATGGAAAGGAGCTTTTCTGATGGAAGAAAAAGAAAAAAACCTGTCGGTGCAGGGGGCAGCGGAGGAAACGACCCCGGCCACGGCAGTAAAAAAACCGAAAAAGAAACGCAATGTTAAAAAAATCATTTTAATCACACTGGTTGTGGTGGTTGCAGGCCTGTTTGTGGTCAGCCAGGTTTCTGCCATGCTGCGCGGCCCACAGCCCACTTATGTTTCTACGGCACAGGCGGCCACCGGGTCGGTGACCCAAACGCTTTCCACCACCGGCACCTTGCGCTCGGCCAATACCGTCACAGTCCTCTCGCCAGTCACTGCGCCGCTGTCTGCGGTCAATGTACAGGCGGGGCAAAAGGTCAAAGAGGGCGACGCCTTGTTTGCGTTTGACACTACGGCGTTACAGCGCGTTTACCGCCAAGCTGCAGCAACCTGGCAAAGTGGCCAGTTGCAAAAGGAAAAAAGCCTTTCTGCCAGCAGCGACGCACAGACAAGGTTTAACGATGCGGCAACCAACCTCAACAACCTTGCCGTACAGCGCGACAACGCGGCGGCGGCAGTGACCAGCTTGACCGCACAGCTTGCTGCCGACCCGAATAATGCCGACCTAAAAGCGGCGCTGGAGGCGGCGCAGGCCGACCTCACCGCGCAGCAGACCGCACTCGCCACGGCCAAAGCCACCTATGACGCGGCAGAGCAGGGCGTGCTGAGCGAAAACGACAAAAAGCTGCTGGACCTTTCGCAGGTAACAGCATCTGTTACGCTGGAAAGTGCAAAAGAAGACCTTGCTGCCGGCAAAGCGGGCGTCAATGCCCCCATCAGCGGTGTGGTGACCAACCTGACTGCGGTACAGGGCGGCACGGCGCCGGCATATGGCACGCTATGCACAGTCGAAAGCCTTGACGATGTTTATGTGGATATCGCACTTTCTCGTTATGACCTGGAAAAGGTGGTCGTGGGCCAAAAAGCACAGATTACAACCCTTGGCAACACCTATGAAGGCGTACTGGAAAGCATTGATGCCATGGCGACCAGCAGCGTTTCTTCTACCGGTAGCAGTGCGGCCTATGTGCATGCGCGTGTTAAGGTGACAAACCCGGGCGAAGATTTGCGCCTTGGCATTGAAACGAATGTAATACTTTATACCGGCGAAGCAGACGATGTCATTACGGTACCGATTTCCGCAGTGAACACCGATGTAGACGGCACATTCTGCTATATTGTAGAAAATGGGGTTGCGACCCGCCGTGCAGTAGAGACCGGTATTTCATCCGACGCGCTGGTCGAGATCAAAAGTGGCCTTTCGGGCGGAGAAGATGTGATCACCAACCCGGCCGATGTGGTAGAGGGCGCTATTGTGAGCAGTGACCCGGCTTATATGACGCAAGCTGCCGGCGGCCTGATGATCGGTTAAGGGGGCGCATTATGCGGCAACTAACAGAGTATGCCAGAATGGCATTTCGCAATATTTCAGCAAACAAAACCCGCAGCCTGCTCACCATGCTGGGCATTATCATTGGTATCGGTTCGGTAATCATGGTGCTCAGCGTGGGCGGCGGCGGGCAAAAAATGATGGACGACCAGTTGGGCTCGCTTGCCAATGGCTCTATTTATGTCATGGTGGGTGGCAAAAATGTCACCATCAACGACTACTTTACCAAAGCGGATATTGATGCGGTAAGCGAGATGAACGGTGTCAGCGCCGCAACAATGGCCAGCGGTGCAAGTGGTACTATTCGCGGTACCAAAGAGGAGTTTAGTGCCGACATCTCCGCCGGCAATGGAGATTATTCTATGGTATTCCCCGCAAAGCTGGTGTCTGGCCGTATGTGGGACAAAGCGGATTACGAAGCGGGCCGTCGGGTCGTCACACTGGATTCTGCCGGGGCCAAGGCCCTGTTTGGCACCGACCGCGTGCTGGGCATGACGGTGAAACTCACCGTCAATGGTCGCACCTCTGACTTTACAATCGTTGGTATTACCGAAAGCCCAAGCGGGTATAGTTATAACCGCAAAGTTACGGTGAGCATTACCATGCCCATTACCGCACTGAATGCGCTGGGCGAGGGGATTGGCGACGAACCATTTTACCAGATTGCCCTGTTATCGCAGGACGGCAGCCAAAGTGCAAAAACAGCACAACAGGTGGTTGGTTTGCTGGAGGCGCGGCACGGCAATGCCGGGCGCGAGTGCTACAGCATCATTGATGTCAGCCAGTACGCAGGGCAAATCGGCACCGTCACCAGTACCTTTACGGGGATTATTGCCGCGATTGCGGGCATCAGCCTCTTGGTCGGCGGCATTGGTGTCATGAACATCATGCTGGTGTCGGTCACCGAGCGCACGCGTGAAATCGGTATCCGCAAGGCACTGGGTGCAAAAACCGGCAGCATTACGATACAGTTTCTAATCGAGGCAGGTACCCTCACACTGCTTGGCGGCCTCATTGGTATCCTGCTTGGGATGTGGGGCGGCAACGGGATTAGTAACCTGCTGGGTATTTCGGGCTATGTGGCCCCCACTACCGTGGTTGCCATTGCATTGTTCTCGGTTGCCATTGGTATTTTCTTTGGTATCTACCCGGCGCGTAAGGCGGCCAAACTATCTCCTATCGAGGCACTGCGCACCGAATAAGCACAAAAAAGCAACAAAAAAGGCGGAAAGACTTGAACTTCAAGTCTTTCCGCCTTTTTGACCGTTTACAGCAATATGGGCGAAGCGGCGTGGTTAAAATGCCTCGTCTTCTTCTTCCTCGTCGCCGTAAACCTCTACGTATTGCTCTGTGTTTTTTCTGCCAAGGTACCCAAGACCGGCAAAAACGGCAAATAAACCGCCCAACATCAAAAGCAAACGCAAAAATCCTTTCAACATCCCGGATGCCTCCTCTCTAAAGCTAAAACAAAATAAGCACAACTTTTGTACTTATTATTATAACGAACCTCAATAGTCAACTACTACAAACTCCCCAAAGCTTTCGCAGTCGGGCAGAGCTACCTGCTGTTTGCAGGCAAAGGCCGCGCCAAATGCGGCATCACCCACCGCGTATTTGTAAGCATTGCCGGTAAAGCGGCTGCCGGGGCGCAGCACGGTGCCAAACTGGGTTTGCAGCAGTGCCGTGGGCAGCCGCAACGCGGCCCCCCAATAAAAGCCCTGTTCGTCCGCCCCACCAAACCGTGCGGGTGCTGGCAGCACTACCGGCGGGCCTTTTTTATCCGGCCCAGCAGCAGTAGGGTGTACCACACAGCAGGTCGCCTGGTTTGGGCCAAGTTCCGCAAACAGGTAATCGGCCCCCGGCGCAAACTGAAACGCAGCGCCAAGGCGGCTGTGTTCCGGCGGCGTTTTTTCAAAACCAGTCAGGCTGAAAATCAATTCCCCGGCACAGACATAAGCCCGCAGGTAGGCATAAATATTGCCTTTGGCACGGTATCCATAATAATGTAAAATCTTTACGGCGCTAATGGCATCAAGCACCAAAGGTGTTTCACTGTAACTGATGGGGCTTGGCATTTTGTTCCTCCCTTATGAAAAGCGGCGCCCGCCTCGCGCGGGGTTGCTTGCAATGCAGTGCCGTACCGTTTTGGCCACAGGTAGGGGGGGTACCCCGCAAAACCTTTACCTTATTATACCACAGTGCCAAGAAAAGCAAAAGCAAGGGTTGTGTAATGGTGCACTAGTAAAATAAATGGCTTTTTTTACAAAGCGAAGCTTTGTTTTATGACAAACGGCAATTTTGGGGGCATAAGACCATTGTAAATAGAACAATAACGCGTTATAATTATCAATGTCTGATTTTTTGAAGGCTCGGGCGGTGTCTGCCGCACCGGCCAGCGTCTGCGCTCGGGGAGGAGTGACTTTCGCCAGACAGGAGAACGACAGAACAGGAGGAACGTTCACTTGATGAAAAATGTTTTCAAGCGTGCGGCGAAGGGTGCCCATGTGCCCCATCATAAAAACACGCAGAACAGTGCCACAGTGGACATGCCGGTACCCGCCAAGATTGTGTTGCCCATGCAGCAACATATCGGGGCCGCCGTGGTCCCCGTGGTCAAAGAAGGCGATCAGGTCTTTGTTGGTACAGTGGTTGGCCAAAGTGAAAGCCCGCTTTCGGCGCCAATCCACTCCAGTGTGTCCGGTACGGTCACGGCGCTGGGGGAGGTAAAACTGCCCAATGGCACCAAGGTGGCCGCGGTCGAGATCACGTCCGATGGTAAGCAGACGCTGGAACCGGCGATTGCCCCGCCAGAGGTGACCGATTATGATTCGTTTATTGCGGCGGTGCGCGCCAGCGGTCTTGTTGGGCTTGGCGGCGCGGGCTTCCCCACATCGATGAAGCTCAAGCTCAAAGACCTCTCGATGGTCGATACGCTGATTGTCAACGCGGCGGAGTGTGAGCCCTACCTCACTGCGGATAACCGCGAGATCATGGAAAACAGCGACGCTATTTTGGCGGGCATTCACGCGGTACAAAAGTGGATGGGCATCAAAAACGTCATCATTGGCATCGAGCGCAATAAGCCCGAGGCGATGGACAAACTGTTTGATTTGATCAAAGGTGAAACGGGTGTCAAAGTAAAGCCACTGCCCGCCGTTTACCCGCAGGGTGCAGAAAAAGTGCTCATCGAGGTTTGCACTGGGCGTGAAGTGCCGCGCCGCGGCTTGCCCCTCAGCGTGGGCTGCATTGTGATGAACGTTTCCAGCATTGCCTTTTTGGCAGATTATCTGCGCACCGGTGTGCCGCTGCTCTCCCGCCGCTTGACAGTGGACGGGGGCTGTATTACAAAGCCGCAAAATGTGCGCGCGCTGATTGGTACCCCCATTGATGATGTGCTGGCCTTCTGCGGCGGCACCAAGGGCGACCTTGGCGAAGTCATCACCGGCGGCCCCATGATGGGTGTGCTGATTGAAGATACTTCTTTCCCCATCTTAAAACAAAACAACGGCGTCCTTGCGTTGCCGCGCGAGGAAGTTTTGTTGCCCGACGTACAGCCCTGCATCCATTGTGGGCGCTGCATCGACTGTTGCCCCGTGGGCCTTTCACCCTGTGTTATTGCTGCCGGGGTGGATGCAAATGACCCGCAGGAAGTCGACCGCCTGCAAGCGGATACCTGCATGGAGTGCGGCTGCTGCACCTACGTTTGCCCGGCAAAACGCCCCGTCACCGAGACGATGCGCCGTGCAAAGGTACTGCAAAAAAAGGCGAAGAAAGGGGCAAGAGGCAGATAATGAAACAGAGTGTTTTGCTGGCAAAGGACTCCCCGCATATCCGCGACAATTCATCCACACAGCGCATCATGCTGGACGTGATTATTGCACTGTGCCCCGCGGCGGTTGCGAGCGCCATTATTTTTGGGCCGCGCGCCCTGCTGGTCATTGGTGTTACCATATTTGCCAGTGTCGCGTTTGAGTACCTGTATTGCTATTTCATGAAAAAAGAAAACCCGGTGGGCGACTTGTCCGCTGCGGTCACCGGCATTCTGCTGGCGTTTAACTTGCCGGCGACGATCCCCCTGTGGATCGCGATTTTGGGCAGCTTTGTGGCAATCGTCATTGTCAAGCAGTTGTTTGGTGGCCTTGGCCGCAACTTTGCAAACCCGGCTATCGTGGCCCGCATTGTGTTGGCCGTCAGCTTTGCCGGCCGCATGACAGCATACGCCTACCCCAGCTTTGAGGGTGGGGTTGATGCGCTGGCAAGTGCCACCCCGCTGGTGGCAACACAACATGCCGACCTGCCGCTACTGCAACTGTTTTTGGGCGCGCACGGCGGTGTGCTGGGCGAAACCTGTGCTGCCACGCTTCTTTTGGGCGGTATTTATCTCGTTATCCGTCGGGTCATTACCCCCACGATCCCGCTGGCCTACCTTGGCACGGTGGCGGTCATCAGCCTGCTTGCCGGGCAAGAGCCGCTGGTACAGCTGCTGTCGGGCGGCTTGATGCTGGGTGCCATTTTTATGGCGACCGATTATGCCACTTCGCCGTACACCCTCGCCGGTAAACTGGTTTATGGGCTGGGCCTTGGTATTATCACCTGCGGTATTCGTTTCTGGGCAACTTCGGCAGAGGGTGTTTCCTATGCCATCTTGCTGATGAACCTGCTGGTGCCGTATATCAACCGTCTCACCCTCCAAAAACCGCTGGGAGGTGGCAAAAAGAAATGAAACAGGAAAAAAAGAGCACGTTTGAAACAATGATTCGCCCCATTTTGGTGCTGACCATCATCTGTTTCGTGGTGTCGGGCCTGCTTGCCGTCACCCATTCTATTACACAGCCAATCATCGACGGCCGCGCCCAGCGCGAAGCCGATGCAAGCCGCATTGTACTGCTGCCCACTGCCGACTCGTTCAGCAAGGTAGAGTATAGCGACGATATTATTTCGGATGTTTATGCCGCCGACAATGGTGCGGGCTATGTCATCACCGGGGCTGCCAAAGGGTACGGCGGTGATGTGCCGGTCACGGTTGGCATCAACAGCGACGGTACCATTTCCGCCATTCAAATTGGCGACAACAACGAGACCCCGGGCGTTGGCAAAAAGGTCATGGAAGCATCGTTTACCGACCAGTTCAAAGGCAAGACAAAGGCTTCTGAGGTTGACGGTATCGGCGGTGCGACTTATTCGTCCAAAGCGGTTTTCGCTGTGGTAGACGCTGCAGAAGCCGCCTACCAGACTGTGAAGGGGGCGTAAAACAGCATGGAAAAACAATCGAAAAAAAGCAACCGGCTTGCGGTGTTGACCAACGGCCTGCTGCACGAAAACCCCAGCCTGCGCCTTGTGCTGGGCACCTGCCCCACCCTCGCTATTACCACCTCGGTGTTTAATAGCTTGGGCATGGGCCTTGCCGCAACTTTTGTGCTGATCGGCTCGAACATGGCGGTTTCGGCCTGCCGTAAGCTGATCCCAGACAAAGTGCGCATCCCGGCGTTTATCACTATCATTGCCGGGTTTGTTACGGTAGTGATGATGCTGGTGCAGGCCTTTGTGCCGGACTTGTACGACGCGCTGGGTGTATACCTGCCGCTGATCGTCGTCAACTGCATCAGTTTGGGCCGTGCAGAGATGTTTGCCAGCAAAAACCCGGTCATCGAATCGGCGCTGGACGGCCTTGGCATGGGCATTGGTTTTACCCTGACCTTGACCGTCATGGGCTTTGTGCGTGAGCTGTTGGGTGCCGGCACGGTACTGGGCTTTCAGGTGCTGCCGGCGAAAATTGAGCCGTTCAGCATTTTGGTTTCGCCTCCGGGCGGGTTCTTTGTGTTTGGCGTATTGATGGCGGTTGCCATCTGGCTGGACCAGCGCAAAGGCAAAACCGTCAACGCCGACCCCGAAGCGGCCGGCTGCGCGGGGTGCGCCAACAGCACACTTTGCCATGGGGAAGGGGGTAAGGTCTGATGGCTGCGAAACTTGCGTTTATCTTTTTTAGCATGATTTTGACCAACAACTATGTATTAGTTAAGTTCCTCGGCATTTGCCCGTTCCTCGGTGTGTCGAAAAAGCTGGATTCTGCCATTGGTATGTCGGCGGCTGTCACCTTTGTTATGGTGGTTGCCACGGCGGCAACCTGGCCCATCTACACCAATCTGCTGGAGCCGCAGGGCCTTGGCTATCTGCAGACGATTGTGTTTATTTTGGTTATCGCCATTTTGGTACAGCTACTTGAAATCGTGATGAAGCGCTTTATGCCCCCGCTGTACAATGCGCTGGGTATTTATCTGCCGCTCATCACCACCAACTGCACAATCCTCGGTGTGACCATCCTCAACATCGACAACGGCTACAACTACGCCGAAAGCCTGGTCTGCGCACTGGGTGCCGGTGTGGGCTTTATGCTCGCGATGGTGATGTTTTCTGGTGTGCGCCGCCGGCTGGAGGAGGCACGCCCCCCGAAGCCGTTTGAAGGCCTGCCAATCACACTGGTGGCAGCCAGCATCGTCTCGCTGTCCTTCACTGGTTTTGGTGGCCTGATCGAAAAGATCTTTGGCATGTAAGGGAGGGCAAAGCATGAATATTGTACTGGCAATTGCAATCGTGTCGGTCATTGGTCTGATAGGTGCCGCCATTTTGGTGGTCGCGGCCAAATACCTGACGGTAGAAGAGGACCCCCGCGTTGCGCTGGTCACCGCGGCTTTGCCCGGTGCCAACTGCGGTGCTTGCGGGTTTGCAGGCTGTGCAGACTACGCAAAGGCGGTCGTTGCAGGCAAGGCGGAAACGAACCGCTGCATCCCCGGCCGGCAAAAAACAGCCGATGCCGTTGCGGCATTGATGGCCGAAAATTAATTGTAACACAAACCCCCACAGGCAACGCCTGCGAGGGTTTTGTTTTGTCTGTAAGGTCTTTTGGGGGTACAAAGGCCCGCCTAGCTACACGCGGTAGGCGGGGCTGCCGGGCCTGTTGTTTAGGGGAACCACATGGCCGGGCCCGTGTGGCGGCAAAGGCTCAAAAAGTTTCCAGCAGCTGGCGCAGCATGCCGTCCGGGTCGTTTAAAAAGCGGCGGGTCACCTCGTAATGCTCGGTGTGGCGGTAGTCAGTGGGGTGTATGCCATCACGGTCAAACAGCAGTACTTCGGCACCGGGGCAGGCCATCAACAGTGGCGAGTGGGTTGCAATGAATAACTGTGCCCCCTGTACCGAAAGCTGGTGCAGCAGGCACAGCAGCGAAAGCTGCCGTGTGGGCGAAAGCGCCGCCTCAGGCTCGTCCAAAAAATACAGCCCACCGGCAGAAAACCGGTTGAGGGCAAGGGCCAAAAAGCTTTCGCCGTGCGACTGCTCGTGTAACGATTTGCCGCCGTAGTAATCCAGCAGGCCCGGCGGGCCGTCGTTTTCCAGCTTTTCCACTTCGCTGGCAAGGTTATAAAAGCTTTCGGCCCGCAAAAAAAACGTGTCTTTGGGCCGCACCGCCCCCCGGCGCACGGTCAGGTACTGCCACAAATCAGAGTGCGTTGCGCGCGAGCTAAAATTAAAGTTGCGCCCGCCACCCTCGGCATTCAGCCCACAGCTGACGGCAAGGGCCTCTAACAGGGTTGATTTACCGGTGCCGTTTTCACCTACAAAAAAAGTGACGGGCTTTGTAAACCGGCGGTTGCCAAGGTGGCGCACCGCAGGCAATGCGGCAATATAATCATTTTTTGGCGGTGCGGTGGCAAGCTGCACCCCGGTAATAAAATTTTGCGACAACAAGGTGTTCTCCTTTCAGCAAAAAAGGCATTGGGCCCCCATAACAAAACAGCAGGTACGCAAGGCACCTGCTGCCAACCGGTGGGTACCCGGTATCACCATTTTGTTTTGGTTTCTACCACTTTGCCGGCAATGTACAGTTGGTCCAGCTCTTCGCCCACTAAAATTTGCGGTTGGTATTCGGGGTTGAAGGGCTGCAAAATCACTGTGTTGCCACGGCGCATAAACTTTTTCAGGGTGCCCTCGCCGTCATCGCCAAACACAATTACGCCAAGGTCACCGTCCTCTAGCGCCGTTTGGCGGTGCACCAATGCAAGGTCTCCGTCTTGAATACGGGGCTCCATGCTGTTGCCGCGCACAATCAAATAAAAATAATTTTCAGGGTCCTTTACACGGGCGTATTCTACGCCACAATCTTCTTCCAGCGCAAGGGCGCCAAACCCGGCGCGCACCGTGCCTACAACAGGGATGGGGTGCTCGCCCGCGGCAGCATAGCCCATCACCGGTGCACGGCCTGCGCGGCCCAGCAGGTAATCGGTCGTCACGTCAAAGTAATCAGCAAGGCTGCGCAGTGTTTGCGGGTCTGGCTGGCTGCGGCCGGTCTCCCATTTGCCCACCGCTTGCTGGGTAATGCCAAGGTGCTCGGCCAGCGCCACCTGGCTTATTTTTTTGGTGCGGCGCAGCTTTTTTAATGTTTCTGCAAACATCGTTGCCACCTCCTATTGTCTGCATCAAGTATACAACTAATTTTCGTATTTGTAAAGAAAGTTATAAAAATGGTTGTAAAAACACTTGACAACAACCCTTGGTTGTAATATGATGAAGACACGGAAAACCACTCTTTGACCGCGTACCATCGGTAGGGGGATGTAACATGATGAAATCATTTTTACTCAATTTACTTGCTATTTTTGCTGGGCTTGCAGCCCTTGCACTTTTGGGCGGCGTTTCGCTTTCGTCGGCGCGCTCCCTGCTGGGCCTGCCGGTGGCAGCCTTGCTTTGTTGGTTTAGTTTCAGCTTGTTTTCGGCGGGGTTGTCTGCCCCTCGCCGTCGGCCAGCCCGTCGCCGGCACCCGGCGTTGCAGCCCCCAAAAGCGGGCGGCGACACCCCATTGCGCCGCGTGGCTTAAAAGGGGGCGAGCAACATGGCAAACTGGGAGCTTGAGTATCTTGCTAAACGGCTGGGCGGCCCGCTTTGTGCCCGCCAGATCCAGCGGGCGATCTGGTACCGCGAACAGGCGCAGATGCCGATTGAAAGCATTGGCGCGGCACTGGCATATTTCTACGGCGGCTAAGCCGGCAAGTGTTGTCCCGCAGCCAAAACGGTGTACGTTTTGGCTGCGGGCTTTTTGTTAAGGGGGGCGACAAGGTGGATGTACTTGAAAAATTGACAATTTTGACCGATGCGGCAAAGTACGATGTCGCCTGTACTTCGTCCGGTGCCGGGGATTCCTCCCCCACCGGGGCGGGCCTTGGCAGCACCGCAGACTGTGGCATCTGCCACACCTGGTCGGCGGACGGGCGTTGTGTGTCGTTGCTCAAGGTGCTGATGACGAATGTCTGCGTGTTTGACTGCCAGTACTGTGTCAACCGGCACAGCAACGAAACACCCCGCGCGGCGTTTACCCCCACCGAGCTTGCCGATTTGACGATGAGCTTTTACCGGCGCAACTATATTGAGGGCCTGTTTTTAAGCAGCGGGGTGCAGCGCAGCCCAGACTACGCCACCGAGCAGATCATCAAAACGTTAGAACTGCTGCGCGGCCCGTACCACTTTACCGGGTACATCCACGCCAAAGCCATCCCCGGCACCGACCCATTGCTCATCGCGCGCCTTGGCGTGCTGGCCAACCGGCTGAGCGTTAATATTGAGCTGCCCTCGCAGCGCAGCCTTGCGCTGCTGGCCCCCAATAAAAGCAAAGCGAATATTTTGGGCCCGATGGCCACGATTCGCGATGGCATTACAGAGAGTAAAGAAAGCCTTGTAAAATACAAAACTGCCGAAAAATTTGCCTCGGC
This sequence comes from Pygmaiobacter sp., assembly GCA_028689835.1. Classification (GTDB taxonomy): domain Bacteria; phylum Bacillota; class Clostridia; order Oscillospirales; family Ruminococcaceae; genus Pygmaiobacter. The sequence continues at coordinate 8,885 of JAQVCK010000009.1, read as the reverse complement.
AGGGCAAAGTACACAGATGATTGTGGGGGCAACACCGGAAAGCGATTATCAAATTTTGCGCCTCACCGAGGGGCTGTATCACAAATACCAGCTGAAACGGGTGTTTTTTTCGGCGTATATCCCGGTGGCGGAAAATGCACTGCTGCCCGCGCTGGACACTAAGCCCCCCCTGTTGCGCGAGCACCGGCTGTACCAAGCGGACTGGCTGCTGCGGTATTACGATTTTGAGGCGTCCGAAATTTTGGACGAGGAGCATCAGGAATTCAACCCGTTTCTTGACCCGAAATGCAACTGGGCCGTCAACCATCTAGAGCAGTTCCCGGTAGAGGTCAACCGCGTACCGTACGAGATACTGCTGCGGGTGCCGGGCATTGGGCCGGTCAGCGCAAAGCGCATTGCGCGTGCGCGGCGGGCGGGTAAACTGGACTGGGACGATTTAAAACGCATTGGGGTGGTGCTGAAACGCGCACAGTACTTTTTGCTTTGCAAAGGCAAAATGCGGCCGGGGCTGAGCATCACACCGCAAAACACGGTGCGCGCGCTGATTGATGGTGCACCGCTGGCAAAGGCAGAACAGTTGACCTTGTTTGGCGCCAGCAGCGCGCCGTCGCAAGCCGAACTGTTGGAGGTGGCGTCGGAATGTGTGTCGCGGGCAATTTAATCTATGTGTACGACGGCAGCTTTGAGGGCATGTTGTGCTGCATTTTTGAGGCATTTGTGCGCAAAGAGCGCCCGGTGCAAGTTTGTGCGCAAAGTGCATTGCAACCCAGCCTGTTTGAGGTGCTGCCAATAGAAACCCAACCAGCTAAGGCGCTGCGGGTGTTGCATGGGCTGGAAGAAAAGGTGTCCCCCCTTGCGGCGGCCACCGTGCGCGATTTGTTTTTATCCGGCCAGCAGGACAAGGCCCTGCTGGCGCTGGATTTTACCCGCCTTGCGTTCGAGCGGGGCACGGTTGTCACCACGATGCTGGGCAACGAGGTGGTTGCCGCGGCGGCGGGGGCGGTGCGCAAGCTGTATAACGAAGCCCATATGTACAAGGGGCTCATCCGCTTTTCAGATGTGGGGCAGGGCATGGTGGCGGAAATAGAGCCCAAAAACTTTGTGCTGCCGCTGATTGCACCGCATTTTTGCAGCCGGTTTCGCAACGAGACTTTTTTGATTTATGACAAAACAAACCACGCGGCACTCATCTGGCAGCAGCATACGGCAAAGCTGGTGCCGGTCGATGCGCTGACACTGCCCCCGCCCACCGGTGAGGAGCAGGTGGTGCGCCGACTTTGGAAACGTTTTTACGACACCATTGCCATTGAAGCGCGGCGCAACCCGGTTTGCCAACGTACCCATATGCCAAAACGCTATTGGGCCTGCCTGACCGAAATGCAGGCAGACCTTGATACCTTGTCTGAGGCCGAACAGACACCGCCGTTGCTTGCCCCCGGCGTGGGGGCAGAGCCGTACAGTGCCTTGCAGCCGCAGCCGGTTTAATAGAGGGGGGAGAGCAGGATGAAAGAACAACTTGCAGCACACGCAAAAGCCGTGTACCGCGCGGCGGCGGCGTTGCAGCTTTACACTGCGGGCCAGCTGGAGGTAGGGCGCACCCCCGGCGCAGCACGCATGGCGGTGCTGCTTGCGCAGTTGCAAGCGGCCGAGGCTGATTTAAGGGCTGCACTGCAAAGCGAAGAGCCTCCCGCAACCCCCACCCCACCGGGGCAGGTATGTGGTCAAACCACTTTTTGGCCTGCGGGCAAACAACCGGCACCGCCGCGGCGCAAACGCGCACGGTGAGGTTGTTTACAGCAAAAGGTGTTTTCATGGCAGCGCACAGGCGGCAAAAGTTTACGCCAGATGGCGCAGGCCAAAACGGTAGAGGCGGTTGAGCATAAAAACAGTTTGTGAGTATTGGTCCCCCGGCTTTAAAATGGCCAGAGTCTTTGGTATTCACACAACGGGTTTGCCGCAAGTTTACAGTGTAGCACTCTGTTGCCAGTGGTATTGCGCCTGCCCTGCCCAAAAAATGCCCTCAAGCTGGCCACCACCTTACCGGCTGCCGGCAAAAACAGCCCGGTACCTGTCTGTGCGCACTGTCGCAGGCAAAGGAGGCATATTGCAGTGCCTGCCACCGGATAAACAACAAAACCCGTGCCCTGCCAAAACGGCAGGGCACGGGTTTTGTATTAAAGCCTTTTTGTTTTGGCGGCAGGTCAGGCAATTTCCTCGGGCTCAAACTGGCTTTGGTACAAATCGGCGTAAAAGCCGCCGCGTGCCAGCAGGTCGGTGTGGTTGCCCACCTCTACAATATCGCCGTCTCGCATCACCAAAATTACGTCGCTGTCACGAATGGTGGACAGGCGGTGCGCAATCACAAAGCTGGTGCGGCCCTCCATCAGCCGCTCCATCGCGTGCTGAATATGCAGCTCGGTGCGGGTATCCACGCTGCTGGTCGCTTCGTCCAAAATCAAAATTTTCGGGTCGCTCAACACGGCGCGGGCAATCGTCAAAAGCTGCTTTTGCCCCTGGCTGATGTTGCTGGCTTCCTCGTTCAGCACGGTTTCGTAGCCGTCCGGCAGGGTGTGGATAAAATGCTCCACCCCGGCCAGCTTTGCCGCGGCATACACCTCTTCGTCGCTGGCGCCCAGACGGCCATAGCGGATGTTCTCCATAATGGTGCCGTTATACAGCCAGGTGTCCTGCAACACCATGCCAAACAGGCCGCGCAGGTCGTTGCGGGCAAACTGCCGCAGGTCGTACCCGTCTACTAAAATCGCGCCCTCGTTTACATCATAAAAGCGCATCAGCAGTTTGACGATAGTGGTTTTGCCGGCGCCGGTGGGGCCCACAATGGCCACTTTTTGGCCGGGTTGCACCACATGCGAAAAATCGTGAATGATGGTCTTGTCCTCATTGTAGCCAAACTTTACATGTGCAAATGCCACCGAGCCTTCTACCTTGTCGGCGGGTACCGGCTGTGCGGGGTCGGGGGTTTCCTCTTCTTCACCCAAAAACTCAAACACCCGCTCTGCCGCGGCGGCAGTCTGCTGCATGACGTTGCTGATATTGGCCAGCTGGGTGATGGGCTGGTTGAAGCTGCGCACATACTGGATGAACGCCTGAATATCGCCCACGCTGATGCTGCCCTTAATGGTCAGCCAGCCGCCCAACACACAAATCGCCACATACCCAAGGTTGCCGACAAAAGTCATCAGCGGCATCATCAAGCCGGACAAAAACTGGCTTTTCCAGGCCGAATCATACAACCGGTCGTTAATTTCGCCAAAGGTTTCAATGCTGCGCTCTTCGCCGTTAAAGGCACGTACGACAACTTGGCCGCCGTACATCTCCTCAATATGGCCGTTTGCTTCGCCCAGGGTTTTTTGCTGGCGCGCAAAAAACGGCTGGCTGCGCTTGACAATCTGGGTGACAAAAAGCAGTGAAATGGGCAAAACCAAAATGGCTGCCAGTGTCATCAACGGGCTGATTGACAGCATCATCACCAGCACGCCAATGACGGTCGTGACACTGGTGACAATCTGTGACAGGCTTTGGTTCATGCTCTGGCTCAGGGTGTCAATATCGTTGGTCACGCGGGAGAGCACGTCGCCGGTGCTTGTGCCGTCAAAGTACCGCAGCGGCAGCCGGTTAATTTTTTCGCTGATGTCCCGCCGCAGTTGGTAGGTGACCTTTTGCGTTACCCCGGTCATCAGCCAGCCTTGCAGGGAGGACAGCAAAAACGACACGCCATACAATGCAACCAAAATTAAAATAATGCCGCCGATATAGCCGAAGTCGATATTGCCGGTGCCGGCAATCAGTGCCAAGATGCCCTCAAACAGTTTATTGGTGGCGCGGGCCATTACCTTGGGGCCCGCAATGGCAAAGACAGATGAGAAGATAGCTGCAATGATAACGATTACAATCGTGGCATGGTATTTTTTCAGATACTTGATGAGCTTTTTAAAGGTGCCTTTAAAATCCTTTGCCTTTTCGCCCGGCATCATGCCATGGCCGCCCATCGGGCCGCCACCCGTTGGCCCGCCTTGGCGGGGCTTCTTTTTTTGTTCGCTCATGCCAACTCCTCCTTTGAGAGCTGCGACAGCGCAATTTCGCGGTAGGCTGCGCAATTTTCCATCAGCTCGCGGTGGGTGCCCTTGCCGACCATTTTACCGTCGTCCAGCACAATAATCTGTTCGGCATTCATGATGGTCGAAATGCGCTGTGCCACCAGCAGTACGGTGCTTTGCCGGGTCACGTCATGCAGCGCGTGGCGCAAAGCCGCATCGGTTTTAAAGTCTAGCGCAGAGAAAGAATCATCAAAAACATATACGGCAGCCTGTTTGACCAGTGCCCGTGCGATGGAAAGGCGCTGCTTTTGCCCACCGGATACGTTGGTGCCGCCTTGGCTGATGGCGGTCTCAAACCCTTCCGGTTTTGTGCTGATAAACTCGGTGGCCTGCGCAATGTCGGCCGCTTTTTGCAGCAGGGCGTCGTCGGCGTTTTCATCGCCGTAGCGCAGGTTACTGGCAATGGTGCCAGAGAACAGCAGCCCCTTTTGCGGCACATAGCCAATTTGGTCGCGCAACTGTTTTTGGGTCAGGTTGCGAATGTCCACACCATCCAGTGTGATACTGCCCTCGGTGACATCATAAAAACGCGGTACGAGGTTGACCAGTGTGGATTTACCGCTGCCGGTCGAGCCGATAAACGCAGTCGTCTCGCCGGGCTTTGCCACAAAGCTGATATGCTGCAACACGTCGGCGTCTGCTTCTCCATAGCGGAAGGACACATCGTGGAATACCACTTCGCCTTTTGCGCGGCTGCCCATTTTTGCAGGGTTTTCAGGGTCGTGGATGCTGGTCGGGGTGTTCAGCACTTCATTGATCCGGTCGGCAGAAACTGCCGCACGCGGGATAATGATAAACATCATGCTGAGCATCAAGAAGCTGAACATAATCTGCATGGCGTACTGCATAAAAGCAATCATGTCGCCAATCTGCATCTGGCTGTCGGCAATCTGGTGTGAGCCCACCCAGATAATCAGCACGGTCATCAAGTTCATCACAAACATCATGGCCGGGAACATCAATGAAATCATCCGGTTGACAAACAAGTTGGTTCGTTTAAGGTCCTCGTTTGCATCGTCAAAACGTTTTTCTTCAAATGTCTGGGTGCCGAATGCGCGGATGACCATCATACCGGACAGGCTTTCACGGGTGACAAGGTTTAATTTGTCCACCAGTTTTTGCATGATTTTAAATTTCGGCATGCCGATGCGGTAGACAACTAGAATCAAAATCAAAATAAAGCCAACGCCCACCGCAAGCACCCAGCTCATGTTCGTGCTTTTTGACAGCGCCATAATAACACCGCCAATGCCAAGGATCGGCGCATAGCAAATCATGCGCAGGCCCATTGTGATGATCATCTGCATCTGGGTGATGTCGTTGGTCGTGCGGGTAATCAGGCTGGCAGTTGAATATTTGTCAAATTCAGTATTGTTAAAATGGCTGACCTTTTTAAATACATCCCCGCGCAGGGTGCGTGCGGCACCCGCGCCAATGCGAGAGGCAAACAGGCCGACCAAAATACTGGCCGCGGCACTGACCAGCGAAATAGCCAGCATTTTACCGCCGGTTTTGCGGATATAGGCAGACTGGATGGCACCGGTGTCGGCACCCAGCTCGGCAAGAAAGCTTTTTGCAAATACGGCGCCGGTGCCGCTGGTCAGCTGCTCCGGTGCCTGTGAGGCGGTTTCAATCGCCGCATCAATGGCGGGCTGCTGTTGTGCCAGCATGGGCAGCATGGCGTAAATCTGCGTAAAATCAAATTTTACATCGGCAGTGCCGCTCATATCGGCAGCCGTATTGCTGCCGCCGGACACCTGCTTCATCAGCTCGACCATCGCATAGCCGGACTGGCTGAACGCAGTGTTCAAAGCGGCGCTTTCCTCTTTACTCAAATCATTTACCGCCCAAACGGTGTCGCCAAGGTTGGTGTAGGTTTTGGCAAGTGTGGTGTATTCTTCACTGCCAGAAGCAACTTGATGGTAAGAGGCATCGGCCAGCGTATGCTCGTCGTCGGTCATAAAAGTCTTCATCAATGTCAGGCCGTTGTCGCTGATGACAGCGGGGTAACTATGCTCTACGCCCCCTTGCTGAATGCCGACATTCACGATGTCGGACATATAGTTCGGCAGGTTCAAATCTGCATTGGCCTGTACAAACAGCAGTACGATGGCCACCAAAAGTAACGGCAAATAGGGCTTTAGGTATTTTGCCAGTTTCGTCATAACTTGCTCTCCTTCAAGGCGGCAAATCGCCGCGCAAAATCGGCTGAAAAATGGTCTTGCTCGGCAGTAATCGCAGTTTTCAGGTCGTGCAGTGTGGCAATAAACGTGTTAATTTGTTCTTCACCCAGGCGGTTGACCACCTTGCGGCCAAGGTGGTCGTAAAGCCGAACAGCTTCTTTTACAAGGGTGCGGCCTTCGTCGGTCAGCGAAACGTAAACCGCCCGGCGGTCGCGTTTGCCGCGGCGGCGCTGAATGTACCCCAGTGCCTCCAGTTCGTCCACTTTCTGGCTAATCGTGGGCGGCGCGTTGCGCATCAGCCCGGCAAGCGCTGTAATTTTTAGCCCATGCTCCTGTGCATCATAGGCACCCGGTGGCAGGTGCGGCATGGCACAGCCGTGTGTTTCAAAGACATACAGGTGGCGCATTAAAACAAATTGCCCTTGGCTTAACTCCGGTAGTGGGGAGTAATTGACAAACAGGTCGCGAATTTCGCCCGCGGCCTGAAACAGCTCCCGCACACGCGGGTCGGTTTCGTTTTTGAAAGGTCCCATCTCGGGGTGAGGTGTGTGCATGAGGGCCTCCTTTCCCGCCCTGTGGCGGCAAGAATTGTTTCGGCAGCCAAATATTTAGGCAGCCTAAATATCTGGCGTTTTCCTATCATAAAACTTTTCTCACAAAAAATCAATGAATTATTTGTGAACAATGCAAACAAAAACCGGGCGTTGCCCGGTTTTTACCATAGCTTGCGGTTGCAAGGTTTAGTTTTTACTTGTAGTGGGTGGCATGTTACTCAAAGGGGTCGATGGTGTGGGCTCCGTGGGTGTTTCGGTTTGTCGCCGTGCACTGCGCAGCGTTTTAAAAAAGTCGCTCAGCAGTGCCGCGCATTCCTCGGCCCGCACACCGCTTACCAGTTGTGGTTTATGGTTAAAGGGCAGGGCGGTCAAATCAATTACGCTGCCGCAGCACCCGGCCTTGGGGTCGCTGGCCCCATAGACCACTCGCACCATGCGGCTATTGATAATGGCACCGGTGCACATGGGGCAAGGCTCCAGTGTGACATACAAATCACATTGCCAAAGCCGCCAGCCGCCAAGGGTGCGGCAGGCTTCGTCAATCGCGGCAAGCTCCGCGTGGGCCAGTGCGTTTTTGCCGGTTTCGCGCCGGTTATAGCCGCGGCCCACCACTTCGCCCTCGCGCACCACCACGGCCCCAACCGGCACTTCGCCCAGTGCGGCAGCCTGTTTTGCAAGTTCCAGTGCAAGGCCCATAAAATAAAAATCGTCTTTTTTGTTCATCGAATATACTCCAGTACCACAATTACAATTAACAACAGCAGTGTAAAGGTAAACACCGGCGCGCTAAGCAGCCGTTCGGTACGGCCCATGCGGTTTTTACGGGTGGGGTAGCGCGGCAACCGCACCGGCCCACCACTGTGCCGCAAAAGCAGCAGGGCCAACAGGCCCGCACCAAGGTAAACACTAAATAAAATGGCAGAAATACCAAAGGCATTGGCACCATCCATCTGCTGCTTAGCCCATAGCAGTACAAACCCGGACAGGTTATTTGCAAAATGCAATAAAATAGAATAGCTGAGGTTCTTGGTAAAGGCGTACACATAGCCCAAAAACAGCGACAGCGCAAAAATGGCGGGCAACTGCGACAAGTCAGAGTGTAACAGTGCAAATAACACCGAAGTGACTACAATAGAAAACCACGCGCCGTAAGGCGACAGCGCGCGCTGGATGAGCCCGCGGAACAGTACCTCTTCAAAGATTGCGGGCAGTACGCACACGGCCAAAAAGGCCAGCAGTAAAGCCCCGCCGCTGGTGGGCAGCTGTAACGCGGCAGGCGGGGTATAGCCGCCAAAGCCCAGCAGCAGGCGCACCAGGTTTGATGCCGCGCTACCAAGGCTGGTAAAACACAAAAACAGGGGCAACCAGATGCCCGCCAGCCTGGCGGTGGGTTTTGTAAGGCGCAAAGGGGGCAGCCCCAGCGGTTTTACCCAGCTAAACAGCGCGGCAATCGGCAGGCCCAGATTAATGATAGTCGCGGCGCAGTTCAACAGCATGGAAAGCCACACCGGCAACCCGGCGGGGTTTTGCAGGCCACTGCCCGGCAGGTTTATTGCACAAAGGGCGTTGAGGGCGGTTTTTAACAGCTCGGCAAGAAGCAAATAAAAAAGCACCGCAAGGCCAATCAGGTTTGCCGCATAGAACAAATTGTCCTGCCGTAACTTTTTTTGTTGCATCTTGGCCTCACTCCTCTTAAAGTCGTAAAATTTTTTTAAAGTTCATCTTATCTTAACCAAAATAGGTTAAAATTACAATATAGTATGGGCGTACAGGGGCCCGGTTGCCAGTACTTATTTGAAAAATAGATGAAATTTACCCGTAATTTAAAAAAATGAAGAAACTAGGGCTTGCATCTCGTTTTGATACACGAAGAAGAAAACAGGGGAAACATCCCCCATAACACAAAGTCTAATGGTATTAAGTCAAGAGGGTGATTGAGAAAAAAGTATTGAGAACTCATGTGTTTTCAGTGTGGAAAGAGCCAAAAAGGCAACACCAACCTAAGCCCTGCCCTCATGCTTTCAAAAACA
>JAQVCK010000146.1 GCA_028689835.1 Pygmaiobacter sp. | reverse complement strand
GGCCAAGGTCCGGCGTGCCAAAGCGCGGTGCGTTTGCCCGCAGGTACTCATACACTTCACCCAGCTGCACCAGCGCCGCCGGGTAATGGGTTTTGGGCGCCAGCGCATAATTGAGCGAAATTACCGTGTACCCTTTTGCGGCAAGGCGCAACGCAATGGGCCGTATGGTGCTTTTATCCCCGCCAATAAACCCGCCGCCGTGCACCCAAAACAGCACCGGCCCACCCCCTGCCGCCGGGCCATACACATCAAACGTGTTGCTGCCATAGCGCGAGGGGGCGGTAATATCGGTTTGCACCTGCACGCCGGGGCCCACCTGCTGCGGCTGCAGGGGTGGCAAAACCCGCCGGTCAAACACATGGGTCACATGCATCACCCATACAAATAAACGCGGGGTACAGGTTGTCACTAGTGCAAGCAGCAGTGCAAGGCCCATCAACCCCGCTACTGTAACCCCCAAAGCTTGTAAAACACCAATTGCGACCCTCATTTATATTTCCCTCTTGTACTGTACCGGGGGGCAAAGCTGCCTGCCCCGTTTTTTTTACTATACCACATTGCCTGTGTATTGTCGCCGGCAACCTTTTTGCTGCAAATGTTTTGGTGGTAACGCTCTCACAGCAACATCTTACCGCCCAGCCGTCATGCTGGGGCAACCTTTGTTTCGTTTTCGTAAATTGTGACGCAAACCCGTTGACATTATAACTGCCGCATCGTATGGTTACAATAGAACCGTTGCAACAAGAAAGGAAGTGCCCCACATGACAACTGATTTCACAAGTGGCTGGGAGTACCTGACCGACAGTGCGCCAGACTGTACGCTGCCCCCAGAGGTACAAAAAGCCTTTGACGGCGCAACACGTGGCATGCTGCGCTTACCCTTTGTGCCGGTGCTGTACGCAGCGCGACGGGTGGGCATTGGCACCAGCTATTGTATTGTTTGCAAACTTGTTGCACAGGCAATGCCCGGGGTGCCCGGGTATCAGGTATTTTATATCCATGTGGACCCGGACGGCAGGGCCACATTGACCAAAATAACCCCCTTGATTTATTAAAGAACACCCGGCACAAAATTGTGCCGGGTGCTTTTTAGGTAACATTAGTCGCGCGTTGGGTAAATGCCCTGTAAACAAATGATATATTTTACATTGCCCATACTTTTGTCCTTCAAATTTGGCAGTGCAAAATTTTGTATGCCATCGCCGCCATAGGTGTTGCCAATCAAAGAAAACAGTGCCTCGTTTTCGCGGATAGCGAGCATTTGCCCTTCGCAAAACGCCCAGCCGCGCGGGGCAAAGTTTGGCGCCCACGCAATAATCGTGCCGATAAACGCTTCATCCATTTTTCTACACTCCTTTTCTGCCCATAGGCCCTTTAAAAAGGACCTGATAAAGTGAAAATCATCCTGTTTTTAAGTGTAGCACAAACAAACCGGTAAAAAAAGGGTGTTGTAACAATCTTTGTCACAGGTGTTGTAAACCGCTTAAAAATTGCAGTATCTGCGGCAACATGTCTTCTGTTTTTTCTTGATACAGGTTGTGCCCACACTCATAATGCACCTGTGTGCAGTTTTGCTGGCCCTTGGCAAACGCATCCTGCGCCGCCACCCAGCTTGCACTGTTTTGGGCACCGTTTAAGTTTGTGGTAAACATTAAAACCGGCACGGTAGAAACATCCATGTCAAGGGTGGTTGTTGCATTTTGCAGTACAGTCAAACATTCATTGTACACCGCAGTATCCAGTGCGTTTTTGGCATTCAGCAATTTACTTTGCTGGTATTCCTCTGCCGTAAGCCCCTTGCTGCTGACGGGGCTAAACAGCGGGATGCGGTGCAGACCAAAAAAGGTGCCCGCCCGCAGCAGGGCAATATTGCCGCTGTTGTCGCTGGTATAAGACGCAGGCATCGCCATATCAAGGCCAATGATACCCGCCACTTCGCCCGGGTAGGTGTGGGCCCAGTAAATCGCTTCAAGGGCAGACATCGAGTGTGGCATCAACACATAGGGGGCCTTTTCACCCGCTGCCGCCAGTGCGGCACGGTCCTCCTCTACCATCGTGGCAACATCCCGCGCAAGGGGGCTATCGTCCGCATAGCCATAGCCAAATTTTTCAACGACCGCCACCCGGTAACTGGCTGAAAGCGGCGCGTACAGTACCTTGTATTCATAAACCGGGGCCGTCATACCCGAGCCGGACAGCAGCACCACCGTGGGGCTGTCCTCGCTGCGCTTTTGGCCCTGCGCATACACATTCATGTAATAGCCGTCCACTGCAACCCGCTGGCCCACCGGCACAACCTGCCCGGCCTCCCACGCAAGGCGCAGATGGTGGTATGCCGCAAGCAGCAACAAAATGACCAGAATCCCTGCCAACACGCGAAGTAATATTTTGCCACTCTTTCTCAGCACTTTTTTCATTACACTACCCCCACTGTTTTGCCTTTTTGCGCACCAAAACGACACGGGGTATTACACACTTCCCTGTGCAGCAATGGCCTGTGCCGCGGCGGCAATGTCGCGCTGTACCAGCCCTTGCATACTATCTGCGTACTGCGGCTTTGCGGTTTGCAGCGCCTGCAACACCGCAGGCGCAAGCGCCGGCTGCCCTGCCACCAGCTGCGGCAAAGCCTTTATGCACTGCCGCGCCGTGATGGGTCTTTCGTCGGTGATATGGCACAGATATTCTGGCAACACCGCTTGTACCCTGCCTTCGGTGTCCCACTGGGCGTTTGCCGCAATCAGCAACAAGCCCCGGCTGCGCTGGTACGAGTTTTGCGCACTCATCATGGCGGCAAACCGGTCAAAATAGGTAAACACCGCATCAGAGTTTCCGCTTTGTGCCAACAGCTCTTTCAAACAGGCATAGGCATACCGGTCATTGCTGCCGGTCAACGCTTGCACCAATTGGTCAAGTTCCATCGCACCCACCTTTACCCTATTCTTTTATTTGCAGCTGTACCCCGGCTGCCGCAAGCACACTGCGCACCCGTGGCAGGTCGGCCGGCCAGTAATCGTGTGTGACCAGCGCTACGCCATCTGCCGTATAAAAGGTCAGTTTCACGGTTTGCCCTTGCACCATTTCTACCCGGCCAAGCTTTTGCCAGGGGTAAAACTCTCTGCCACGCTGAAAGGTCAATAGCCCCACCGCCGTAAGGCCCTGTTTTTGCCAGCCTGCCACAAAAAACGCGACCGCAAATAACCCCGCCGCAAGCTGTGCCAGCCCGGCACCACTCCACCATACCAGCCCGGCCAACACCAAAAGCGTCACCCCAATGATCACGATTTCTGCCCGCGACTTTTTGGTACGCACCTCAAGCTGTTGCAGGTAAACCAGTTGCTGCATCAACAAAAATAAAAAAAATAACGCCAGTGCAATGCAAACGCCATCTTTCCAGTTCATGCTATTTCTCCACCTTTATCTTTATCATACGCAAAATTTTGCCCTTGTGCAAGCGTCTGTGGGCTTTTCACTCATTCACTTTCCGGCGTTGCAAGGTCAAACACACAGTGGTTTTGCCCATCGCTCAATACGATGATCTCCGTGTCTGCCCCCGGTTGTTGTACCCTGCCCCTTGTAGCAATGGCCTGCTGGGCACTTACCCCCGCAGCGTCCAATGCTTTTGCAAGCGGGGGCCATGCCGTGTCTAAACTATACAGGTAGGGGGTTGCTTGCAGCTCTACCTTTTGCAGGCCATCGCCATCATAAGCAAGAACTACAAACCCCGCTTTGCCCGCGTCGTCTGTAAACCCGCAACAATACAGCGGCAATTCTGTTGCCTGGGCCTTTAGCCCACTGTCAAACAAAGTGTACTGCGTAAAGGTGTCGTATCCCCAAACCGGGTTTTCATATTCTTGCCCGGCCCACCCTTGCAACATACTGCGAAAAATAGATTTTTGCAACATAGTAAAGGCCTTGTCACTTTGTGCGGCAACGTAACTGCTTTGCAGCGACAACGGGCAATCGCTTTGCGCTTTGGCAGGTGCCTTACAGCCTACCGTACAAAATAGCAACAACACCGCAAGCACTGCAAAACAACGTTTTTTCAAGCGCCAAGCCCCCTTTTTTTCTACACTTCTATCTGCTAAGACGAGTTGCCCACCGCTTACATTTCAGCCGCCTTTTTTTGCCTTGGCACCGGGCAAACATCCGCTTTTTTTGCCCCCACAGGGCTATCTGCCCGGCACCGCAGTTTTTTGTTGGTGCCCCCACCAGACCGATAAACAAAACAAAAAAGTGCCGCCCACCGGGGCAGCACTTTTTATTGTATCAATTGCTTTAAAACGGGGTTTAGTCCATCTTTACGGGGATGACAACCGGCAAATCACACGCTTCCACATACCCGGTCAGGTGGCCATTTACCACCGAGGGGATCAGGTTGACAACCGGTGCTGCCGAGGTGACATAGCCCTCGCGGTCGGGGATCAACCCGTTGATGGTGGCATCTACAACACTGGGCAGGCCTTCAATGTGAATGGTGTTGTCAATGGGCAGCTCTGGTGTTTGCTTGTGACACACCTTGTGCACATAGCGCAGTGCGGCAACCTCTTCGCCCTGATGCAGCAGGGCCATGGTAAACCGGTGGCCGTAAATACTGCCCTTTTTCCCCGGGCCTTTTACGGTTTCCAGCTCGCAGGGGGCGGTAAAAATCTCGTGCTGGGTTTTAAACTCGTCGTATTTCAGGCCAATGCGGTCTGCAATTTCGTACACGCCGGACGAATAATACGCATAGATGAACTTGGCAAGCAGGTCCTTGTCAGAGTCCGGCTGCGGGTAGCTGGCAAGGTCGCCGCCGTACGAAAACACGGTTACCCAGCCCGATGTATTGTGCCAGTCATCCTCGCCGGACTGCACGACGATTTTGTCCACCCGGCCCATGGTGCCCGCAATGACCAGCGGGATGTAAGAGGCATAGTCGCCCGGCAGCAGCCCAAACGGCACAAACGCGACATTGTGCTCTTTGGCGTGCTGGTTTAAAAATTTGTAAACTTTGGGCTGGCTGTCTTTACAGTGGTACACCGGGATGGTGGTCACCACGTTTTTGCCCGCGTCCAGCGCTTTTGCCATGCCAAGGGCAGAGGGCATAAAGGTGCCTTCGTCGTCCATTTCGGTCGGGCAAAAATCCATTACAACATCGGCCTGCATGCGCAGTGCCGCGTCGATGTCCGACGTGACCTTAACCCCTACCGGCGCAAAGCCAAACACCTCGCCGGCATCTTTACCTACCTTTTGGGGGTCCACATCCACTGCGGCCACCAGCTCTAGCATCTCTGTTCTCTCGGCAATCATGCGCACAGCAGAACGGCCCACATTGCCAAGCCCCCAAATAATTACCTTGTACTTGCCCATGTTTCACATACTCCCTTCGTTTTGTGCCCCAGCGGCACACCCTGTGATTGGATAATTCTTTAACGATCTTGCTCGCTTCTATCATAATCGTTTTGCAAGTGTTCTCCAATTCACAACACGAAAGTTATGTGAAAAAAATCACAAATAGACTATTTTGTGTCTGCCCCGCCTATCTTGCAGCAAAATCGCGCAAAAAATTGTGCAGAGAATTTTCAAGCAGCGAGCGCCAGCGCAGCACAAACTCCTCTGTCGTAAAATCGTACACGCCCAACACCCATTTGGTCATTAGGCCAATGTAGGCGTTGTAATAATACTCGGTCAAAAACAGCCAGTCCTCTTTTGCAAGGGTCCGCCCCTGCAATGTTTCGGGGATCAGCAGGCCCATTTGCTGCTCGGTCAGCTTGCGAAACTCCTCTTGCAGGCAGTTTTGGCGCTGCAACGGCAAGATTTTTTTGTAATATGCCTCGTTTTCTTTTAAATAGTTGCAAATAAAGCGCGAACCCTGGTACCAACTGTTGATTTTAGTCACATTTAATACAAACGGGAAAACCTCTTGGTCGAATATCCGGTTGACAAGGTCGTACTTGTCCGCGTAGTGGTTGTAAAAGCTGCGTCTTGTAATTCTGGCCCCGGCGGCAATCTTTGCAATCGAAATTTCATCAAACTCGTGTTCTCGCATCAATTGCTTAAATGAGGTCACAATATCCTGTTGTACCTGAGAATAATTTGCCATAATGCCCCCCCAGCGTGTTTGCTTGCTGTTTACCCTTACAACCCCCATGTTTTGTGGCGCGCCCTGCCGCACGCCTGCCAAGTAATGGAAACAGCAATAAATAATGCTTTTTATCTATTTTAACACGTTTGGTTTGGGCCAGCACACCGCGTTTTACCTAAAAATAGCCGCTGGGCATTGCGCATTATGCAAGGCGGAAACCCTGCACAGCATTTGCCCGGCGGCTTTGTTATTGTTGGCCTTGATGGCTTAAACCCTTATTGCAGATGCTCGGCCCGCAAATATTGGTCGTTGATCTCTACCGCAATCGCATCCTGTGTCTCTTCGCCTACAATCTCATACACATTGCTATACACCCAGCTAACACGCTGTTGCTGCGAAAGCGCACCGGGTACTACCTCCACCTTGGTGAGGTCCTCTTGGGGTATTGCACGTTTGGTTTCGGTATCAAACACCCGGCTTTCTGCAATCACGGTAATGTAGGTACCAAGTTG
>JAQVCK010000145.1 GCA_028689835.1 Pygmaiobacter sp. | reverse complement strand
GGGTCTCCGAGGCCGGTTGAACAAACAATCCATTAGGTGCTCTAAGGTGCTAACCTTTTTGGGGACCTTTTGCTAACATTTTTACTTGACGAACACATCTATGCGTTACATTCAAAAGTGAGAGGTGATTTTCTTAAATTTACACCAAAGAGTATTTTAAATCTCTTTATCACCCCTATTGCTAATGTATTCATTTACACCCATAAATAAAATATCTCGGACAACCTCTGTATAATTATGGTATTTACCTTCTTTTTTCATGATAACATCTAGTACCTGCTTGAATTTTCCATCAATCAATATTGTGACACCAGGTATTTTATCTCCAGACTTTTCATTTTCATATTCTTCTGTAAACATAACAATTTTATTTGAATCCTCCACTTAACCTCTGACTCCTTTCAAAAATCAATGATTTTCTTGCCATCTTCACACCAAAATTTTTCATTCTGCTCAATCAAATTGAGAAAATTTTGATAATACCCCTTCCACGTTGCGGGAACATAGTCTTCAAAAGATGCAGGTTCTGTATACATGCTGTACAAAATCTTTTTATCAAAATCGATATACAATGATGGCATGTATTCTAAAGTTACTTCATCACGAGATTTGATATTCATAGCAAGTTTCATATACTCCCGTAATTCGTCAGAAGAAACAGCATATTTCGCTATTCTGGGCAAGAAGATGTTGATGTTTTCTTCATTTAATACAAAAATCCCGTATCTCTCATCATCTTCTGAAACAGCAAAATTTAATGGAAGTCCTTTTTTCTTGCACCATTGCTCATACTCTCGCTCTAACTCAGTTTGGTCCAAAAACCAAATATCTTTCAAAGAGACATACCAAGCAAATTTTTCTCTCCATCTCAAACCAACAATAATATTTTTATATGCCTCTGGTAAAATCCGCATCTTTCCCCTCACACCTTCTGCTAGTATTTGACTCGAGCATTGGTCGCATATTCCTCTAGCCATTCGACCCAAGGAGGCGGTAGTTCATACGCTTTGCCTGGCTTTGTATTGTCAACCCGCTTTGGCGCTGTTCCATCCATATTAAAAGGATTAGTCCAATAGTTTTTTTGCGGAATCGTGCTCTCTTGAAGGAAATCGTCAAACCATTTGGGTACATCAAATTCCAAAACGCTCGTGCCGTCAGTTCCCCTTACATTATCTCTGAAATACGATGAATGCTCCCCACCGTCGATGCTAACACTCAGGTTTATGCTTTTATTAGATATTGATATCCAAATTGATCGTCTGGCTCAAATTTCATTCCTCCTGTTAATCTCGAAATCCATCTAAAAATCCGGCCACAAACGGGTCGGTCTTCTCTTTACCGCCAAGCCCGGTGGCGGTGCCCGGTGCGGTGCGCCGGTTCTGCACCGCCGCATCCTGCGCCGCTTTCTGGTTTTTCAGCCGCTCCAGCTCTACCGCGCGGTAGGCCGCCAGCGGGCTTTCCCCCTTCTGGATGCGCTGCAATGCCTCTTTGGGCAACTCTTTCAGGTCCGGGTATTCCTGCAACAGCTCCATAAACGGGGCCAGCCGTTGTTTTTCCCCCGCCTCCTGCTGCTCGCGCTGCAATGTTTCACGTCGCATCTTCGCAAGCTCTCGCGCGGCATTTTCCGGCATCCCTCGCTGCATTTCCCGCTGCACTTGTGCGCGCTCCAACCCTTTTTCCAAATGGTCCAAATACTGTGGCAGCGGCATCCCGCTCGCCGCCGCATACTGGTTCAATAAGGTCATTTCCCGGCCGCTTTTAAAGCCGTCGCGCTCACTGCGCACCTTATCATAATCAAGGCCTTTTTGTGCCAACGCCACTACTTGTTGCGCCGGCAGCGTTACCTCTTTGCCGTAATATTTCAGCGTCAACTGTTGTTCGGGTTCCTGTTGTTGTTTTTGCTCTCCCTCCGCTTCGCCCGTCTCCCCCGCCGCAGTGTTTGCTTCTGCCATCGGCAGGTCTGCCTCCGGCTGTGCTTCGTCCGTCAGGTTCTCCCCTTGCGGCGCCTCTTCAGTTTTGGTGGTCTCCTCTACTGTGCCGGGCTGCTCTGCCAAGGTTTCTCTCTCGTCCATTTTTGCTCCCTTCCACACCGGCTACCTGGTCAGCAACTGGTGCAAAACACAATTTTATTTGGGGTCTTTGGCAGCACGCAGTATCTCCTGCCCAATCTCCTGGTCCCGGTTCGCACACTGCCGGTTTGTGCAGATGTACGTCGCCACCACACCCTCAGGCGCGTTCTCATTCACCTTTAACACACGCCCCTCTCTTTTACAACACGGGCACTTCATCATGTTGCACCGCCCCCTTTCATCATTGCTTCCATCAGGGCAGGGGGCAGTTGTTGTTGTGCTCCTTGTGCTCCTTGTGCGCCTTGCACACCCTGTGCTACTCCCTGCCCTGCCATCGCTTCCTGCTGCGCCTGGGCAGCCTGCTGTGCCTGCTTTTGCAGTGCCTGTATCAACTGCGTACGGTTCGGGATATACCCGCGCGGCATATTTTCAAGGTAGGTTTCGGCATCCATCAGCCCGCGGCCAAACAGGTTGTCCATCGTCTGTACCTGCATCAGTTCCGACCAATAGGTTGCGGCACCAATCTCCACGTTCAGCTTCAGCCTTTTTTGCGCCAGCTGGGCAAAGTCAAACAGTATCGTCTGCATTTCTTCTTCCGGTTCTGCTGTCATTGCATCCTGCTGTGGGGGCAACCCACTTGCCTGCGCCTGTGCTAAGTCAGTCGTGTCGGGTTTCACCGTCTTCATGCGCACCGGGCGAACCCCGTAATTAACTGTCATCATGTCCAGCCAAATGCGTACCGACTCTTCCACAAAGCTGTAAAAGTCCTGCTTTTGCAGTTCCAGCGGCATGGCCGTCGCTTTTTGCGTCACAATAATCGCACTGGTATTGTCCGGCCGCACATTCCCCAGTGCCGCATCCGATGCCCCCATCGTGTCGCGTGTCATCTCAATCACGCGGTCGATCAACTGCATCACCTGTGCCGACATATCCGGCGCGCGGTACCCTGCCGCCACGGCGGCGTTGGGGTCTCCCGGCACGCCAATCGCCGCGCCTACCCGGTTATCCCAGCCCTGCGGCAACAGGTTGCTGTTGTACACCACTTTGGGGAACGCCATTTTCTTGACGTGCTCCATCGCCAGCGCGTACAGCTTGTTCACATAAATCTGGTTCGGTATCAGCCCCGTCAGCGCTGCCTGCCCGTGGTAGCGGTTCTTCACCTTCTCCCACGGCAGCATCGTCACCGGGTAAAGGGTGTATCCCGTGTCCCACGGCTTTCGCACAAACCCACCCGCACAAACTTCGCAGCACCACACCGTGCGGCGCGCGCCGCTTTTCTGCTTCCAATACCGGCGTACCACCGTCACCTTGCCGTCTTCCTGTTCATTGCTTCGGCGGTTTTCGTCCTCATCCGGCTGCACCTCATCCGGGTCGCACCCATTTTGCTCCGCTTCCCGCTTTACCTGTGTCACCAACCTGCGGTAGTTCAGCAGCAAATAGGGTTGCTGTTGCAGTTCCCGGTTCTGGGGGTTGCCAAAGTGCAGGTTGGTATTTTCAATCATCTCGGTCTGTATCTGCCCCGGGGTCGGCATAAAATCCTGCGCACCGGGCAGGCTAATTGTCTGCGGCCCGTTCTCTTCTTCCGGGTCAAAATAAAAGTGCAGGCAGCCGTCGCCGTCCACCGCCGCATTGCGGATCACCTCACGGCACTTTTTCTTGTACGCGGTGTTTTCCATCACCGCATCCATCTGCTCTGCCACCATATCCAGCATCGGCTTATCCTCTTCGGTCTCGTCAAACGCCTCTAACGAAACCCCAATGTCGTCCGACATAATCGACGAGATAAAAAACTTCACCACCCGCGCCAAAATGTTAAACACCGGCTTGTCCAGGTTCGGGGCATGTACGCCGCGCCACTGCTCGCCAATATAAAAGTCCTCATTCTTCTCTACGGTGTTGTATAGGTCAATCGCCTCGTTATAGCTTCTCGCGTTTTCATACTCGTGCCATACCGCGCCTGCCGTCATTTCACGGCTTTCTTTAGGGCCAGCCTTCTTCTCCTTCGGCTGTTCTCCTGTGTTCACCTGCACACCTCCTCCTGCCCGCTATAGTTCCACAGCGCCGCCCATTGCTTTGCAATCTCCTGCTCTCTTTTTTTCTCCTCTTGCGTTGCGGGCAGCCCCAATGCTGTTTCCAGTGCCGCCACGCGGGCGTTCAGGTCCTCCCATTCTCTGCGCTTGATCAGCATCTTTCTTCTCCTCTCAAAACGATAAAAAGCGTTCCAGCTGGCTCTCATACTCTGCTTTTTCTCTCTGGGCCTCTTTCGGGGCTTTCACCACCAAAAAGCTCTGCTGCGGGCGGATATACTGCGCTATCGCAAGTGCCATCACACAGTCGTCATGTTCCCGCTCCATTGCCTGTGGCCTGCCCCGTTCGTCCCGCACAAATACCAGCATTTCCCGCAGCGTAATAGCATCGCACAAAAGGTCCACATTCTCCCGCACCGCCTGTATCAGCCCGGCAATCGCCACCGGCCGGGTCGTTGCCGTCGTCTTAAACCCATAGCGCCGCTGCAACCGGTGGGTATAACTATCCTCGGTTTCCCGCATATACTGGTGCGGGTAGCGCAGTCGCTCCACTTCCCGTATCGGGTAGGTCGAAAAATTCGCCTCAATGCCCAGCAGTGCTGTGTTGTAGTAATATCCAAGGCAAACCGCTTGCCGCGCAAATTCATCTTCGCCAAATTGTCGGCGCAATACCGCAACCTGCCGGCCGGTCGTGTTGTCCAACACCTGGGCAACAAACCAGTCGCTACCATTCCCTGCGGTGTCCGCACCAATTACATAGGGCACGCCCGGCCGGGGCTCCTCATAAATGTGTGTACCACCGCCGGGGCTTTGCACAAACCCGGTCATTCTAAAGCTGTCGCCATCCCCGCAAAAGGTAAATTCACCGGTGCACAGCGGTTTCGGCAGTCCGGCCATCCGCCGTACCAGGGATTCTTTGTCAAACACGCAGTTGCCGGTCGCAATAAATGCTTCCTCCGGGCTTGCGGGGTATTCCTGTTCAAACAGTGTTTCATCCCCACCGCAGTTGTTTTCAATGCACCACCGTCGCCAGCACAGCTGTTCCTGGTCCAGCCCAAAGGTCTCCGCAATGCGCGCCTCTTTTTCGGTCACTTCAAACTCCGCCGGGCAGCACTTTCGGTATTCCGGCTGTTCCCACCAGGCGCAAAACACCGGTACAAACTCGCTTTCATTTGCCACCGCCCGGTCCCACATTGCTTTAAACTCGTCAAACCCGTTTGCCGTGCTTTCAATAATCACCATCGTGTCACGCCGGTCCGGCACCGCCTGCAATAGCCCTGCCAGTGTCATTTTTTTGTCACCCGGCCAAAACGCAAACTCTGAAAGATGCAGGTTTTGAAACGTGTCTGACCGTCCAATGCCCTGCCCGCCCGCCGTCATCACCCGTATCGTGCTTTTCAGCCCTTCCCCTTTTGTTCCGTCAAACACCAGTTCCCGGGCATTACTCGTTTTCAGCCGGGGTTTCAGTGGGTCCGGCAGTTCTTCATAAAACAGTTTGGACATCCGAAACAAGTTCGCAGCCGATTCCTCTTTGTGCGCCACAATCCCGCTTCTCACGTTCTTTCGGGTCGCCGTCCGCTTAAAAATCATCGCCTCCGCCAAGGTCGAAAACCCCATCTGCCGGGCCTTCAGCACAATGGCACGCATCGGTTTACCTGCGCGGTTTTGTGCCGCCAGCGCATCGTACAGTTTCTTCTGCGGGCCATTTAAAAGCAGCGGTACCACCCTTGCGTCCTTATCTCGGATTTTAAGCTCCTTCTCGATATACCGTCGCAGATTGATCCCACTCAAAACTCTTCCCCCTGCAACTGCTCCAAATAGCTTTCCAGCGTCGCACCTACCTGCAATTTTTTTGCTTTGTCCGTCGGCTTTTCCCCCACCGTGTCGCGCACCGCCGCAAACGCAGGCCCGTCACCGCCAATCGCTTTTGCAATCTGTGCCATCGCCATTGCTTCCAGCGCCGTCATTTCACCCGGCGCACGCCCCAGCATCTGCCCCAACGCGTCGGCCGTCTCTCCTTGTACCGGCTGCTGTAGCAGCTGTTCCAACACTCCGCGCAGCATGCCGGGCGGGGTTTCGGTCCGCGCCTTTGCACGGCGCACCGGCGTCTTTTTTTTAGGGGGCGCAACGTGCAGGTCCAATGGCTCCACCGCCTTTTTTCTCGCCGGCATCTCCTCACCTCCTGCTCCCAGTTTAGGCGCTTTTCCGCTTGCCCAACTGGTGCTTTTTTCAAAACCTGCACATCGTGTCCGCTTTGCTTTCAAGTTTGTCTCTTTTGCCAAAAAAAAATGCCCTGCGCGTCTGCTTCCGCAGCGCACAGGGCATTTTTGTCTTCTTTTTTTTAACGGTTCCTCTATTGACAATTTATTTTTTATTTTGGGGCAAAATAAAAAAGCGCCCTTAACGGGCGCTTCAGATTGTAGACAAAACACCGTTTGGGACTTAAGCCCAGGCGGCGTTTTTAGCAATAATTTTCTGGCTGAGAACAAAATGAATGAAAAAGGGGGACGAAAAGCCGGATTGCGGCTTGAACCTGGGG
>JAQVCK010000144.1 GCA_028689835.1 Pygmaiobacter sp. | reverse complement strand
CCATCGGCAGCCCGCCACAAAATATCAGCTACCCCCAGCAAGAGAAGGATGGGCCTGCAACCACCCCTATGGCACCACAGTACAAACCCCAGTTGGTGCCAGATGCCGCGCCCCCCTGTGAGGGAGAATCTAATGCGGATAGGCCCACTGGTTTTACCACCACGTCGGCCACGGCCCCAGTGCCAACCCCCGCCCCCATTACACCGGCACCAACCGAATTGCAGGGCAATGACACCCCGCTATTTGGCGCCGCCCCTAATGTGGGGCCTACCCCCGACCTTGGGCTTGTGCCCCCACCTGCGAACCCCTTGGAAAACGACGAGCCCCCGGTAAATGGCCCAATTTCCCACTAAATTTGTGCACTTTACCCAATTCTACCGGTACAAACCAAAACAAAGTTCTAAGTATTGTCCGTGTTGACAATACAATTTTGCGGTGTATAATGGAACCAACAACCGAACAGATAAAGGCGCAGAGGAGAAGAGTAAGTTTCTGCCGCTTTCACAGAGAGCCTTCATTTTGGTGTGAGAAGGTAAAGCGAAGGATGCTGAACATGGTCTCGGAGCTGCGCAGGCGAGCCGCAAGGTTAGCCTGCGACGGGTTCACCCGTTATTGTGACAGGCTATAAATGGCAGTTGCCGGAGTAGCCGCAGAGGCTTTGCAGCGCAAGCACAAAGCAAACCAGGGTGGTAACACGTGAGCTTATGCTCTCGTCCTTGAAGTAATTCAAGGGCGAGGGCTTTTTTGTTGTCCATGACCAAAGGAGGAACGGCAGATGATTCAGATTGAAAACGTAACCAAGGTGTTTAAGCCGGGGGCGGAAAACGAAGTCACTGCATTGAATAACGTCAGTTTTACCATTGAAAATGGGGATATTTTCGGTATCATTGGCATGAGCGGTGCGGGCAAATCCACGTTGCTGCGTTGCCTTTCGATGCTGGAAAAACCCACAAGCGGCCGCATTTTGCAAGACGGTGTCGACCTTGCTTCGCTGCGGGGCAAAGCCCTGCTAAAGGCGCACCGCAAAACCGGCGTTGTGTTTCAGGGTTATAACCTGCTCATGCAAAAAACAGTACGGCAGAACATCGCTTTCCCACTGAAGCTGGCCCACGCCCCCAAAGAACAGGTGGCCGCGCGCACCGACGAGCTGTTGCAACTGGTGGGCCTGCAAGACAAAGCCGACGTGTACCCGGCACAGCTTTCGGGCGGGCAGCGCCAGCGGGTTGCCATTGCGCGGGCCCTTGCCACCAGCCCCGAAGTACTGCTGTGTGACGAACCCACCAGCGCACTGGACTCACTGACCACAAAACAAATGCTGGCCTTGTTACAGGACATCAACACCAAGCTCGGCGTGACCATCGTCATTATCACCCACGAAATCAACGTGGTGCGGGCCATCTGCAATAAAGTGGCAGTCATTGACGCCGCAAAATTTGCCGAAAGTGGCCGTACCGATGAAATATTCGACTCACCCAAAAGCAGCATTACCCGGCTGTTACTTGGCACCGAAGGGGGGCAAAAACATGCTTGAAACGATACTCGGCTTAAAAGATGTTTTAATCGAAGGCACCATCGACACCTTATACATGGTGACAGTCTCCACCCTGTTTGCCTACCTAATCGGCTTGCCGCTGGGTGTGTTGTTGTTCACCACCGCACGGGGCGGCATCCACGAAAACACCACCGTCAACCGGGTACTGGGCTGGGTCGTCAACATTGGGCGCAGCATCCCGTTTATTATTCTCATCGTCGCACTCATCCCGTTTACCCGGCTGGTCATTGGCAAAGCCATTGGCGCTACCGCAGCCATTGTGCCACTGGTCATCGGCTCGGCCCCCTTCGTGGCTCGTCTGGTGGAACAAAGCCTTGAAGAAGTAGACCCCGGCGTGGTGGAAGCCGCCAAATGCATGGGTGCCGACCGGTTTCACATCATTGTGCATGTACTGCTGGGCGAATCGGTGCCCAGCCTCATCCGCGGGTTTTCCATCACGGCCATCACGCTGATTGGCTATTCCGCGATGGCCGGCGCCGTTGGCGCAGGCGGGCTAGGCGACATCGCTATTCGCTATGGCTACCACCGTTACCAAACCGATGTCATGCTATTCACGCTGGTGCTGATGATTGCCATTGTCTGTATTATTCAGTTTATCTTTGGCTTTGCGGCCAATCGGATAGATAAAAAGAACCGCGCTTAACCGGCTGGTTCAACAAAACAGGAAAAAAGAAAGAGAGGAAACTTTCCATGAACAAAAAATTACTCGCTGCCATCAGCAGCACGCTGGCGCTCGCGCTGGCACTGTCCGCCTGCGGTGGCACGGCTTCGTCCGCTGCCAGCACCGCTTCTTCTACTGCCGCATCTTCTACCGCCGCTTCCAGCAGCGGGGCCACCGTTACCCTTACCGTTGGCGCTTCGCCCACACCGCACGCCGAAATTTTAAACAACGCGGTCAAGCCGTTGCTGGCAAAGCAGGGCATCGAGCTTGTGGTCAAAGAGTTTGATGACTATGTGATCCCCAACACCGCGCTGGAGGCCGGTGAGCTGGATGCAAACTATTTTCAGCATGTGCCCTACCTTGAGGACTTCAACGAGAAAAACGGCACCCACATTGCGGTAGGCGCCAAGGTACACTTTGAGACAATGGCCATTTACCCCGGCAAAACCGCCACACTGGAAGACCTTGCCGATGGTGCCACCTTTGCCATCCCGAACGACACCACCAACGAGGCACGTGCGCTGCAACTGCTGGCCGCACAAGGCTTGATTACCCTAAAAGACGGCGTCGGGCTGGAAGCCACCCCAAACGACATTGTAGAGAACCCCAAAAACTTGCAGTTTGAAGAAATTGAAGCCGCACAGGTACCCAACGTGCTGGCCGACGTGGACTTTGGTATTGCAAACGGTAACTATGCATTGTCCGCCGGTATTGGCGACACTGCGCTGGTAAAAGAATCTGCCGAGAGTGAAGCGGCGACTACCTACGCCAATGTGCTGGCCATCCGTGAGGGCGATGACCGCCCCGAGCTGAAAGCGCTGGAAGAAGCACTGAATAGCCAGGAGGTCAAAGACTATATCAACGAGACCTACCACGGCACTGTGGTCGCGGTATTTTAACTAAACCAAACAGCAAATTGCAAAAGCGGCACGGGCAGCCCCGTGCTGCTTTTGCTGCGTTTTCTCTTTGCCTTTCGTTTTGCTCGACAGCCGGTTTAAAATATGATACACTAGCCCCGTCGGCCACCGGCGGGGCTTTTTTTGCGCCGCAACCCGGCAGAAAGGGTGACTTGTTTGAAACTGACAAAAACGCAAAAACACCTGTTTGCGGGGCTTTTCACTGTCGCAGCTCTGTTGCTACTGGTGGGGGCACGTTATGATTTAGCTTTCGACAAAGCGATTTACCAGCCCAATAGTTTGATTGCCGGGGTAATGGAGGCCATTTGCTGGTGGCCTTTGTACTTGCCTGTTGCGTTGCTGGGTGCGGTATGGGCCTTTTTGCACCGCGACAACCCGGGCCTGCATGTGCTGGGTGAAGTGCTTTTAGTCGTGTTCTTTTTTATTTTATTTGCCCAAACACTGGCCTACCTTGCAAAGCGTGACCTGTTACCGCTGAACGGCCTTTGGTTCACCGGGTTGCAACTGGCGCTCACGTTACTTTGCGCCATTGCAGCGCTTTCTTTTGCCTCCCGCTTTGGCAAAGCAGACCTGATTCGGCTTGATTTTATCGCGAAAACCGGCATTCTGCTGTGTGTCGCCGACAATATTGTTATCAATCTCATAAAAGCTATCTGGGCGCGCACCCGGTTTGACGATATGTCTGCTACCGGTGATTTTTCGGCCTTTTCTGCTTGGTACCGGCCCGGTGGTGCAGGGGGAACCAGTTTTCCATCCGGCCACACAGCTGCCGCCTGCGGTATTTTTTTACTGTTGCTTTTGCCTGTGGTGTTTGACGCGCTAAAACCCAAGGCCACGCTACTGACTGCCATCAGCCTTGGCTTTATTGCGCTTTCCGCCTTTTGCCGCGTCTGGATTGGGCGGCACTTTTTATCTGATACCGCTGCCGCAGCGGCCATTATGTCCGCTCTGTTTTTACTAATGACCCAAAACTCATTGTTTGCAAAGAGGCTTGTTGCAATGCAGCAACGTGCTGCCGAAGCCGCACGTGAAACGGCAACCCCCAATGCAGGGTAGCTCTCTACAGCTTAAAATGCACCAATAAATACCAGACAAACGGGCTGCACTGTCGTTAAATTAGACAGTGCAGCCCGTTTGTCTAATGCAACCCACCCCCCGCTTTGTTATAAAATAATCAAAGCACCCTTGCGCGGCACTTTCCCCGTGCAAGGCAGAAAGGATGGTTTGTATGCAAGCGAAAATATTACAAAAATTCGCGTTCGACCGCGCGATCGACTATCTTGAAAAGGACCCTGAAAAGAATTTGCCAAAGCTGATGGAGGCGGTTGACAAATTTGCCGGTGAAGGGCCAAATAGCTTCCCCCAGCAGCGGAATGCGATTCGCAACATCATCAATGACCCATCTTCAAATATGTATCAACTGATGATGCGTTTGATTCACGAAACCGACCCCGAAGTGCTGAACCGCATTTTTTACAACTTTTTCTTCAATGCCAACCTAATTGGCTGGCAAAAACAAGAGGAAGTGCGCCAGAAATACCACTGCAATGTGCCTTGGGCAATTTTGCTTGACCCCACCAGTGCCTGTAACCTGCACTGCACCGGTTGCTGGGCCGCCGAATACGGCAACAAGCTGAACCTCACCTTTGAGGATATTGACAGCATTATCACACAAGGCAAGGAAATGGGTGTCTACCTGTACATCTACACTGGCGGCGAACCACTGGTGCGCAAGGCCGACATTATACGCCTGTGCGAAAAACACAGCGACTGCGTGTTTTTGTCGTTCACCAACGCTACCCTGATTGACGAGGCATTTGCAAACGAAATGCTGCGGGTCAAAAACTTCATCCCCTCCATTAGTGTAGAGGGCTTTGAGGAAGCGACCGACGCACGGCGCGGTAATGGAACTTTCCAAAAAGTGACGCGTGCCATGGCCTTGCTGAAAGACAAAAAGCTGCCATTTGGTCTTTCGTGCTGCTACACCAGCCAAAACCTGGACAGCCTGACATCAGAAGCCTATTTTGACCAAATGGTCGCGTGGGGTGCCGCGTTTGTGTGGTTCTTCCACTACATGCCGGTGGGTGCCGATGCGGTGCCCGAATTGATGGTCTCCCCCAAACAGCGTGAATTTATTTACCACAAAATCCGCGGATACCGCAAGACCAAATCCATTTTTGCGATGGACTTTCAAAACGACGGCGAATATGTGGGCGGTTGTATTGCCGGTGGCCGGCGCTATCTGCATATCAACGCCAACGGCGATGCCGACCCGTGTGTGTTTATTCATTTTTCAGATGCCAACATCCACGAAAAAACCCTGCTGGAGGTTTTAACTTCACCACTGTTTATGGCGTACCACGACGGGCAGCCGTTCTGCGAAAACCACCTGCGCCCGTGCCCCATGCTGGAAAACCCCGAAAAGTTGCGCGAGATTATTGCCCGCACCGGCGCCGCTTCTACCGACTTGCAACGGCCGGAGACAGTCGATGATTTGTGTGACCGCTGTGTTGCCTACGCCGACCACTGGAAACCGGCCGCAGATTATCTGTGGGCTGCCTCTCACCCGGTGGACGCTCAATCGGCAGATTAACCCTCTATTTTCGAAAGTGATTCTGCAACTGACGGATAAGGAACCCTGTGTATTCGTCGGAAGAAACGCGGATTATATTCTGAGGGATCGCACCGATTGTCTGAACACGTTCATCCATGTCGACACCTCATTTCGATTGGAAAGTATTGTAAGGCTTTACAGCACAACAGAAAAGATGCCGGAGGAGCGCTTAAAGAAGAAAGATGCTAAACGGCGGATTCATTACAAGCATTTCACTGAAAAGGAATGGGGCATGTCAAAAAACCACCATATCTCGCTGAACAGCGGCGTCATTGATATTTGAAAGAAAAATTTATATTAATGGAGGAATTGTTATGTCTGATTTGGATTTAACAGAAAGGCTCAAAACCTATGGCCTTAATAAGGTGCTTTCCTACATGGACTCGGACTATGAAAACAATATTCCCAAAGCTCTCGATTGGATAGAGCGCTTTGATAAAGAAGGGCAATATGCCGGGGCATATAAAATCATAAGGGAGGTAATAGCAGACCCCGATAACAACTGGAATAGGTACCTGAAAAGTATTTATACCGACCTTGACGCGGATTCAAGAAAGATGCTTTTGGAAAATTTTATTATCAATGCGTCACTTATTGGTAATGAAAAGCGAATGAAAATAAGCGAAAAAGAAGGGTGCAATGTTCCCTGGGCTATTCTGATGGATCCGACCTCCGCCTGCAACCTGAAATGCACTGGATGCTGGGCGGCCGAATATGGCGATAAGCTGTCGATGAGCTTTGAGCTTTTGGATAGGATTATTCGGGAAGGAAAAGAACTCGGAATTCATATGTTCATATTCTACGGTGGCGAACCTTTGTCACGAAAAAAAGATGTGATTGCACTTTGTGAAAAACATAATGATTGTACATTCCTTGCCTTTACAAACGGAACAATGATTGA
>JAQVCK010000143.1 GCA_028689835.1 Pygmaiobacter sp. | reverse complement strand
ACACAATCGACTATTTTAATACCATTCGTCCCATTCGCAAGCTCAATGGAAAGCCACCCGTCCAATTTAGAATCGAACAGGTGGCTTGATCGGCTTTTTGTGTCTATTAACTATTGACTATTTCACAGTTTTTGCTGGCGGCTTTATTTTTATTGTTCCACTTTTACAATTTTTTATGTCCGCCCTTGACAAGAGCATTTACGGTTGTTATACTGTGCATACGGTATATATACAGTATTTACGATCAAACGAGGTATTCCATGGATATCATCATCAGCAATTCCAGCGGCAAGCCCATCTATGAGCAGATTATTACCCAAATCAAAAATAGTATTTTGACCGGGGCGCTCAGCGAGGGGCAGGCACTGCCCAGCATGCGTCTGTTGGCAAAAGACCTGCGTGTCAGCGTGATTACCACCAAACGTGCTTATGAAGAACTGGCGCGGGAGGGGTTTGTATCTAACGTACCGGGCAAAGGGTGCTTTGTAGCGATTAAAAACCCCGAGCTTTTGCGCGAAGAGACCTTGCGCCGCACACAAGATATTTTGCAACAGGCAGTGGACACCGCGCGCGGGGGTGGCATTACCCCCGCCGAACTACACGAACTTCTTGATTTGCTCTATGAAGGAGAATAACGCAATGAAAAACGCAATTGAGGTACAGCACCTTAATAAACAGTTTCCCGGTTTTGCGCTACAGGACATCAGCTTTACCGTGCCTGGCGGCAGCATTATGGGGTTTGTAGGTGAAAATGGGGCGGGCAAAACCACCACCATCAAAACACTGCTGGGGTTGATTCAGCCGGACAGCGGTGAAATGGCACTGCTTGGGCTGCCACTTGCAGGCCATGAAAAAGAAGTCAAGTCTCAGATCGGCGTTGTGTTTGACGAGGGCTATTTCCACGATAACTTAACGCTTGGCATCATTGACACCATGATGGCACACATCTTTGGCTCTCTTTGGGACAAAGCAGAATTTGCAGCGCTTTGCAGCCGTTTTGGTCTACCGTCCAAAAAGGCGGTCAAAACCTTTTCACGCGGCATGAAAATGAAGCTCTCTATTGCCGCCGCCCTTGCCCACCACCCCAAACTGTTGATTTTGGACGAAGCGACAAGCGGGCTTGACCCCATTGTGCGGGACGAAATACTGGACGTTTTTTATGAGTTTATTCAAGACGAAGATCACAGCATTTTGTTCTCCTCCCACATTACCAGCGACCTTGAAAAATTGCCGACTACGTGACCTTTATCCACGAGGGGCGCATCATCTTTTCGCGAAACAAAGACGTTTTAATTGACGAGTACGGCATTGCGCGCTGCACTGCCACACAGTTTGAAGCGGTGCAAAGCGGCGACTACCTGCGCCGCCGCACGACCGGCCTTGGTGGCAGAGAGTTGCTGGTGAAAGACCGTGCCGCCTTTCATGCCCTGTACCCGGACATTGTTTTAGACGGCGCAAACATTGAGGATATTATGCTTTTTTATGTAAAGGGGGAACTGGCATGAGTGGCATTTTATATAAAGACCTGATGAACCTGCGCCGGTACCTGCGCCAGCTGGTGCTTGTGTTTGCAGTGTTGCTTGTTATTTTCAGCTTTTCAGATAACAATTACTCTTTTATTTCCGCTTACGCCATTATGATAAGCATGATGACGGTCATCAGCAGCCTTGCCTATGACGAACAGGCGCATTGGGACAAATATGCGCTGACGATGCCTCTTTCGCGCAAAACACTGGTCGGCAGCAAATACCTGCTTGGGCTGCTGATTGCACTGGCAGGCTCGGTTATTGCACTGCTTGTCATTGTTGGCGGGGTACTGCTTGCAAATCAAGATTTGATTGAAGGGCTTTCTGTCGTTGCAAGCTGCCTTTGTGTCGCGCTTATATTGTTAGCTATTTTGCTCCCTTTTATTTATAAATTTGGGGTGGAAAAAGCACGCATGATGATGCTTGCGGTGTTTTTGCTGCCCACACTTGCCATTCTTGCTGCTTCGCAGCTTGGGCTACAAATGCCGGGTGAATCCTTTTGGCTTGGGGTAGCCATTGCGTTGCCCATTGTCACTATTGCCGGGTACTTTATCTCGTTTTTAGTTTCCGTGCGTATTTTTAGCAAAAAGGAGCTGTGACTGCCGTGAAACAGGCCCATTGCTGCCCCAAGTGCACGTCGCACCATATTCTGCGCATCCCCGACCGCACGACCTTGCCGCCCTGTGCCGCACCTTTGGCTGACCATTGGCGCGGCATAGCGAGGGCTATTCCCCATTGACATGATGGGTTTTACTGGCGTATAATGCAGAAAGGCTGCCGCCCGCCACCGGGTTTAGGTGACGGGCGGCTTTTAATTTTAAGAAAGGGGGCTTTGTGATGCCCGGTATTGACCACCCACCCATTTGCGAAATTTATGCCGACAATGCGGCCACCACAAAACCCAGCCCCGCTGCCATTGCCGCAATGAACCGCTGTTTAACAGAGCATTACGGCAACCCGTCCAGCCTGCACCGGCGCGGGCAGGATGCCGCCACAACACTGCTGCTTGCGCGGGAGTCAATTGCCGCACTTTTGCATTGCAGCCCGCGCGAGCTTTATTTTACTGCCAGCGGCAGCGAAGCCGATAATCAGGCTCTACGCACCGGTGCCACCCATGGCGCCGCGCAAGGCAAGCGTCACATTGTCAGCACCGCGTTTGAGCACCACGCAGTACTGCGCACGCTGGAACAACTGCAAACCGAAGGGTTTGCAGTAACGTTGGTACCTCCCCGCCGGGACGGGCTAATTTACACCGAGGATATCGCCGCCGCACTGCGGCCCGACACCTGCCTTGTGAGTGTGATGCTGGTCAATAACGAAATTGGCACCTTACAGCCGGTGGCCGACATTGGGGCGCTGTGCCACGCCCACTCTATTTTAATGCACACCGATGCCGTGCAGGCCGTGGGGCAACTGCCCATCGACCTTACAGCCTTGCCCGTTGACCTGCTTAGTTTTTCTGCCCATAAATTCCATGGCCCGCGGGGTGTGGGCGGCCTTTATGTGCGCCGCGGCCTGCCCCCTGCGCGGCTGATTTTTGGCGGCGGGCAAGAGCGCGGGGTGCGCGCCGGCACTGAAAACCTGCCCGCCATTGCGGGGATGGAAGCCGCCCTGCAAGAAGTGGTCAGCCACCTGCCGCAAACCGAACCCGTAGTTGCCGCTCTGCGAGAGCAGTTGATCGACGGCCTTGCA
This sequence comes from Pygmaiobacter sp., assembly GCA_028689835.1. Classification (GTDB taxonomy): domain Bacteria; phylum Bacillota; class Clostridia; order Oscillospirales; family Ruminococcaceae; genus Pygmaiobacter. Next base: position 3,471 of record JAQVCK010000143.1, on the reverse strand, counting down.
AAATTACCGGGGGCGCACCTCACCGGTGACCGCCAATTGCGCACAGGCGGCATTGTACATTTTTGTTTTGAGGGCGTCGAAAGCGAGACCTTGCTGTTGTTACTGGATGAAATGGGCATCTGTGCCTCTGCGGGTTCTGCCTGCTCCTCCGGTGCGTTGCAGGCCAGCCATGTATTGCGCAGCATGGGGATACCGGAGCCCTTTGCCCGCGGGGCACTGCGGCTTTCGGTTGGCGCAGACACCACCCCAGAACAAATTGATACTATTATTCAAACAGTGGGCGACGCAGTTGCCCGGCTGCGAAAGGAGAACAGATGAAGCGCGTACTTGTCGCCATGAGCGGCGGTGTCGATTCCAGTGTCACAGCCTTTTTGCTGCACCAGCAGGGCTACGACTGCATTGGCGTCACCATGAAACTTTATGAAAACGAAACGGTAGGTTGCTCACGCCAAAAAACGTGTTGTAGCTTGGATGATATTGAAGATGCGCGCAGTGTTTGTGCCCGCATCGGCATCCCGTATCATGTGTTCAACTTTACCGCCGACTTTGAGCACGAGGTGATTGACCGGTTTGTCGCCGCGTACGAACAGGGTTTTACCCCAAACCCCTGCATTGACTGCAACCGCTACTTAAAATTTGAGCGGCTGTACCACCGCGCGCGGGAACTTGGCTGTGACTATATTGCCACCGGGCATTACGCCCGCATTGAACAGGATGCCGAGACCGGCCGGTGGCTACTGAAAAAGGGGCCGGACGAGGGCAAGGACCAAAGCTATGTGCTGTATTCGCTGACACAGGACCAGTTGGAGCACACGTTGCTGCCGCTGGGCGGCATGAGCAAGGACGAAGTGCGCAAAATTGCCGAGGAGCAGGGCTTTATCAATGCGCGCAAGCACGACAGCCAAGATATCTGCTTTGTGCCGGACGGCGATTATGCCGCATTTTTACGTCGCCAGACCGGCAAGGACTACCCTGCCGGAAACTTTTTAAATGAGCAGGGCGAAGTGATTGGCCAGCACCGCGGCATCATCCACTACACGGTGGGCCAGCGCCGTGGCATTGGTATTTCTGCACCGCAGCCGCTTTATGTGACGGCAAAATCTGCGCAGGACAACACCGTTACGCTGGCCCCCAATGCCGCACTGCTGGCACGCGGCCTGCTGGCAGACGGTATGAACCTGATTGCCCGGCCCACGCTGGCGGGCCCCACCGAGGTTTCGGCCCGCATTCGCTACCACCAGCGGGAGGAAGCCGCGACGGTACTGCCCGCACCTAGTGGCGGCGTTTATGTGGTATTTCGCCACCCCCAGCGCGCCATTGCGCCCGGGCAAGCCGTTGTGCTGTATCAGGGGGACACCGTGTTTGGCGGTGGCACCATCTTGCGTGCCATGTTACCTACCGAGTTCAAAGAAATAGAAACCTTACTGTAAAACGAAAAACGCCCTGAAAACCGTGCCGTATTCCGGGGCATTAAAAAAGCAACAAGACGCGAGAAATTTTTCTCGCGTCTTGTCTTTTTTAGCTCTCACTCACGGTAGAGTACACCGCCGCTTGTTTATGCTGCCTGTGTGCGAACTTAGCAGCCATGCCTTTTTATGGTGTCATGGCATGGGTACACCGCTTTTTTGATTTTATGATATGTTGCATTTATAGCCGCTACACACTAGGTGCAGCAAGCCTTATTGCTATACAACATTATCACCTTGTGCTTCATTTTGTCAATCGTATCCCCAAAAACGGGGGGTTTCTGTGTACCGCTCTATATGCTTTCAACAAAGCAACTTTGCACCCTCACTTACCGCAAAAGCCCAAGGGCCCCGGTGAGCCGGTTGACCTTCTTTTTGTCGCCATACAGCGCAATGCCACGGTAGATATGGGCTTTGGCCGGTACCCGCGCCGCTTTTGCGCGGTATTCGCTGTACACATTGCAGCTTTGTGCAATGTCAGAAAAATCGACGACCATCAAATCTGCAAACGCTTCCTCCTCGTACAGGCGTTGGCGCAACGTTTGCAGCAGCGGCTTATTGCCTTTCAGCAGTACCACCGGCAGATCAATAATGCCCATGTGGCTGTTGCCGCTGCCGTCCGTCACATCCTCGCCGATATGCTGGGGCAGTTGTTTGCCCAGCGTCGCGCCCAGTATCGCACAAGTGTTCCCTATCACCCCGGCCGGCAGCTCTTCATCAATCACCATCACACACTTTTTCTCGGTCGTATCCATTCGCTTTTTACTCCTCTTTGTTTGACATTGCGGTTGCCGGTGGTACGGCTTCTTTGCGAAACACACTTTGGTATTGCCCCGGGGTCAAGCCGATAAACTTTTTAAAAAAGTTTGAAAAATGGCTTTGGTCTGAAAACCCGGTGCGCAGTGCGGCATCCATGGGGCAAACGCCCTGTACCAGCAGGCGTTTTGCCTGTGCCACCCGCACGGTTTCTAAATAACTGTACGGGGTAATACCCTTTTGCCTTGTAAAGGTGCGCAGCAGGTGGTATTTGCTCCAGCCCGTAAGGGCACTTAGCTGTTGCAGCGTAATTGTTTCACTGTAATTCTGGTCTAAATAATCGCACACTGCCTGTACCTGTGCCGCCGCGGCGGCTTGCGGTATTGCCGGGGCACTTTCTTCCAGCAGTTGGCTGAGCAAAAAATAAAACAGTTCTTCTTTGTGAAAATCCTGCTCGCCTTTCAGCACCATCCCATGCACCTCGCGCAGCAGCGGCACCAGTTCACTGCGAAACAGCACCTGCCTGCCAAAGTGCGGCATCTGCCGCCGCCCGGTAATTTCAAACGCGGCCTGTTGCAACACTTTGGGTGGGATGTTCAAATTACAATACCCCAGCGCGCGGCCATCTAGTGGCGCACAGGCATGCACATCACCGGGGTTGAACAGCACCATATCCCCGGCGGCCAGTGTGTACTGTACCCCGTTACACTGCATGCTGCGCTTGCCGCTTTCAATATAACCGATGACGTAATAATCGTGAAAATGCGGCGGAAACTTTTGCAGCAGGCCTTGAAAATGGTATGCTTCCAATTGCAACTGTGCGTCAAAATGCACGGCACGCAGTTCTCTTTTCATCGGCCAGCCACCTCCTTTTGCCTTACTTGTAAAAGTTTAACACACAGCGGCACAAAAGTCTTGCATGATATTGCTGTACAAAAAAAGCCCGCCGGTTGCCCGGCGGACTTTTTGCAAATGCTTGTTTTGTCAGTTACCGTGGCGCCCATGCTCGTGGCCACCGCAGCCGTGTTCGCCACAGCCGCCGCCATGATGTTCGTGCCCGTGGTGGTCGCAGTTTGCCTGTGCCGAAGCCACCAGAGTACCAGCCAAAAGCTGCGTTACCGCTGCGTCTGCATCACCAGAAACACCGGCGTGTACCTTAATGCCCGCACTGCCCAGCGCTTCAATAGCACCGCCGCCAATGCCGCCACAAATCAGCGTTTCTACCTGCAAATTTTTCAAAAGGCCGGCC
>JAQVCK010000142.1 GCA_028689835.1 Pygmaiobacter sp. | reverse complement strand
CTCTTCTGCTCATTGTTCTGTTCCGCCTCCTTCAAATAAATACCCTGTCATGGAAAGTGACCCCATCACACAAATGGGGTTAAACACCGTCACCTGTTCGCCGCCGGTGCAGGCGCCCGGTGTGTACAGCAGTGGGGCGTAATGGTCCGACATCGGCACCGCAAGGGCCGCCGCCTCACCCAGCCGGTCGTATTGCAGCACCTTGTCGATGTCGCCGCGCAAAACAGCCTCTTTGATGGTATCGTCAAACTGCTGCGCCAACGGGTAGCCGCCCTGCATATCCCAGCTGACGTGCGCAAGGTTGTGTACCACATTGCCAGAGCCCAAAATCAGCACCCCTTCATCCCGCAACGGGCGCAGCGCCTGCCCCAGCTCGTACTGGCGACGCGGGCTGGCCGTGCGGTCCACGCTGAGCTGCACCACCGGGATATCGGCCGCCGGGTACATGTGGGTAAGCACCGACCAGCTGCCGTGATCAATGCCCCAAGTGTTGTCGGTTTGCACCGCGCTGCCCAGCAGTTCGTGCACACGGGCAGCAAGCGGGGGCGCGCCGGCGGCGGGGTAGGTTTTGGCATACAGCTCGGGCGGGAAGCCATACATATCATAAATCGTGCGGGGCGAGGGGTCATCGTTCACCCGGCTGCCCGGCACATACCAGTGGGCCGATACCGATAAAATGGCCCTTGGCCGTGGCAGTTGCTGCCCTAAGCTGTGCCATACGGCGGTAAAACTGTTGTTTTCAATTGCGTTCATGGGCGAACCATGTCCTACAAATAAAACCGGTAACCGTTCCATCATCAGCGCTCCTTTTGCCGTGTTTGCGGCAGAGAGACTATTTTGAGATTTTTTACCGTCTAAATCATAGCAAATTACAAGGGAAAAGTCCATCCCCCCCGCACCATAAAACGGCAACAACCCGCCCGGCAATGCTGCCGGGCGGGCTGCGTTTTTATTTTTTACATTTGTGGCGCGGGGTACCGGCTTATTTTGCGCGGCGCAGCACTTCGCACAGCAGTTTCCAGGTGCGCTGGGTGGACGGGATGCTCAGCCGCTCACGGCTGGTGTGTACCCCGCTCATGTCCGGGCCAATGGACACGCTGTCAAACCCGGGCAGCTTGCCGGCAAACAACCCGCATTCCAGCCCGGCGTGAATGGCCTCGATTTTCGGGTCTTTGCCGTACTGGTCGCGGTAGACCTCTACCATTAAATCACGCAGCGGAGAGTTGGCAAGGTATTCCCAGCCGGGGTAATCACCGTGGATGGAAATGCTCCCGCCCAGCTGGGCCATCAGGCAGCGGATGCGGTCGACCATCATCTGCTTTTGGCTTTCCACACTGCTGCGCACGCTGAACGACGCGGTGAGGGTGCCCTCTTCGGTGGTCAAAATGCCAAGGTTCAGCGAGGTCTGTACAAGGCCGGCAATGTCGGCGCTCATCGTCTGCACACCGTTCGGCATGCAGGTCAGCAGGCAGATGGCCTTGTCGGTAGAAGCTTTGTCCATCGGCTGCGCGCCGGCCGCTTCGTCCTCACAGTGCAAATAAAGGCCGGGGTCCACCTTGTGGTATTCGTTTTGCAGCGTCGTTTGCAGCTCGCCCACTGCGGCGCGCACCGCAGCGGGGTCTTTCGCGCACAGCACCGCCACCGTGTGCAGCGGGATGGCGTTGTCCTTTGTGCCGCCGGCCACCGTCACCAGACGCAGGTCTGTTTTTTGCGAAAGCGCATACAACACGCGGCCCATCAGCATGTTGGAGTTGCCAAGCCCTTTGTGGATTTCGCCGCCCGAATGCCCGCCCAACAGGCCGCCCAGTGTCAGGCGCAGCGCCGTGCCCTCATACGCCGCACGTGCCAGCGGCAGCGTGCAGGTGGTGCGGTTGCCACCCGCACAGCTGACGGTGAAAATGCCCTCTTCTTCTGAATCGATATTAATCATGCGGCGGCCTTTTAACGGCGAAACATCGATTGCCGAAGCACCCAGCAGGCCAATTTCTTCGTCCACAGTAAACACGGCCTCAATGGGGGGGTGCGGCAAATCGTGCGCATCCAGCACCGCCAGCGCCATCGCAACGGCAATGCCGTCGTCGCCGCCCAGCGTCGTGCCATCCGCACGCAGCTCATCGCCGTCCACCACCAGCGTCAGGCCCTCTTTTTCCATGTCCTTTGTGCTGCCGGGCACGGCCTCACACACCATATCCAAATGGCCCTGCAAAATCATCGGCTCGGCCTTTTCGTAGCCCGGCGTGCCGTCTTTAAAAATAATGACGTTGCCCAGCTTGTCCTGCACATAGGCAAGGTTTCGCTGCTTTGCAAAGGCCACACACCAGTCACTGATGGCCTGCGTGTTGCCCGACCCGCGGGGGATTTCGCTCATCTGCTCAAAAAAGCCGAACACAGTTTGGGGCTCTAAATTTAATTTGCTCATTGCTCTTCCTCCTTTTATTTGGACAAAAACGCCCAAAGGGCTGTTTTGTACTGCCTGTTTTAGCCGCGCTTTGGCGCGGCAGAGGCCGCGTTCTGCGGCCTGTCTTCACAATAACAAATGTGCCGCAGGGCCCGGTTGACTTGCTCGTACTGCGCTTCTGATGACAGCACGACCAAATAATCGCCCTGCAACAGCCTTGTTTCGCCGCTGGGCACCAACTCGCGGTGGCCCCGCCGCACCCCGGCGACCAGCACGTTTTGGGGCCAGTCTACCTCGCTAATTTTTTTGCCCGCCGCGCTGCTGCCCAGCTCTACCGGCACTTCCAGTATCACCCCATGGCTTTTCCCCTCGGCGCCGGTGGCCGTTTGCGGGTGGCCCTTGCCGGTCATGCGCTCCAGCAGCACCTCATAAATGGGCGAAACGCCCAGCAGGTCGCTGGTCAACAATGCCACAAAGGCCACCAGTGCCACCGGCAGCAGATGCACCAGCGAGCCGGTCATTTCGGCCATCAGCAAAATGCTGGTGACCGGCGCTTTGACCGCACTGGCCATCGCGCCCGCCATGGCACACACGCAAAACACCGGCACATAGTTTTCTACCGGCAGTACCCCGCCCAGCGCCTGCCCAAACAGGCTGCCGGTCAGCGCGCCAATGGCGAGAATCGGCATAAAAATGCCACCGGGCAACCCGCTGCCAAAGCTGGTGCAGGTAAATAGCAGCTTGCACACAAGGTACAGGCATAGCAGTAATATGCCGGTTTTTGCTTCTTCGGATAATTCAATCAGGTTTTGCCCGCTGCCCAGCACCTGCGGCAACAATAACCCGCAGGGCAATGCAAACAGCAGGGCCAGCGCGGGGCGCAGCTTTGCGGGCAGCTTGCCGTACAGCGTATCGGCCGCAAGCAAGCTGCGGTTTGTCAGCGCCCCCATTAGCCCCACCAGCAGCCCCAGTGGCAACAACCAGCCGTAATCGGTAATCGGCAACTCGGGGATCGTGGCATAGCTGAGCACCGGGCGTAGCCCAAAAAAGTATTTTGACACCGTGTCGGCTGTCAGTGCCGCCGTGGTGGACGCAATTAAAATATTGGGTGAAAAGGTGCGGTGCACCTCTTCGAGTGCAAAAATAATACCGGAAAGCGGGGCGTTGAACGCGCCGGAAAGGCCCGCCGACGCACCGGCCGTGATGAGGTAATTGTCTTCAAGCTTGCTTTTGCCAAGCCCCTTTGCCACCGCTTGCCCGCCGCAGGCACCAATTTGGATCATCGGCCCTTCGCGCCCCAGTGATAGGCCAAACAGCGCGCCCAAAAAACCGGCGGCAAACCGCACCGGCAAAATGGCCCACCAGCGCATTTTCATGCCCAGCAGTACAATGCCCTCCACCTGCGGGATGCCGCTGCTTTTGGCATACGGCTCCAGCCGGATCAACAGGTACAGCAACGCACTTGCCAGTGCAATCACCAGCACCCAGCCGGCCACCAGCACCGGGTGCTGCTTTAAATAGGCATAAAGCGCAATTGCTTTTTCGGTGCCAAATTCAATGACCAGCCGGTACATTGCCCCCAGCAGGCCGGATAAAAAACCAACAAGAACCCCTTTATAGGTTACACTCCAGCGCAGCCGGCTCAACCCGGCAAGCGTTTTGTGCATGTTCGATTCCGCCATCGCTACCACCCCAGATACAATTTGCGCCGCCGGCTGTGCGGGCAAACAAAGCGCTCTTTTTCACGGGGCGGCGGGCGCGGGGGCGGGCCAAGGCGGGGTCGCGGGGAAACAGGGTGTCATTGCCCCCCTGCACAGTAAGGCAGGCGGCACAAAGTTATTATACTCCCCATTGTGCTTTACTACAAATAAAGTGGCAATATTTCAGACATATTACACAAATCTGAACCACAGCTTACCAATTTAGCTCTGCCGTGAGTGCCTGCAAGCCGGCAAGGTCGCTGAGCAGATAACCGCGCGCCGCCTTTTGCAGCAGGCCGCGCGTACAAAAGGTGTGCAGCGTGCGCAACAAATGGCGCAGGCTGCAACCCAGGTATTCGGCCAGCATTGTATAATTTGCAAAAAACTGGCCACTGTTTTGCGTTTTAAGAATATAAGCCGCCAGCCGCTGTTCCAGCGGGTACAGCAGGTTGCGGGCGGTATTGTTGTTGTTGCGGTGCACCTTGGCACAGGTCTGGCGCAGCACAAACTGCAAAAACAAATTGTCGGCCAGCAACTGCGCGCGGTATTTTTCCAGCGAAAGCGCATAGCAATAGGTTTCGCGCAGCGCCTGCACATTGCTTTTGACCACCGGGTCGCTGAACAGTTCAAATTCGCCCAGCACCTGCACGTCGTCATACAGGCAAAGCAGCAGGCTTTTGCCGTTTTCCAGCAATTTAAACACTTTGCAGTTGCCCTCCAGCATCAGGTACAGCGCGTCGGTGGTCTCCCCCTCGGTATACAAATACTCCCCAGCATGGAACACACAGGGCTGTAACATTGCAAAGGTCTCGTTTGACAAATTTGCGCGCAACAACTGTGTTTTATTCTCAAACCGCTCAAACTGTTTACTTGTTGCAAGTTCCATCTGCATTTCCTCCTGTTGTCGCATGTGCCGCCGCGCGGGCAAACCATGACATCCGTCATAGCCAAGCTGGTTACTTTGTGGCATAATGGCTACACGGGCTGATCACTGCCCGCGAAAAGGGAGAATCAGACATGAGCTTTTTGCTGTTATTGCTCGCCGGTGTGTCCTTTGGCTTCATGGTCAGCATGAACGGGCAACTGGCGGCTACCCTGAACCTGTATGAAGTCAGTTTACTGGTGCATGCCATCGGCATGGTACTGCTGCTGTTGTGGCAGCTGTTGCACCGGGCAAAGCTGCGGCTGCGCGGCGCCCCGGTGTATGTGTACTTTGTGGGCTTTTTGGGTGTGGCCCTGGTGGTGACCAGCAGCTTTACCACCCGCGCGCTGGGTGCCGCCGCCATGATGGCGCTGTCGCTGACCGGGCAACTGGTCATTTCGGCCGTCATTGACCACTTTGGGTGGTTTGGCGTGCCCAAGGTGCGGTTTTCGGTGCGCCGTCTGCCCGCCTACGGGGTCATTTTAGCAGGGCTTTTGCTGCTGCTATACCAGTAAAGGGGGCGGTAATAATGGTATTTTTTGTTGTACTTGCCTTTGTCAACGGCGTGGTGAACATCATCAATAAAATGATCAACCTGCAAGCCAAAAAAGCGCTTGGCACCGCCAACGGCACGCTGATCAACTACATTGAGGGCACCGTAATCTCGCTCGTCATCGTGCTGGCCACCGGGGCCAGCCATGACAATTTTGCCTTTTTGGCCGAGGTGCCGCCGCTGTACTTTTTTGGCGGCCTGTTTGGGCTGGTCTCTATGGTGCTGGTGCTCGCCGGCATGGCGCGGGCCCGCATCTCTTATTCCACCGTTGTGGTGCTCATCGGCCAGCTGGGCACCGGCCTTGTGCTGGACGCCGTGCTGACCGGCACGCTAAAACCGCTGAAAGTGGTGGGTATTTTGCTGGTATTGGCCGGGGTGTTTTGGGACAAAGCTGTTACCGAGCGCACAATAACCCCAAGCCACCCCGCCGCCTAAAAATACCCGCGCGGCTTATACCTGATTATAACATTGCGCCGCCCCCCCGGCAACAGGCCCGGGGTGCGTGCGGCCTGTTTTTCTTTTGCCCTCTTTTGCTCTTTGCCTTTTTGTTCTGTGGCACCGGGCAAGTTTTGCCCGTGCCGGGGAAACCCGGCCGGGCTTTTTTTATGATTACCCACGCCGGGGCTGTTTGCCCCGGCGTGTTTTTTGTTTTACAGCAAGCTATTGCCCAGATTTTGCGGACAGTTGTGTTTTATTTTGGCACAAAGCTTTGCGAACAAACTGCCGTTTACGGTTTTTTGTGCCAAAGTTTACAGTTTTTCATCTTTTTCGTTGAAGATCATCATAATATTTGTTGACAGTGGGAATAACTGGTGATACTATCAAGTTAATAGAGCGAGCGTTCGCTCGATATCAAAAATGGGGCAATCACTTATTTTTTGTAACAATGATGGGAGGCAATTATGGACACTCGTTTTTCAATCTCGCACTATCCTGACGCGGGGGCCGTCAACCGGCAGCTGGATGAGCTGATCGCAAAGCCGATCTACTCAATCAAGCAGGACGCTTTGCAGGCGTATGAGAACAATTATTACGCCAAAAAGTGCACAAAATCCAAGGCGATGATCGAAGAGGCAAAGACCATCATCCCCGGTGGGGTGCAGCACAACCTCGCGTTCAACTACCCGTTTCCGCTGGTATTCACCAAGGCGGAGG
>JAQVCK010000141.1 GCA_028689835.1 Pygmaiobacter sp. | reverse complement strand
GTTGGCTTTTTGAATAAAGAAAGTTGCCGGGCGGGCATGCAGGCCTACCTGATTCTCGACTGTAACGTCTTTCACATACATAGTCAGAACGCTCCTATTTCAAAAATTTTCCAAAAGAAAAAGTAATATTAATGTAAGTTTTAATATGATATTATCATATCTCAATATTCGCGACCCGTCAACAAAATAATCAAAACAGTGGGTATTTTCATCAGTTCGCTTAAAACCCAAATGCCGAAACCCAGCGCTTTGTATATCTTAACTACAAAGTTTTCAACAACCTTAGTCAAAATATCAATTTTCGGCAGCAATTTTTGTCAATTCCGGTCGGGTGTCGTTATTGGTCCGCATCCTCTTTTTTCTGCTGTAACAGGTCTGGCCGCCGTGCAAGTGTGCGCTGCAACGACTGTTCCTCTTTCCATTCGCGTATCTTTTTGGCGTGGCCCGACAGCAACACCGGCGGCACCCTGCGGCCATGCCAAACCTCCGGCCTTGTATACTGCGGGTATTCCAGCCGGCCACTGTAAAAGCTTTCGTCCTCATACCCCTCCGGCGAAGAGAGCACCCCGTCGCACAGGCGCGCCACACTGTCGGCCACCACCAGTGCGGCCAGCTCGCCGCCGGTGATGACAAAATCGCCAAGGCTGATTTCCTCATCGGCCAGCTCTTCAATCACCCGCTCGTCAATGCCCTCGTAATGGCCGCAGACCAGCGTGATGCTGGGCAGCTGCGCCAGCTGCCGCGCGCGCGCTTGCGTATAAGTCTTGCCGCCGGCAGTCAAAAAAATGACATGGGGTTTTACCTGCTGCTGGCCCTCAATGGCCTTGCAGCACAAATAGATGGGCTCGGCCTGCAAAATCATGCCATGGCCACCACTATAGGGGTAGTCATCCACCTGTTTTTGCTTGCTCATCGTGTAATCGCGGATATTGTGGCAGAGCATCTCAATACTGCCCTTGCGCCGCGCACGGCCCAAAATACTTTCCGACAGCACCGTTTCGCACATGTCGGGGAACAGCGTTGCAATATCAATCCGCATCGTCAAACATCCCCCGTATCGGCCGCACCTTTACGTACCCCGCTTCGGGGTTTGTCTCGGCCAAAAACTCTGCCGCCGCGGGGAACAGCACCGTGCGCCCGTCGCCGGTGCGCACCTCGTACACATCGCTGGCACCGCCGTTCGTCACCGCTGTTATGGTGCCATACTCGGCGCCGGTGTCGGCATCCAGCACGCGCAGGCCAATGATGTCCTGCACAAACCAGCGCCCGGCAGGCAAATTGGCATCCGCGCGGTCAAGGTAAAACAGGCGGCCCACCAGCGCGCGGGCATCGTCCATGGAATTAACCCCTTCCAGCCGCAACAGCACCATGCCTTTGTGGGGCCGTGCCTCCAGCACATGCAGCGCTTTGCCGCCCTGCGGCGAAAGGTAAAACTGCCCAATGGTGCACAAAAATTCGGCGCTGTCACAATAGGGATACGCCTTAATCTCCCCCGTCACACCGTGGGTCGTCACAAATTTACCTGCTTCGAGATACTGTTTTTGCATCGCCGCCTCCTTGCTACCCTGTTGGCAAAACATGCCGCCTTTGCCCATAAAGACAAAAGCGGCATTCCGTCTTGCATTTGCACTTTCAGTCGATTTCGACCATGACCTTTTCGCCGACACGCACCGCGGCGGCGCGCATTACGACACGGATTGCCTTGGCAATGCGGCCCTGTTTGCCAATCACACGGCCCATATCATCTTCTGCTACGCTTAAATGATAAACCGTCGTGCCCTCGGCATCGGGGGCATCCACCGTGACCTTCACAGCGTCCTTATCTTCTACAAGGCCCTGTGCAACGGCGATCAAAAGTTCTTTCAACATAAAAGTTTCCTCTCTGCTCGGCGAGCGGGGGCCTTTTAGATGACCTCGCTCTTTTTCAGCAGCGCCCGAACGGTATCGGTGGGCTGGGCGCCATTTGCGATCCACTTCTTTGCCTTTTCGGCATCCACGTGGAACTCAGACGGTTTCTTGTTGGGGTCGTAGGTGCCGATTTCTTCGATGAAACGGCCATCACGCGGGAAACGGGAATCCGCGACAACAACACGGTAGAACGGGTTTTTCTTGGCGCCCATACGGCGCAGTCTGATCTTTACTGCCATACTGGTTTTCCTCCAAAAATGAATGAAATACATCTTATATTATTTAAACCGGTCACCCGGTAAAAACCATACTATTGTTAAAAGCCAAAATTCATGCCGCGGCGCCCGCCAAACCGGCGTTTGCCACCCGATTTTTTCATCTGTTTCATCAACTTGTTCATCTGCTCGTACTGGCGCAGAATGCGGTTGACATCCTCGACCTTGGTGCCACTGCCCGCGGCAATGCGGCGTTTGCGCTTAGGGTCAATCGTGGCGGGCTTTGCGCGCTCACCGGGGGTCATACTTTGAATAATTGCTTCCATGCGGCCAAACAGTTTGTCGCTGTTTTCCATATCCTCGCCGCTGATTTTACCTGCACCCGGCAGCATGGCCATCATGGCTGCGGCACCGCCCATCTTTTTCATCTGGGCAATCTGGTCCAGCAAATCGTTCATGTCGAACTTGTTTTCCAACAGGCGCTTGGCGGCTTCTTCGGCCTTTTTCTGGTCCTGCGTCTCCTGCGCTTTTTCAATCAGCGTCATCACGTCGCCCATGCCGAGGATGCGGCTGGCCATGCGGTCCGGGTGGAACAGCTCAAGGTCGTCCAGCTTTTCGCCCACACCTGCAAACTTGATGGGCTTGCCGGTGACAGCGCGCGCACTGAGCGCCGCGCCGCCGCGGGTGTCGCCGTCGAGCTTGGTGAGCACAATGCCGTCGACGCCAATGCGCTCGTTAAACGAAGACGCCACGTTGACGGCGTCCTGCCCGACCATCGCGTCGACAACGAGCAGGGTTTCGTCCACCGGCACGGCCTCTTTGATGCGGCTAAGCTCTGCCATCAGCTCGTCATCCACATGCAGGCGGCCAGCCGTATCCAAAATCACCAAATCATTGCCGTAATCCTTTGCGTGGGCCACGGCCTTTTTGGCAATGACCTCCGGCTTTTCGGTGCCCAGCTCAAACACCGGCACCCCGGCTTTTTCGCCCACGACCTTTAACTGGTCGATGGCCGCCGGGCGGTAGATATCGCAGGCCACGAGCAGCGGGCGGTGCCCCTGTTTGACAAAGTATTTTGCAATTTTGGCCGAATGGGTGGTTTTACCGCTGCCCTGCAACCCGCACATCAACAGAATGGTGGGCGGCTTTGCATTGATGTGCACCCCGTGGCTTTCGGTGCCCATCAGCGCGGTCAGCTCTTCGCTGACGATTTTAATGACCTGCTGCGCGGGGGTGAGGCTTTCCATCACTTCGGCGCCCACGCTGCGCTCGGTCACCTTGGCAATAAAATCTTTTGCCACTTTGTAGTTGACGTCGGCTTCCAGCAGGGCCATGCGCACCTCGCGCATGGCAACCTTGATGTCGGCCTCGGTCAATTTGCCTTTGCCGCGCAGGCGGCGAAAGGCGGCGGACAGTTTTTCTGTTAAACTTTCAAACGCCATGGGCTGCCCCTTTATTCGCTGATTTTATCGACCAGTGCAAGAATCTCCTCTGCGCCCGCCCCAATGCGGGCCGAGGGAACATAGCTTTCTTCGTTTTGGAAACGAATTTCACGCGCAAGCTGCTCAATGCGCTCTAGCCCCGTGCGCACGGCACGGTAACGGGTTGCAAAACCCACCTTTTGCTCAAGATCCAGCAGAATCATCTCGCCGCGTTTGATGGCATCGCGCACCCCCTGGCGGGAAATGCCAAAGTTGGATGCGATTTCAGACAACGATAAATCGTCGTTGTAATACTGCTCCATCACATCGCGCTGGCGGTCGGTCAGCACGCCGCCGTAAAAATCCAGCAGAAAAGAAATTTCCAGGTTTTTCGCCATCGAGACCCCCGCCTTTCCGCCTTTTGTAAAGGTGATTGCTTTACACAACGGTTATTATAGCAAATTGAGCCTGTTACGTCAAGCGTTGTAAAGTTTTAAAGCTTTACAAAAAAACAGTTATTTTGCCTTGTTTGCCGGTTTTGTTTGACATTTGGCCACCGGCTGGGTAGGATGGACTTAATAAAAGCAAATAGCCACGGGAGGAATGCGAAATGGGGCCGATACAGGGCGGTGTTTTTCATGACTTTACCCAAGTGCGCGGTGCCGGGGTGCTGGTGCAACTGCCGGGGCTTTGCGCGCGCTACCGGCCCGCGGCCGAGCTGCTGGCCTTTTTAAACTTTACCGGCCCAACCGGCAGTTTTAAAGACAGCCTTGCCGAGGGGATGATTCGCCTTGCCGAACAAAGCGGCGAGCTGGCCCCCGGTGCACTGATTACCGAAGCCTCTGCGGGTAGCTTTGGCGCAGCGCTGGCATTGGCCGGGCGCCGCACCGGCCACCCGGTGGTACTGTGCTTGCCCTCTACTGTACCACTGCTACGCCAACAGCAACTCGCGGGCTATGGTGCCAAGCTGGCGCTGTGCGGCCCCACACAGGAGGAAGGCGAACAGCGGGCCACTGCGATTGCTGCTACCAATCATGGGTATTTTATGGACCGCTTTGCAAATGACCTAAACCCCGAATACCACCGCCGTACCACCGGGCCGGCCCTGTTGCAGGCCACCGGCACCAAATTAGATGTCGTGGTGGCCGGTGTGGGCACCGGCGGCACCATTAGCGGGGTGGGCGAACACATTAAAGCTTGGACAAATGGCGTGCAGGTGGTGGGCATAGAGCCCGCCGAAAGCGGGGTGCTGACCGGCGGCTTTGCCGGGCCGCATGGCCTCGCCGGTATTGGGTGTGGCTTTGTGCCCGAAAACTATAACCCTTATATTGTGGATAAGGTACTGCGCGTTTCAACCGGGGACGGCAAGCAGACCGCACAGGATGCCCTGCTGCTGGACGGGCTGCCGCTGTGCCCCGCCGCCGGGGCCGTGCTGTCGGGCGCGTTGTTGCTTGCGCGCGAAGCGGCAAATGCGGGCAAGCGCATCATCGCCATTTTGGGCGGCAGCAACCAGGCGTAATACGCAGGTAGCCCTTACACAAACAAAAACGGCCTGCCACAAAGGCAGGCCGTGCTGTTACCGGGCTGTGCCCGGTAACCTGTTTCAATTTAAAACTTAGCCGCGGGCTTCCACCAGTTCTTTGGTGTCGCGGGCAATCATCAGCTCTTCGTTGGTGCAGATGATGAAGGTGCGCACCTTTGCGCCGGGGGCCGTCAAGTCTACCACGTCGCCGCGGGTCTTGTTTTTCTCTTCGTCAATGCGAATACCAAAGAAGTCCATATCCGCGCAGACCTTGTGGCGCACACTGTCGCTGTTTTCGCCAATACCGCCGGTGAACACCAGCGCGTCAATGCCGCCCATGGCTGCAACATAACCGCCGATATATTTTTTGATCTGGTAGCACAGCATATCCTGCGCCAGCAATGCGCGCTCGTTGCCCTCTGCGGCCGCTTTTTCAATGTCACGGTTGTCGCTGGAAACGCCCGAAACGCCCAGCAGACCGCTTTTGCCGTTCAGCACTTCGACAAACAGCTCGTTGCCGTGTTTGCCGCTGATTTCGGCCATCTGGGTGACGACCGACGGGTCAAGGTCACCGCTGCGGGTACCCATCATCACGCCGCCGGTCGGGGTGAGACCCATGGAGGTGTCTACACTTTTGCCATGGTTGACGGCGGTGATGGACGAGCCGTTGCCCAAATGGCAGGTGACAATGCGCAGGTCGGTGATGGGCTTGCCCATCACGTCCGCACATTTCTTGCTGACATAGCGGTGAGAGGTGCCGTGGGCGCCGTAACGGCGGATATTGTGTTTTTCGTAGTATTCGTACGGCACCGCAAACATATAGGCCTTCGGCGGCATCGTCTGGTGGAACGCGGTGTCAAACACCACGGCCTGCGGCAGGTCTTTGCCAAATGCCTTTTGCGCGGCACGGATGCCTTGCACGTGCGCCGGGTTGTGCAGCGGTGCAAGCTCGGCAAGGTCGGCGATCTTTTCCACAACATCTTCGTTCACAAGGCAGGAGACCGGGAACTTGTCGGCCCCCTGCACGATGCGGTGGCCAATTGCATTGATTTCTTTGATATCGCGGATGACCGGGTGTTCCCCGGTGGTCATGACCTCAATCAGCTTCGCAAATGCGGCAGTGTGGTCCTTAAACGGGCACTCCTGCTTTAATTCGTAGCCGTCTGCCGTCTTATGGGTGATCAGGCTGCCGGGGATGCCGATTCTCTCGCAGTTCCCCTTGCAAAGCACCTTTTCCCCATCCATGTCGATCAGCTGGTACTTCAGCGAGCTGGAGCCGCAGTTGATAACCAGAATCTTCATTTCCTCCGAACCTCCGTTTTTCCTTGTTTTAGCGCCAAACCTCTTTTTTGTTCAACTTTTTTATTATATAATATCAAAAATCCTTTTTCAAGGACTGGTATCGACTTTATTCGCCAAAGGAGCCATTATGCAACGAATTGGGATCATTGCCGAGTATAACCCGTTCCACAACGGCCACGCACTGCAGATTGACACGCTGCGCAGCCGGGGGGCCGAGGGCATCTTTGTTGTGATGAGCGGCAATTATGCACAGCGCGGTACCCCGGCGGTGTTTTCAAAATTCACCCGGGCGCGCGCCGCCCTTGCCTGCGGGGCCGACCTTGTGGCCGAGCTGCCGGTACCCTGGGCCGCGGCGGGGGCCGACCGGTTTGCCGAGGGCGGGGTGTGGTTGCTGGCAGCCCTTGGCTGTGACGGCATTTGCTTTGGGGCAGAAGAAGCGGACCTTG
>JAQVCK010000008.1 GCA_028689835.1 Pygmaiobacter sp. | reverse complement strand
CCACGCAAGAGTTTGACCCTGCGGATATTCAGCAAAATAAAACAATGGCAGTGCTTGCTTATCTTGGCATTTTGGCGTTGGTGCCACTGCTGGGGGCAAAAGAGTCCAAGTTTGCGCGTTTTCATGCAAACCAGGGCTTGGTGCTATTGATTGTAGAAATTCTGCTCGGGCTTGTGCTCAGAATAGTCGGTGCGGTTTTGCTGGCGATTTCTTGGCGGTTGAATTTTTTGGTCGGGCTGATGAACCTTGCCTGGATTTTGACGATTGTGTTGATGGTCCTTGGCATTGTCAATGCGGCGAATGGCCGGGCAAAACAGCTACCGCTAATCGGCAACATCACGTTACTGAAATAGAAACAGGGTCAAAGGGCTGTGCAGAGGCACGGCCCTTTTTCTGTGATTGTGATACAACACGCAAATGTTGTATAATAAGAAAAAGCACCATATGGGGTGCATCAATTTGTGACAAGGTGGGGCAGCATATGAAAACAGCGTTGGTTTTGTCTGGTGGTGGGGCAAAGGGTGCCTATGAGGCGGGCTGCATCCGCGCGCTGCAAGAAATGGGGTACGAGTTCGACCTCGTCTGTGGTACGTCCATCGGGGCCCTCAACGGCCTGCTGGTGGCCCAAAAAGACTTTGACCGCATGTACCGCATGTGGGAGGAGCTATCTATTGAACAGGTGATGAAAGAACCCCTGAATCTCGATTTTTCGCTTGATTCGATTATTTCCCAAAAAAACTTAATTCCGTCATTCTTTCGCTCGTATCTCAATGAAAACGGGGCGGATATTGGCCCGCTTGTCGAGCTGATTCACTCACTTTACGACCCTCAAAAGCTGCGCAAAAGCGGTGTACAGTACGGGCTTGTCACGGTTACTTTCCCTGATTTGCGGCCAATAGAGATTACCGCAAAAGAGCTTGCAGATGATGAAGTGGTAGAATATGCACTGGCATCGGCATCCTGCTTCCCCGCTTTCCCCGTGCACAAAATTGGCGAACAGGGGTTTATCGACGGTGGCTATTACGACAACCTGCCCATTTCACTTGCGCGGCGGATGGGTGCACAACAGATGATTGTGATTGAGCTGGAAGAAACCATTACGCACCCGGTGTTTGCCGGCCGGCCCAATATCCGGCTGGTACGGCCGTCTTGGGGGCTGGGTGGGTTTTTAGATTTTAACCGGGATGCGCTGGATTTTCGTACCCAGTTGGGCTACCTTGATGCAATGAAACAATTTGGGGAATACAAGGGCTACCGGTATGCGTTTGACCGCGCAGATATCACCGATGACAAAGCACGGCCGTTTTATAATGCCGTGCTGGATTATGAAGAGAAAAACAGCCGCGGCAAACTGCTGAGCACCAAAGACCTGCCGTTGACCGATTATCTGCGCGCACTGGCAAAAAGGGACATCCTTTCACTGACCGACTATTTGTTGCTTGGTGTAGAAAATGCAATGGAAATTTTTGAATTTTCAAACGTGAGTGTGTATGATTTCAGGGATGTGCAAGACCAGCTGATGCAACATTTTGAGGCGCTGTATCGGGAACGGGAGGGCGCATACAATAAAAAGTTAGAAGAAATTGCCCCGTCGCGCTACCTTGACCTGCTGAAAAACATCAACAGCAAAGAGGTTGTAGGCTACTTTTACAACGACATGGTGCGCGGCAGGCAACTGAATTACACCAATATTTTCATTCAGGGGTATCTGCTGAAAGAGTATTTGTGCGCACTGTATTTTTATGTGCAGGCAAAATAAGTGATAGAAACGACAACAAACCCATCTGCCAGTTTTGTGCCGGCAGGTGGGCTTTTTGTTTGGGAAAAACAGGAAAATAAGCGGGCATTTTACGCAAAAAGAGTCACGTTTTAAAACAATAATTTGTCACAAAACGAAAAGAAAATACATTTAACTTTTAAAAGTTGAAATATTGTTTTTGCTGGTCTAGAATAAATGACAAACCCAATTAGGCTTGCTAACTAGCCAACAAGGAGCTGTCAATAGATGAAGTATCTCAAAAATAAGCTGCTGGCGTATATTTCGCTGTTGCTCATTTTTACCGTTTTATTTTTAACTGGACTTTCGTCTTACCTTTATTACAAAAGCGCGATAGCTGAGGCGGAGAACACCTCAAATTACCTTGCTTCTGCCTATAAGCAGGGGCTAAATGTGGTCATGGACCAGTACCGGCAAAGCATTCAAAAAGCAGCTGCGCAAGGGTACTTGACCGATGGAACTGCTGCCGAAGAACAGCAAAAAATGCTGGCCCAGCAGGCGCAAGAGCTGGGGTTTGATTACCTTGCCCTTGCGCAGGCAAACGGCAGCAATAGTAAAGGGGATGCGATAGCGGATCTTGCTTTTTTTGCAAAGGCAAAAAACGGCCAGGCATCCATTTCAGACCCCGCTAAAGTGGGCGAAAACGATATTATATACTATGCGGCCGCCCCGGTTGGCACGACCGGCAATGTGCTGTACGGTGCGTTTTCTTACCGGGTACTTGCAGATGTGTTGGACCAAATTAAAGTAGGGGATAACGGGTATGCTTTTGTGATCAACGCGGATGGCTACACCGTACTGCACCCCAATGCCGACAATGTAATTGACCCGGTCAACTATTTTGAACTGGCCAAAAAAGATGAGAGCTACAAACCCACGGCGGCTATTTTTGAGCGCATGGTCAGTGGGGAGACCGGTATAGGGTACAGTTATTACGGTGGGGTGCGCCGTATGGTGGGCTTTACCCCGTTGGATGGGCCGGAGGGATGGTCGATTGCGGTGACCCGCCCGGTGACACAGGTGGAGCAAAACCTGCGTTATACCCTAGAGCTTTGTGCAGGGGTTGGCGCACTGGTGCTGGTGTTTGCCATTATTTTTACCAGCTTTTTTGCAAAACGCATCACCGACCCCATTTTAAAAGCGACCCACCGGCTGGAAAAGCTGGCCCAGGGTGACTTGCACACCGAGGTAGAGCAGGTGCGTGGCAAGGATGAAAGCGCCCGGTTGATGCGCGCCACACAGCACACGGTGGAAAGCCTGCGCACCTATATGGACGATATGGCCAGCGTGCTGAAGGCCGTTGCCCAAAAGGACCTTACCGCCGTCAGCACGGCCACCTATGTGGGCGATTTTGTGCTGATGCAGCAGGCGCTGGGTGAAATTGTACAATCGCTCAGCCAAACGGTGGCAAGCATTACGCAGGCCGCGGGGCAGGTGCGTGCCGGTGCCGAACAGGTTGCGCTGGGGGGCCAAAACCTTGCGGAAAACTCCACCGAGCAGGCAGCCACGACCGAGCGACTGCTGAACTCGCTGGAGCAGGTAGCTGGCCATATTGAAGAAAACGCCTCCCATGCGGGGTCCATGCAGCAGATGGCCAAAGCAGCGCTGACTGAAACCGAGCAGAGCAATGCCGAAATGCAAAAGATGTTAGACTCGATGCAAAGCATCAATGCCTCGTCGAAAAAAATTCAGGACATCATTCATATCATTGATGATATTTCGTTCCAGACCAATATCCTGGCACTGAACGCCGCGGTAGAGGCGGCCCGTGCGGGCGAAGCGGGCAAGGGCTTCTCCGTTGTGGCCGAAGAGGTGCGCCAGCTTGCCTCTAAAAGTGCCGAGGCAGCACAAAATACAGCACAGTTGATTGAAGATACGATCCAATCGGTCAGCGAAGGGATGCAGAATGCCAAGCGTACCGCAAGCTCTTTTGAGACGATCGTCGGGCACACCACCAATATTAGCGGGCGGGTGGATAAAGTAGCCGAAACATTAAAAACCCAGGCCGGCATGGTGACCCAGCTCAGCGAGGGGATGCGACAAATTTCAGAGGTGACGCAGGCAAACTCGGCGACGGCAGAGCAAAGTGCGGCCACCAGCGAAGAACTGCTGAGCCAGATGCAAGAATTGGAAGAAATGGTGTCAGTCTTTAAAACAGAAGCATGACCAAAAGCAAAAGAGGGCCGGCAATGCATTGCCGGTCCTCTCTTGTTTTTAAGTCGAGGTTAAAACCCCATGTCCTCTTTGATCTGTGCGGCATTTTTTTGCCCTGCAAGCTGTTCCAACAGCCAAAAAGCCACCTGCGGTGCGGTAGAAGGGCAATAAGAGGTTGCCACGTTATCGTCAACGACTACTGGTTCGTTGATGACGATAGCCCCTTGCGCTGCAAGTTGTTTTTGGCGGTAGGCTTGCTTTAAGTGGTAGGTGGTTGCCCTGCGGCCCTGCAAAATGCCGCTTTTGCCAAGGGCCAGTGCTGCCACGCAAATACTGGCAATTGGCTTTTTGGCACTGTCAAACGCGCGGATCAGCGCTGAAAGGCGTTCATCATAGGCCTCTTCGTAAAAACCAAATTCTTCAAACCCCCCGGGGATCGCCAGTGCGTCGTAGTCTGCGGGGTCAACCTCATCCAGCAGGCAGTCTACGGTGACCGGCACCCCAAAAGTGCTGACCACCGTTTTGGTAAAGCCGCAGGTCGTCAGCGGCAGCGCCAATTGGTAGTCGTTGCGGGCCCAACCCAAAACGTCAATAAATACGCTGGCCTCCATCGTTTCAAAGCCTTTTGCCAAAAAAAGAAGTGTCTTTTTCATAGCCCCTCCGTTGTGGTGCGTTTTTTGTAAATTGACGTTATTATACTGCAACAGCCGTTCGCAATGCAAGTGCAGTAAAATGCTTAACTTTTGCTGCAAACAAATTATAATGAGTATATACTCAATGAGTAGGTGGTCAATTAAAATGGAAACAACGCGGCTGCAACAAAAACAGCAAACCCGGCAAAAAATTTTGGCAGCAGCATACCGGGTGTATGCGCAAAAGGGGTTTAGTGCCCCCACGGCGGCAATTGCAAAAGAAGCCGGGGTGTCGCACGGCAGCATTTTTGCGCATTTTGCATCACAGGCACAGCTGGTAGAGGCATTGTTAGAGCAGTTTGGCACCCAGTTGGGGGCAGGGCTACACGACCTTGCCGAAAACAACGCCGACCTGCAAGGCCTGTTGCGCGCGCACCTTGCATTGCTGGCCCGGCACGAGCAGTTTTACCTGCACCTCATCACTGAAAAAGGGCAGTTGCCGCCGCAGGCAAAATTGACCTTTGCCAATTTGCAGTCGGTGGCGGCGTACCACTTTGGCCGCGTGTTGCAGCACACGGCAGCCGCCCAAAACGGGGTGCCGCCGTATATGCTGTTCAACACGTGGATGGGCCTTGTGCACTATTACTTAATGAATAAAGAACTGTTTTCACCAGATGCCCCGCTATTGCCGCGGTATACCGATGAACTGGTTCACACATTTTTAACGCTAGCCCAAATAGGGGAGGAACAAAAATGAAAACTTGTATTGCCTGTGGGATGCCCATGCAAAAGCCGGCGGATTTTGCCGGCGGAGATATGACAAAAGACTATTGCATATACTGTGCCCGGCCGGATGGCACCATGCAGTCCTTTGCTGAAAAGCGTGCGGGTATGATCCGCTTTTTGCAAGAAACGCAAGGGATGGAGAAAGCGGCGGCGGCCGAAATTGCCGAGGCTTCCATGCGCAAACTACCCGCGTGGCAAGCGCAGTTTAGAAAGGGGGCGGCGGCAGATGGCGACGCTGAATGATCTGCCCAACATTGGCGAGGTGCTGGCACAGCAGTTGCGGCAGGTGGGCATTGAAACGCCGCAGCAGCTGCGGGCAGCCGGTAGCAGGGATGCGTTTTTGCGCATCCGGCTACAGGTAGATGAAACGGCTTGCCTGCATAAGCTGTATGCGTTGCAGGGCGCAGCAGAAGGGGTGCGCTATACCCAGCTTAACGCGCAGACAAAACAGCAACTAAAACAGTTTTTTAATTCACTTACGGCACAGCAGCAGGCTGGGGAACTGGCTGCGTCCCTTTTGCCCTTGGCTTTATTGTGAACTGCTGTCTGCGGTTAGGTGTTGTAGCGGTGTGTGGCATTGGCCTGCAACACAGTTAAAAAATAAAAACAGGTGGCGCTTGCCATCTGTTTTTGTTTTCGGGGCAGTTGATGCTGATGTGATCTAAAAAACGGGGCAGTTGTGGCAATGTGGTTAAAGCTGCATTTTATAAATGCGCGAGCGGTGCCCCCACGGGTGGTACCCGTCGCCAATATACTGCAGGCCATACCGCTCGTAAAACTGCGTGTGGTCGGTGCAAAGGTACAACGCGTCAAAGCCTGCGGTGCGGGCATCCTGCGCAGCGCGATTGAGCAACATCCCCGCATACCCGTTGCCGCGGTAAGGGGGCTCTACATAAAGGGCGCAAAACCAGGGGTATAAGTCCATCCGGCTGATAAAGTCGTTCGTGATCAGCCCAGCACCACCGGCAATCTGCCCATCGTCGATGTAAAGCAGGTACCACTGTGGCAGAGGTGCCGGTGCATTACAGCAGTTTTTAATGCAGTCCTCGTACACGAAAAGGCTTTGTGGCGTTGCCCATTTTGCCTGAAAATAGCGAATGGCATCATTGCAAAGTGCCGGGTCCTCGCGCACCGAAACAAGTTTCATCGAATGGCCTCCTTTGGGCTAAACCCATTACAGTATACACAAAAAGCGCACGGTTTGCACCCTTGGGTCAGTATCTGTCGCACTGCTGGCGCTGGCTGCCGTTTGGCCGGTAGGAGAGCGAGCAAAACCGGTACTTTTTGCAAAGCGGTAACGCATCAATTGAACCCCTTGCTTTTTTATGCTACAGTGGGTTTAAAGTTAATCACCGGGCCTTGACGCAAAGGCCAAAAGATACAAAGGCACGCAATGCGCAACTAAAATCAAGCGGGGGCCTTTGCCCTTGTTTATAATAATGGCAGGGCGGACGAAACGGGGGCGGGTGGATGTACGAATGGCAACAGCAAATTCAAATCATCGTGGACGAAATCGACAACTCAATCAAACAATACCACGATGAAGCGTTGACGTTGCGTTTTCTTGCACGCAGGTTGGGGTATTCTGAGTTTTACGCAACCAGAAAATTTAAAGAAATCTCCGGGATGCCGTTTAGGGACTATCTGCGGCACCGCAAGCTGGCCTTTGCTTTAAAAGAAGTGAGGGACAGTGAAATCCCGCTGTTGGACATTGCGTTCAACTACGGCTTTTCCTCCCACGAGGCATTTACCCGGGCGTTTAAAGCAACGTATGGCGTTACCCCCAGCGCATACCGAAAACAGCCAAAACCCGTGGTGCTGCGCACCAAAATCAACCTGTTCGACCGCTACTTTTTTGGGCTAGGAGAGATTGGCATGATTGCATCTCAACAGGAAATCAAAATTTATTTTGTCACAATACCCGCGCATAAATTTTTGCACATCGAAAACTATGAAAGCAATGGCTATTGGGATTTTTGGGAAAAACAGAGCAAAGTCCCGGGGCAAGACTGCGAGACAATCTGTGGCCTGCTGGACAGTATCAAAGGCAAGCTGGATGACGACGGCGGCAGCGAAGCCAATGGCGGCAGTGGGCAATTGATGGCGTATATCAGCGACCCCAAAGGCCGCCTTTGTGACTGGGGCTTTTTGCGCACCGAGTGCTACGGCGTGCGCCTGCCGGCGGATTATAAGGGCGAAGTACCGCCGCAGATGATGTTAACAGACGTGCCCGAAGCCGAGTATCTGGTGTTTGAACACGGCCCGTTTGACTATGAACACCAAAGCCTTTCGGTAGAAGAAAAAACAGAAAAGGCCATGGCAAGTTTTGATTTTGCGGGCACCGGGTATTGCTATGACACGACACCGGGCAGGGTCATCTATTTTTACCACGACCCCGAACGTTTTTGGAAGTACGTGCGCCCAGTGCGCAAGGTGTAATATCACACAGCGGGCATACGTGTCTGCAAATGTGGGGCAGGCAGCGCCCAAAATAAAAACTAATGCATCCCTTAAAGTAAAGCAGGCAACCCCGCCGCAGGCAGGGCCGCCTGTTTTGCCAGTTTGTTTCAAAGTGGCCCAAAACGGGTGACAGTACCGTGGCGCAGGGGTATAATAGGCAAAAAGCTTTGAACAGAAGGTGCGAAAGGCGGCAAACGGATGCAGGCAGAGCTGGTAGAAAAACTACAAGAATTACAGCAGCAGTTGCATGCTGCCCCGGAGCTTTCCGGCAAAGAAGAGGGTACCCGCGCCCGGCTTGCCGCTTTTTTGCGGCAAAACACCACACTACAGGTGGTGGATACCGGCAGCGTGTTGTTTGCGGTAAACGATGAAGGCGCGGCCGAGACGATTTGCCTGCGTGCAGATATGGATGCTGTTTGCAACAGTGCAGGCCGGCCGTTCCACGGCTGTGGGCACGATGGGCACAGCGCCGCGCTTGCCGGGGCAGCCTTATATTTACAGCAACTGCGGCAAAACGGGTTAAGCTGTGGCAAAAATGTGCTGCTATTATGGCAGCCCGCAGAAGAAACCGGGGCAGGTGCCGCCGAAGCGTTAACGGTGCTGCACACACAAAAGGTTGACTGTATTTATGGTTGCCACAACATCCCGGGGTACCCGCAGGGGCAAGTATTGCTGCGCGAAGGGGTGTTTGCCTGTGCCTCTAAGGGCATGACGATACGCCTAACGGGCCGCCAAAGCCATGCGGCCTACCCGGAGCAAGGGGTTAGCCCCGGCCCGTTGATGGGTGAAGTATTGCAGCGGCTGCAAAGCTGGTGCCACCTGCCGCAGTACGGGGGGCTGGTACTTGCGACCCTTGTGGGGTTACAGGCGGGCAGCCGTAACTTCGGTATTTCGGCGGGGGAGGGGGAAATAAACCTCACCCTGCGTGCAGAGCGGTTGGAAGATTTATTGTTGTTGCAACAGACGATTGCAAATACAGTAGAGGCCTTGGCGCAAAAGCAGGGCATTGTGGTGGACTTTCGTTATGTGGATGAGTTCCCAGATACGGTCAATGACGCGGCCTTGACGAAACAACTGGCACAGGTGTTTGCCGCTGCGGGCATCCCCATTGCCACCTTAGCGCAGCCCATGCGCTGGTCGGAGGATTTTGGTTGGTACCTAAAGCAAACCCCCGGCGTTTATTTTGGGGTGGGTGCGGGGCAGGACACCCCGGGCCTGCATACCGATGGCTATGCCTACCCGCCGGGCCTATTGGGGCCGATGGTGGATATTTGGTGTGCCCTGCTGGCAGCAGGTGCACCACAGGCGCAATAGAATAAGCGGCGGCGCGCAAAATTTGCGTGCCGATTTTTTGCTGCCCCCCCCTGATAGGGGGCGGCTTTTGGGTGCGCTTTTGCAGGGGATAGAAAAGCATAATTTAAAAAGATTGTATAAAATACAATTTTTCTATTGACAAATACCAAGAAAAAGACTACAGTATAAATGGTTTTAAACAATTTAATTTTGAAAAACTTATTTGGAGGGGTTTGAAATGAATATTTACGATTTCAAGGTCAAAGCGATGGATGGCAGCGAAAAAAGCTTGGCAGCCTATCGGGGTAAAGTCTTGCTAGTCGTCAATACTGCCACCGAATGTGGCTTTACCCCGCAATATACCGGCCTGCAAGAATTGTATGCGAAATATGCCGACAAAGGGCTTGAAATTCTGGATTTTCCCTGCAACCAGTTTGCCGGGCAAGCGCCGGGCAGCAATGAAGACATTCACACTTTTTGCACCGGCCGTTTTGGGGTTACGTTTCCCCAGTTTGACAAAATTGACGTAAACGGCGAAAACGAAGCCCCGCTGTACACCTTTTTGAAATCACAAAAGGGCGGCCTGATGGGCGGGCGCATCAAATGGAATTTTACAAAGTTCTTGGTAGACCGCGACGGTAATGTTGTTGCAAGGTTTGCCCCCACTAAAGTACCGGCAGACTTTGAAGCAAAAATCGCTGCCCTGCTGTAATCGGTTATTTGCATCAAGCGGGCGTAATTTCATTGCCTGCAATGCGCACTTGGTGTATGATAAACGGGGGGTGTCGGATGAAAGAAGATTTGTTTACAGGCGATACGCTTAAATTGGAAAATCAGCTCTGTTTCCCGCTATATGCCTGCGCACGAGAGGTCGTGAAGCAGTACAAGCCTTTTTTAGATGAAATAGGCCTAACCTATACCCAGTATATTGCGATGATGGTGCTATGGGAAAAGCGTGAAGTGAGTGTAAAGGCATTGGGCGAGGCGCTGTATCTTGACAGCGGCACCCTGACACCTTTATTGAAAAAAATGCAAGCCGCTGGCCTGATTACCCGCCGCCGAGACGCGGCGGATGAACGCAGTGTGTTGGTTGCCCCCACTGCTGGGGGGGATGCGCTGAAAATAAAGGCGCAGGCGGTGCCGGGCAAAATCATGCAGTGCATCCCGCTGTCCGAGCAGGATGCCAAAACCTTGTACCGGTTGCTGTATCAGGTGCTGCGCAGCACGGCAACCGATTGCCGGTAATACTGTTTTTTAACAAAGCAAAAGCCTTTTGCCGTATTTGCGGCAAGAGGCTTTATTTATTACCGTGGAGCTGCATAAAAATAGCGGTTTCAAGCAAAAAAAGCACAAAAAATAGAAAACGCTCAAAAGTTCCTGTCAGGATGCAGAAAAGGTACGGTTTTTCTTTTAGTTTTGTAAAAAATATTTTGTTTTTTTACTTTTCATGCGGTAGTATATTGAGCAGAGGATTATTGTTTTTAAACTTCAGGGGGAATTTGTGTTGAAAAAAGTGGGGGGCGCGCGACATCTTTTACTCATTAGCAATTTGATTATTATTTCGGCAATTCTGTTGGGGTTTGTCGGTATGGTCTATAAGGACACCAAATCTTATCAGGACCTTGCCGAAAAGCACTTGGAAAGCACGGTAAAGCTGGCGGATATCGATATTTCAAAGCATATTGAAAATTCAATGTCCAAACCGGTCATGGTGTCGAAGACTATGGCGAATGACGAATTTTTAAAAAGCTGGCTGGTAAACGAGCCGCAGGTGGGCGCAGGCGACACAGAGCGTGACCAGCTCTATAGCTATTTACGTGCCTACCAGCAAAAATACGATTATGACACAGTGTTTTGTGTTTCAGCAAAAACCGGCAACTATTATTATCAAGACGGGTTTAATAAAACCATTTCACCAAATGATGAGCACGATGTCTGGTACTATAACTTCGTTTCCTCCAACAACGAGTATGATTTAGAGGTGGATACCAACCAGTCCAGTGG
This sequence comes from Pygmaiobacter sp., assembly GCA_028689835.1. Taxonomy (GTDB): domain Bacteria; phylum Bacillota; class Clostridia; order Oscillospirales; family Ruminococcaceae; genus Pygmaiobacter. The sequence continues at coordinate 22,215 of JAQVCK010000008.1, read as the reverse complement.
TGATACCATCACGGTGTTTGTGAATTTCAGGGTTGAGGGCAAAGACGGCTTGCTGGGCATCATTGGCGTGGGGCTGCAGGTGTCGTTTATTGAGGACACGATTCGCGAGTATGAACGTGATTACGACCTTTCGGTGTATATCATCAACGAGGGTGGTGCCAAAACGTCGTTTACCGGCGACACCGATATTTTTATCGACCGGGCTGAGCTTGCGCAGCGCACCGGTGTAGACGATGAGATTGAACTGGACCGTTCTACCGATGCGAATATGCAGTGGTTTACCTCAGGCACAGAGCGCAAATGTTTAATCACGAAATATGATAACACACTGGGCTGGTATCTCATTTTAGAAAAGCAGACCGATTCCATCAACAGTGCGTTTGGCCAGCGCCTTGTAAGCAATCTGTTGTTTATGGCCCTTTCGCTGGCCGTCTGTATTCTGGTGACGACGCTCGTGTTCCACAACTATAACCAGCGTATGGTAACGGTAGAAAACACCGACGAGCTGACCGGCCTTGCCAACCGCAGGCTGTTTGCAAAGCAGTACCAAGGTTTTATGCACCGCCACCGGCAACAGCCCAAAACCCTGTTTTTGTTTGATATTGACCATTTTAAACAGATTAACGACAGCTATGGGCATGTGTTTGGCAACGCCATTTTGGCAATGGTGGCAAGCGAATTGCGCGACGCGATTGCAGAAAAAGGTATTGCGTCCCGTTGGGGTGGCGACGAATTTTTTGGCGTACTGGCGTTGCCTCCCCAGCAGGCCGAAGAATTGTTTGCAACTTTAATGCAACGCCTGAATAGCGAAGAAAAAGACAACCGCTACCGTGTGACCATCAGTGTGGGCCTTGCCGAGGTCAGCAGCAAACTAAATGTAGAGCAGATTACAAAAAAAGCGGATAAAGCACTGTATTGCTCAAAACAGAATGGACGCAACCAAATTACACATTGCGAAGCCATGTAAAAAGAAAACAAAAGGCAGCCCCGCTGGCAAAACACAGCGGGGCTGCTTTTTATAACGGCTTTTCCATACAGTACGAATCTGGCAGGGTTGCGTAGTGGCCGTAGTTTGGTATTTGGTGAAACCCAAGGCGGTGATATAGCCGCTGGGCGGGCAGCATGTTCAGCCCGGTTTCCAGCACAAGGCGGGTGTACCCCTGTTGCTTTGCGTGTTGTTCCAACGCGCAAAGCATGGCGGCTGCAACCCCTTGCCCGCGGCAGAGTGGTTTTGTATATACGCGTTTCACTTCGGCAGTGCCGGGGGCATATTCTTTTAATGCGGCGCAGGCAACCGGTGTTTCGTCTTGCAGCGCAAGCACCACGTTTTGTATTTTCTCCAGTGTGTTGTACTGCTTGTACAGTTTTTGCAGTACCTCGCCATTTTGCTTGTTTAGGTCTGTATCCAACTCGTCGCACAGCACAACAAAACGTGCGTCTGTGCTGGTGGTCTCAATTAATTGCATGGGGCCCGCCCGCCTTTTCTTTGTTTTTAAAAAATTGGCGTTAGTATAACATAAAAGGGCAGCCAGGGCAACTTTGTAAAGTGATAAAAATGCAAAGCGGCAAAAAATTTCAGGGCAGGGCATTGACTAAAAGCACAGTTTAAGTTATAGAATAAAAGAGAACAGCAAAAGCAGTTGCTTTTGCACTGTGATAAGGGGAGGATTAGCAATGGACTATCTCGGACAAACGATCCCGAAGCTGGGCTTTGGGCTCATGCGGCTGCCCATGCTGGGGCAAGAGGTTGATATTGAGCAGACCAAACAGATGGTAGACCGTTTTTTGGCGGCGGGGTTTACTTATTTTGATACCGCTTACGGGTACATTGGCGGCAAATCAGAGCAAGCGGCAAAAACAGCACTGGTAGACCGTTACCCCCGCGAGCAGTTTCAATTGGCAACCAAACTGCCGGCGTGGGCAGGCGCTAAAACTGCCGAGGAAGCAAAACAGATGTTTTACACCTCGCTGGAACGTACCGGTGCCGGGTATTTTGACTTTTACCTGATGCACAACTGTGGCGGCGAGCGCACAAAGGTGTTTGATGATTTTGGCCTTTGGGATTTTGGCCAGTATTTGAAGGACAAAGGGCTGATTCGTCATTTGGGCTTTTCGTTCCACGATAATGCCAAGGCGCTGGACGAACTGCTGACCCGTCACCCAGAAATGGAATTTGTGCAGCTGCAAATCAACTATGCTGATTGGGACAGCCCGTCGGTACAGTCTGCCAAGTGCCTTGAGGTGGCGAAAAAGCACAATAAGCCGGTCATTATTATGGAGCCTGTCAAAGGCGGTTTGCTTGCCACCCCGCCGGACGCCGTTACCAAAATACTACAAGAGGCAGACCCCACCGCGTCGCCAGCGTCTTGGGCGCTGCGGTTTGCGGCATCGCAGCCCGGCCTTGTCACCGTGCTCAGTGGGATGTCCAACCTGCAACAGATGGATGATAACCTTGCCACTATGTCACAGTTTAAACCCCTTGGGACCGAGGGCAGTGCCGTTATAGGCCGCGCGCGCACCGTACTCGCCGAAATTGAGGGCATCCCCTGCACGAGCTGTGAATACTGTATGAAGGGTTGCCCTAAGGGCATTGAGATCCCTGCCATCTTTGGCGCGATGAACCGGTATTTGGTGTATGATAATTTAGAAAGTGCACGTGGCAACTATAAATGGGTCACAAATTCTGGTGCGCCGGCCAGCGCCTGCATTGCCTGCGGCCAGTGCGAGTCGGTCTGCCCCCAGCACATCGGCATTATTGGCGAACTGTCCCGCGCGGTAGAAATGCTGGAAGTTTAACTGTACGCTTTAGCAAAAATACGAGAATGAACAATTAAAATCAGCCCCCGGCGGCACCATTTGGTGCCGCCGGGGGCTGATTTTATGCAACGGAAGCCTTTAGCAATGGTAAATATGTGTAAAAATTCATGCCAGCACAGATACTTTAAATAAGAATAAATATTCAAAAATCAAGTACCGACTAAAAGCAGCAAACAAGTGAAAAACAAAGAAAAAAATTAAAAACATAAAATATTGCCTCTTTCTGAAATAAAAACAACGAAATATGGGAGAAAAATAAAGAAAGTTCGCAGGTCAAGAAAACTCAATCGTTGCAAAAGAAAAAATAAAAAAGAATAAAAATTCAAAATGTATACAATAAATTGCTTGACATTTTGGCAGTATCCAGCATATAATAAAGCACATAATTTATAAATATACATTTATGGAGGCAAAACATGAATAAAAATGAAATTAAGAAAGTCGTTCTGGCATATAGCGGCGGGCTGGATACCTCCATCATCATCCCGTGGCTGAAAGAAAACTACAACAACTGCGAAGTGATTGCCGTGTCGGGCAACGTGGGGCAGGCGGACGAGCTGGAGGGGCTGGAGGAAAAGGCCCTGAAAACCGGTGCGTCGAAGCTGTACGTGGAGGATTTGACTGACGAATACGTCAACGATTTCATTATCCCCACCATGAAGGCGGGCGCCAAATACGAAGAATACCTGCTGGGCACCAGCCACGCCCGCCCGTGCATTGCAAAGCGGCTGGTTGAAATTGCAAAGGCAGAGGGGGCCGACGCCATTGCGCACGGCTGTACCGGCAAGGGCAACGACCAGGTGCGGTTCGAGCTTGCAATTCGGCATTTTGCGCCGCATATGCCCATCATTGCACCGTGGCGCGAATGGAGCATCAAGTCCCGCGATGAGGAGATTGACTACGCCGAGGCCCACGGCATCCCGCTGAAAATCAGCCGTGAGACAAACTATTCCAAAGACAAAAACCTGTGGCACCTCAGCCATGAGGGCATGGACCTTGAGGACACCGGCAACGAGCCGCAGTACGAAAAAGAGGGTTTTTTAGAGATGAGCGTCTCGCCCATCAACGCGCCGGATGCCCCCACCTATGTGACAGTCGGGTTTGAAAAAGGTGTGCCGGTGTCGCTGGACGGCAGCGCGATGAGCGCGAAAGAAATCATTTACAAGCTGAACGAGCTGGGCGGCGCCAACGGCATTGGCCTTTTGGACATTGTGGAAAACCGCCTGGTGGGCATGAAGTGCCGCGGTGTGTACGAGACCCCGGGCGGCGCTATTCTGTACAAGGCCCACAGTGTGCTGGAAACGCTGTGCCTTGACAAAATGACGATGCATGAAAAAGAAAAGTTGTCCATCACCTTTGGCGAGCTGGTGTACAACGGCCAGTGGTTTACCCCGCTGCGTGAAGCGCTTTCGGCGTTTGTGGACAAAACGCAGGAAAGGGTGACCGGCACAGTGAAGCTGAAGCTGTACAAGGGCAATATGATCAACGCCGGCACGTGGAGCCCGTAGTCGCTGTATTCCGAAGAGATTGCCACCTTTGGCGAGAGCGATTACAACCAGAAAGATGCCGAGGGCTTTATCAACCTGTACGGGCTGCCCATTCAGGTGCAGGCAATCATAGACGGCAAAAAATAACGGCTGCACGGCAGCAAGGGGTGGTACGGTGACAAAGGTTTTTATTGACGGCAGTGCCGGTACCACGGGGCTGCAAATACGCCAGCGGCTTGCCGCGCGGGCTGATTTAGAGGTTTTGGTGTTAAGCGAAAGTCAGCGCAAAGACCCCGCCGCCCGCAAGCAGGCACTGAACAGCTGTGATATTGCGTTTTTGTGCCTGCCGGACGATGCCGCACGACCAGCGGTGTCGATGGTGGAAAACCCGGCGGTCTGTGTGTTTGACACATCAACGGCGCACCGCACGGCACCGGGGTGGGTGTACGGGTTTCCGCAGCTTGCACCCGGCCAGCCTGCAGCAATCGCCACGGCAAGCCGCATTGCGGTGCCGGGCTGCCACGCCAGCGGGCTGATTGCCCTGGTGCGGCCGCTGGTAAAGGCGGGGCTGCTTTCAAAAAGCAGCCGCCTTAGCTGTTTTTCGCTGACAGGGTACAGCGGCGGCGGCAAAAAAATGATTGCCCAGTACGAAGCGCAGGGGCGGGACGCACAGCTTAGTGCCCCCCGCGCGTATGCACTGGGGCAAACGCACAAGCACCTGCCGGAGATGCAGCTGTTTGCGGGCCTTGACTCAGCGCCGGTATTCGCCCCCATCGTCGGCGATTTTGTCAGCGGCATGCAGGTGATGATCCCGCTGACAAAGCAAGACCTTGCACCGGGCGCCGGCATAGAAGAGCTGCGCAGTGTGTACCGCACATGGTACACCGGCCCCATTGTAAAGTACTGCGAAGACCCGCAGCAAGACGGCTTTTTGGGCGCTGGGGCGCTGAGCGGGCGCGATGACATGCAAGTGACGGTGCAGGGCAGCGAAGAGCGCCTGCTGCTGGTTGCGCAGTACGATAATTTGGGCAAAGGCGCATCGGGCGCGGCGGTGGAATGTATGAATCTTCGGCTGGGGCTGCCCGCCACAACGGGCTTAAAATTATAACGGGTAAAGGGGACTAGCATGAAACAGGTTTCGGGCGGTGTTTGCGCCGCAAAGGGGTTTTCGGCAAGCGGGGTACATTGCGGTATCCGCAAAAATAAATCAAAAAAAGACCTTGCACTCATCACCAGTGCGGTGCGTGCGGCGGCGGCTGCCGTTTACACGCAAAATCTGGTAAAGGGCGCACCGCTGCTGGTCACCCGCGAAAACCTTGCCGACGGCATGGCGCAGGCCATCATCTGCAACAGCGGCAATGCCAATACCTGCAACGCGGGCGGGGTAGAGGTGGCACAGCAGATGTGCACCCTGCTGGCGCAAGAGACCGGGCTTGCCGCACAGGATGTCGTGGTGGCATCGACCGGGGTCATCGGCCAGCCGCTGGACCTTACCCCCATTGCAAAGGGCATCCCGCCGCTGGCAAAAGCGCTTTCGCCAGAGGGGGCACATGATGCCAGTGAAGCAATCAAGACAACTGACACAATCCAAAAGCAGATTGCGGTCGAGTTTGAGCTGGGCGGCACAGCCTGCCACATCGGCGGTATGGCAAAGGGCTCCGGCATGATCCACCCCAACATGGCGACGATGCTGTGCTTTGTCACCTCCGACGTTGCCATTTCGCCCGCGCTGTTGCAGCAGGCACTGTCGCAAGATGTACAAAGCAGCTTTAACATGGTCAGTGTGGACGGCGATACCTCCACCAACGACATGGTGTGCATTTTGGCAAACGGGCTGGCGGGCAACGAGCCCATTACAACGCAAGGCCCGGCCTACGACCTGTTTTGCCAGGCACTGCACACCGTCACCGTAGACCTTTGCCGCAAAATAGCGAAGGACGGCGAGGGTGCCAGCCGGCTGCTGCAATGCACCGTCACCGGTGCCAGCGACGCGCAGCAGGCAAAAACAGTGGCAAAGGCGGTCATTACCTCCAGCCTGCTAAAAGCCGCCATGTTTGGCGCAGATGCCAACTGGGGCCGCGTGCTGTGCGCCGTGGGGTACAGCGGGGCACAGGTGGACGTGGAAAAGGTAGACGTGCAGTTTGCCTCTGCCGCCGGCAGCATTGCCGTTTGCAAGGGTGGCGCCGGGGTGCCGTTTTCAGAAAAAACGGCAAAGCATATTTTAAAGCAGGACGAAATTGACATTTTGATTTCGCTGGGCGACGGCCCCGAACAGGCGACTGCCTGGGGCTGCGACTTGACTTATGATTACGTAAAAATCAACGGCGATTACAGAACCTGAGGTGAGACGATTGAACAGCTTTTCCAACGCGCAGCGGGCCGAGGTATTGACCCAGGCGCTGCCGTATATCCAAAAATATGTCGGGCAGGTCGTTGTGGTGAAATACGGCGGCAACGCCATGCTGAACGAAGAGCTGCAACTGCAGGTGATGAAAGACCTGGTGCTGTTGTCGCTGATCGGGGTGCGGGTGGTGCTGGTGCACGGCGGCGGGCCGGAAATCAGCGAAGCCATGGCCCGCATGGGCAAACAGCCAAAGTTTGTAGACGGCTTGCGGGTCACCGACCGCGAAACCGCCGAAATTGCGCAGATGGTGCTGGCGGGTAAGATTAACAAAAACCTCGTCAATTTAATTGGCTGCTGCGGGGGCCGCGCCATCGGCATTTCGGGCATCGACGGCAGGCTGATTGAAGCAAAGCCCAAAAGCGCTGCACTGGGTTTTGTGGGCAGTATTACCGCGGTGCACAGTGCCCCGGTGACCGACCTGCTGGAAAAGGGGTACATCCCGGTCGTCTCTACCGTGGGGTGCGACGATAAGGGCAACGTGTACAACATCAACGGCGACACCGCCGCCGCACACATCGCAGGGGCCATTGGGGCCGAGCGCCTATTGCTGATGACCGACATCGCTGGCATTCTGCGCGACAAAGATGACCCTTCTACCCTCATCCCCGACCTGTCGCTGAAACAGGCGCTGGCGTTGCAGCAAAGCGGGGTGCTCAGCGGCGGTATGATCCCCAAAGTGGATTGCTGCCGTGAGGCGATTGAGCAAGGGGTACGCAAGGTAATTATTTTAGACGGGCGTGTGCCGCACGCCATTTTGATGGAAATTTTGACCGACGAGGGCGCCGGTACGATGATTGTGGGGGAAGAAGACAATGACTGATACGAAACAGATTGATGCTGCTTTTGTGGCAAATACCTATACCCGTTTTCCGCTGGAGATTGTTGCGGGCAAAGGCTCGCTGGTGTGGGATGAAACGGGCAAAGAGTATATCGACCTTGGCAGCGGCATTGCCGTGACGTCGTTTGGCATTGCCGACGAGGGTTGGCAGCAGGCGGTGTGTGCCCAACTGGCAAAGGTACAGCACATGTCAAACCTCTACTATACCCAGCCCTGTGCCCAGCTGGCGCAGCTGCTCTGCGAAAAAACCGGCATGAAAAAGGTGTTCTTTTCAAACTCCGGGGCCGAGGCAAACGAATGTGCCATTAAAGTAGCGCGCAAATACGCCGCAGATAAAAAGGGCATTGACAATGCCGTCATCGTCACGCTGAACAACAGCTTTCACGGGCGCACGCTGGCAACGCTGGCCGCCACCGGGCAAGACCATTTCCACCACGATTTTGGCCCGCTGCCCACAGGGTTTGCTTACCTAGAGCCGGGCGATTTAGACGCGGCAAAAGAACTCGTAAAAACACAGCCCGTCGCAGCGTTCTTTATCGAGCTGGTGCAGGGCGAGGGCGGCGTGGTGCCGCTGGATAAAGACTTTGTGCGGGGCCTTGCAGCGCTTTGCAAAGAGCAGGATATTCTGCTGATGGTGGACGAAGTGCAAACCGGCAACGGGCGCACCGGCACACTGTATGCGTGGCAGCAGTACGGCATTGTGCCGGACGTCTGCTCTACCGCCAAAGGCCTTGCGGGCGGGTTGCCGCTGGGGGCCACGTTGCTGGGCGACAAAGTGCAAAACGTGCTGGGCGCCGGCGACCACGGCTCCACCTTTGGCGGCAACCCGGTGTGCAGTGCGGGCGCAGTGCACCTGCTGGGCCGCATTGACGACAAATTGCTGGCCGAAGTACAAAAAAAATCCGCCGCCATTTTTGCCGCACTGCAAGAGGCAAAGGGCGTAAAGTCGGTCAGCGGCCTTGGTTTGATGGTGGGTGTTGAAACCGAAAAGCCCGCCGCCGAAGTGGTGGCCCAGTGCATGCAGCGCGGGGTGCTGGTGCTCACGGCAAAAGGCAAGGTGCGGCTGCTGCCGGCGCTGAATATCCCGGCAGAGCAGCTTGCAAAGGCAATCGGCATCCTTGCCGACGTATGCGCAGAATAGAGGGCACAGGATGGAGCTTCATGGGAAAAGCCTGTTAAAACTGCTGGATTTTACCCCGCAGGAAATCGAAGCACTGCTGACGCTGGCCGCGCAGCTGAAAAGAGAAAAAAAGATTGGCCTGATGCGCCAACCGCACCGCGGCAAAAACATTGCGCTGATTTTTGAAAAAACCAGTACCCGCACCCGCTGTGCATTTGAAGTGGCGGCGCACGACCTAGGTATCGGCACCACCTACCTTGACCCCGCCGGTTCGCAGATTGGCAGCAAAGAGAGCATCCCCGACACCGCACGGGTGCTGGGGCGCATGTTTGACGGCATCGAATACCGCGGCTTTGGGCAAGATATTGTAGAAGAGCTTGCCGCCTATGCCGGGGTACCGGTGTGGAATGGCCTGACCAACGAGTTTCACCCCACGCAGATACTGGCCGACCTGCTGACAGTGCAAGAGCATTGCGGCACCCTGGCTGGCAAAAAGCTGGTCTATTTGGGCGACGCCCGGTTTAACATGGGCAATTCTTTGATGGTGGGCTGTGCCAAAATGGGCATGCACTTTGTCGCCAGTGCCCCTGCAAATTATCTGCCCGCGCAGCCGTTAATTGACACCTGCAACGAGATTGCAAAAGAGACCGGCGCCGTGCTGGAATTTTGCGAAGACCCCATGCAGGTGGTGGCAGGGGCCGATGTGCTATACACCGATGTGTGGGTGTCGATGGGCGAGCCGCAGGAGGTTTGGGCAGAGCGCATTGAATCGCTGACCCCCTACCGCGTCACAGCACAGCTGATGGCGGCGGCAAAACCGAACGCCATTTTTATGCACTGCCTGCCCGCTTTTCACGACTTAAAAACCACCACCGGCAAAAAAGTGGGCGAAGCCTTTGGCGAAACCTGCCTTGAAGTGACCGATGAGGTGTTTGAGGGGCCGCAGTCGGTGGTGTTTGACGAAGCAGAAAACCGCATGCACACCATTAAAGCCGTGCTGGCGGCGACACTTTAACCACCCGCAGGGGGAAAAGAATGAAAAAAAGGTATTTGGTTTTAAGCGACGGCAGCGTGTTTGAGGGCGTGGCCCTTGGCGCCGCGGGCGACACGGTGGGCGAGCTGGTGTTTACCACCGGTATGTGCGGCTACCTTGAAACCCTCACCGACCCCAGCTATGCCGGGCAAATTGTCTTGCAAACCTTCCCGCTGATTGGAAATTACGGGGTCATCCCGCAGGATTTTGAGGGCACCAGCGCCGTAAAGGGCTATGTGGTGCGCGAATGCTGCACCGAGCCGTCGAATTTCCGCAGTGAGGGTGCGCTTGGTGACTGGCTGGCCACGCAGGGCATCTGCGCGATTGCCGGGGTGGACACCCGCGAGATCACCCGCAAAATACGCGAGCAGGGCGTGATGAACGCGACGATTTGCGACACCCCGCCCGCAGACCTTGCCCCGGTGCGCAGCTATGCGGTGCAGGGGGTGGTGGCACAGGTAAGCTGCAAAGCACCCGCCGTGCTGCCGCCAGAGGGCAAATTAAATTACCGTGTTGCCCTGCTGGACTATGGCGCAAAGGCCAATATTGCGCGCGCGCTGTGTGCGCGCGGTTGTGAAGTGACGGTGCTGCCACACACCACAACGGCACAGCAGATTTTAGCCGGCGGCTACGACGGTGTCATGTTGAGCAACGGCCCCGGCGACCCGGCGGAAAACACCGGCTGCATTGCGCAGCTGGGCCTGCTGGTGGGCGAGCTGCCGCTGTTTGGCATCTGCCTTGGGCACCAACTGCTCGCACTTGCCATGGGGGGCAGTACGGTCAAAATGAAATACGGCCACCGCGGTGTTAACCAGCCGGTCACCCAGGTGGGCGGGCCGCGCACCTTTATCACCAGCCAGAACCACGGGTATGCGGTGGTGGCCGAAAGCCTTGCGGGCGTGGGGCAGGTGTCGTTTGTCAACGCAAACGACGGTAGTTGCGAAGGGGTGGACTACCCCGGCAAACAGTGCTTTTCGGTGCAGTTTCACCCGGAGGCCTGCCCCGGCCCCAAAGACACCGGTTTTTTGTTTGACCGCTTTTTGCAGTTGATGAAAGGGTAAACCTATGCCAAGAGATAACACCATTCAAAAAGTACTGGTCATTGGGTCGGGGCCCATCGTCATTGGGCAGGCGGCCGAGTTTGACTATGCGGGCGCACAGGCCTGCCGCGTGCTGAAAGACGCCGGGGTCAATGTGGTGCTGGCCAACTCCAACCCGGCCACCATTATGACCGACCGGCAGCTGGCGGACGAAATTTATTTAGAGCCGCTGACCAAAGCGACGATAGAGCGCATTATTATAAAAGAAAAACCGGACAGTCTGCTTGCCGGCCTTGGCGGGCAAACCGGCCTTACGCTGGCCATGCAGCTGGCAAAGGACGGCTTTTTGGCGCAGCACGAGGTGCGCTTGCTTGGCACCCCGGCCGAAGCGATTGACAAGGCGGAGGACCGCGCGCTGTTTCGCGACGCAATGCAGGCCATCGGCCAGCCGGTCATCCCCTCCGGGGTGGCCACTACCGTGCAACAGGCGCTGGACGCCGCAAACGAAGTGGGCTGGCCGGTGATTGTGCGGCCGGCCTTTACACTGGGCGGCAGCGGCGGCGGCATTGCGGCCGACGAAGAACAGCTGCGGCGCATTGCGCAAAGCGGGCTGGAGGCTTCGCCCATTGGGCAGGTGCTCATCGAGCGCAGTGTGGCGGGGTGGAAAGAGATTGAATTTGAAGCCATGCGCGACGCGGCGGGCAATGTCATCGCCGTCTGCTCGATGGAAAATATCGACCCGGTAGGGGTGCATACCGGCGATTCTATTGTTGTGGCGCCGGCGCTGACCCTCAGCGACAAAGAATACCAAATGCTGCGCACCGCTTCGCTGGACATTGTGTCCTCGCTTGGCATTGTGGGCGGCTGCAACTGCCAGTTTGCGCTGGACCCGGACAGCTTTTCGTATGCCGTTATCGAGGTCAACCCCCGCGTGTCCCGCTCGTCGGCACTGGCGTCCAAGGCAACGGGGTACCCCATTGCGAAAATCACCACAAAAATCGCACTGGGTTATACGCTGGACGAGATTAAAAACGATATCACCGGCAAAACCTGCGCCTGTTTTGAGCCCACGCTCGACTATGTGGTGGTCAAGTTCCCCAAATGGCCGTTTGATAAATTTGCCGGGGTTGGGCGGCGGCTTGGCACCCAGATGAAGGCGACGGGCGAAGTGATGGCCATTGCCCCCACGTTTGAAATGGCACTGCTGAAAGCGGTGCGCGGTGCCGAAATTTCGCTGGATACCTTAAACGCACCGCCGCTGACCAAACAGCCGCTGGCCGTGCGCCTTGCGGCGGCGGATGACCGTCGGCTGTTTACGGTGTTTGAGGCGCTGAAAGCCGGCTGGACGGTAAACGCGCTGTTTGAAGCGACGAAAATAGACCGCTGGTTTTTGCACAAATTGCAAGGGCTTGCGGTGTTTGAGCAACAGCTTGCCCGGCAGCCGTTTAGCGAGGCGCTTTATTTAAAGGCAAAGCAGCTTGGCTACCCGGACGATGCCATTCGCCGGCTTACGGGGGTAACACGGCTGCCCGCCTTTTTGCCAAGCTATAAAATGGTGGACACCTGCGGGGCCGAGTTCGACGCAGACACCCCGTATTTTTACTCCTGCGCAGGCGGCGCATGCGAAGCGCGTGGCTTTGCCCGCAGCGGGCGCCCGGTCGTTATGGTGCTGGGCAGCGGGCCCATCCGCATCGGGCAGGGCATCGAGTTTGATTACAGCTCGGTACACTGCGTGTGGAGCCTGCGTGAGATGGGGTATGAGGTCGTCATCGTCAACAACAACCCCGAGACAGTCTCGACCGACTATGACACCGCCGACCGGCTGTATTTCGAGCCGCTGACGCCCGAAGATGTGGGCGGTATTCTGGCGGTGGAACAGCCGGTGGGGGTCGTGGTGGCGTTTGGCGGGCAAACGGCCATTAAGCTGGCAAAGTACCTAGACGGGCAGGGTGTGCGCATTTTGGGCACCTCTGCCGACGGCATTGACCTTGCCGAAGACCGTGCCCGGTTTGACGCGATGTTAGAGCAGTTCGGCATCCGGCGGCCCAAGGGCCTTGGGGTCACTACACTAGAAGAGGCATTGCAGGCAGCGCACACCCTGGGCTACCCGGTGCTGCTGCGCCCGTCTTATGTCATTGGCGGGCAAAACATGACCATTGCCAAAACCGACGCGGATGTCACAAACTACATGCAGACCATCTTGTCCGGCAACATTGAAAACCCGGTGCTAATCGACCAGTACATGCCCGGTACCGAGCTGGAAGTAGACGTGATCTCAGACGGCACCGAGGTGCTGATCCCCGGCGTGATGGAGCACATTGAGCGCGCGGGCGTGCACAGCGGCGATTCGATTGCGGTCTACCCACCCTACAATTTAAACGATGTTATGCTGCAAAAGGTCTGCGCTTGCAGCGAGCAGCTGGCGCTGGCGCTGGGCACCCGCGGGCTCGTCAACATCCAGTACTTGATTTACCAAAACGAACTGTATGTCATTGAGGTCAACCCCCGCGCGTCGCGCACCGTGCCCTACATCAGCAAGGTGACCGGCGTGCCGATGGTCGACCTTGCCGCACAGGTGATGCTGGGGCACTCGCTCGCTTCCCTGGGGTACGGCACGGGGCTGTACCCGGTGCCGCCCTATTGCGCGGTCAAGGTGCCGGTGTTCTCGTTTGAAAAGCTCAGCGACGCCAACTTTATGCTGGGGCCGGAGATGAAGTCGACCGGCGAAGTGCTGGGCATTGGCAAAACAATGGCCGAAGCGCTGTTTAAAGGCCTGCGGGCGGCCGGGTACCAGCTGGCGCGCAACCTGCCGCGCGGCGCGGCCGGGGTGCTAATCAGTGTCGAGACCGCCGACTACCAAGAGGTGCTCTCGCTGGCAAAGCGCTTTTACGACCTTGGCCTTGCGCTGTATGCCACCAGCGGCACCGCCGCGGCAATTGCCCAAATGGGGGTGCCGGTCACGGCGGTGGCCAATGCCAGCGAAAGCGACGAAGTTGTGCGGCTGATGGAAAGCGGTACCCTGCGCTACCTGCTGTACACCGGCGCCGTGCAGGACGACACGATGGGCGATTTTATTGCGTTGCACCGGCGTGCCATGCAGCTTGGCATCCCTTGCTTGACCTCCCTCGACACCGCAGGCGCGCTGGCAGACATCCTTGCCAGCCGCTTTACTGAAAGTAACACCGAGCTGGTGGACATCAACCACCTGCGCACGGCCCGCCAGCGGGTGCCGTTTCTTAAAATGCAGGGCTGCGGCGACGACGCGGCGTTTATTGAAAACTTTGACGGTGCCATTACCTGCCCGGAATCGCTGTGTGTGCAGATGTGCACCGAGCACTTTGGCGTGGGCGGGTACGGCATTGTATTACTGGAAAACTCAGCGCTCGCAGTCGCTAAAATGCGCAGCTTTAACCGCGACGGCAGCGAGGGCAAAATGGCGGCAAACAACCTGCGCTGTGCGGCAAAATACCTGTACGACAGCGGGCGGGTGCCGCGCACCACGATGACAGTAGAAACCGCCAGCGGCGTGAAGCTGTTGCAGCTTTACCTGCGTGACGGCCGGGTGGGCGCGGTGCGCATTGCAATGGGCGCGGCAGTGTTTGACACAGCGGCGCTGCCCGCTGCCACCAGCCTGCCGCAGCTCGTTGACAGCCCGGTAACCATCGGTGGCAGCCAATACCGCATCACCGCACTTTCGGTGGGCAACCCCCACTGTGTGGTGTTTTGCGATGGCATCGATACGCTGAATTTAGAGGAGATCGGCCCGGCGTTTGAGTATGCGCCGCTTTTCCCCGACCGCATCAACACCGAGTTTGTGCGGGTGGTAAGCCGCACTACCCTGCGCATGCGTGTGTGGGAGCGCGGCAACGGCGAGACCCAGGCCTGCGGCACCGGTGCCTGTGCGGCGGTGGCAGCCGCGGTAAAAAGTGGCCTGTGTGATGCAGGGCAAGACATCACGGTCAAGGTGCGCGGCGGCGATTTGGTGGTAAACTACACCGACGAAAATATTTCGTTGACCGGCGATGCCAAACTGGTGTATGAGGGCGTGTTTGAATTTTAAGCCCGGCACAGCAAAAACCAACAAAAAAACCATAGCGCCCGTATTGGTTACGGCGCTATGGTTTTTTATTTGTGCAAAAGGGCTTAGCCGCGCTTGTGCAGCTTTTCGGCGTATAGCAGGTGGTCGGCGCGTACCAGCAAGTCGTCTACCTGCACCGCGTTTTCAATCGGTTCAATACTGTAACTGATGTCGGTTGTGGGGTTGTACTGTGCAACATAGGCCGCAAAGTCTGCTTTCATCGCGGCCAGCTTTTGCCTCAGCAGGGCGGCATCACCATAATAAATAATGGCAAATTCGTCGCCGCCCCAGCGGCTTACAATGTTTTGGCCGCCGTCAAGGGCGCCCAGCAAAAACTGTGCCAACTGCTGTAATACGGCATCGCCTGCCGCATGCCCGCACAGGTCATTGATTTTTTTAAAATTATCAAGGTCTAGCAGCACCAGAAAGGCACTGCCGTGTTGGCCTGTAAGTGCTTCTTCAATGGCAGTGTTGAACTTGCGCCGGTTGTACAACCCGGTCAGCACATCTAAATTGGCCATTTCGTGCAGTTTGCGGTTGACTCGCTTGTACTCCTTACCAAACTGCAAAATAATTAAAAACGAGATAACGAGCAGCATGGGGATTTGAAACAAGCGGTCCCAAAACTGGCTGGCGGAAGGATATACCATGACCAGCTGAGGGTAAAAGTGTTCCAATGTGTGCAACAGCATAAACATCAAAACTAAACCGGTAACTAAAAAAATGCGTCGCCAGCCCTCAAACAGATAGGTCATGCCGATTAGAACAAGAAAAATATAACCAATGACGTTATTGTCGCCGCCGCCGGAGTCAAAAAACGCAAATGGCAGAAAGATAAAAATCAAAAAGCAAAACAACGCAAACATCCAGCGGCCACGCTGTTTCCAGTTATTTGCATAGAAAAGTGAAATGTCGCATAATAATAAAAGCAATACCCATTTTAAGTTAATTGAAAGTGGAAAACCCACAAGTAGGTTTTCTAATATGCAGGCAATAGAAAGTATTACGCCGGTTAAAAGGGTCGCCTTGTACAGCCGAACTTGAATTTCAGACAATCTACACAACCACCAATCTTAACGATCAAAGCAGGGGAAACAAAATGGCAAACAGATAAAAATGTCTTTGTTTTAATACTTTGCATTATATCAAATTTGGGTAAAAATCCACAAGTGGCAAACAGCGTCAATAAGGGGGCACAGCGCCGCGGCGTGGCCTTGTGCGGCGGGTTGCGACGGTTACTTTATTTTTTAGCGGGCCATGCTGTGGCTTGACGCGTACAAAAATAAACTCTACAATAAAGGTATGCAATAAAACCGGGATGTCTTTGCCGTGCGCAAGCCCCGGCAAAATAAACAAACCGACAGGAAAGGATGACGATCATGAGTGAATCTATGAAACTGGTGCTATTGCGCCATGGCGAAAGTGTGTGGAACAAAGAAAATCTGTTTACCGGGTGGATGGATGTCGACCTTTCAGATACCGGCCGGCGCGAGGCCGCCGAGGCGGGTAAACTACTACGAGTGGCGGATGTTGAATTTGACATTTGCTATACTTCGACCCTGAAACGGGCGATTCACACCCTAAATTTTGCACTGGAACAGATGGACCGCGACTGGCTACCCGTGGTGAAAAGCTGGAAGCTGAACGAGCGCCACTACGGCGCGTTGCAGGGGTTGAACAAAAGCGAGACCGCCGCAAAATACGGTGACGAGCAGGTGAAAATCTGGCGCCGCAGCTTTGACGTGCGCCCGCCTTTGTTGCAACCGGGGGATGAGCGCGACCCGCACGGGCAGCCCGCTTACCGCACGGTACCGGCAGACCAGCTGCCGCTGGGTGAAAGCTTAAAAGATACCATTGCCCGCACGGTGCCCTATTTTAAAGAAGAAATTGCCCCCCGCCTGCTTGCGGGCCAGCAGGTGCTGATTGCCGCACACGGCAACTCGCTGCGCGCACTGGTAAAAGAGTTTGACGGCCTGAGCGACGAAGAGATTGCCGGGGTGAATATCCCCACCGGGGTGCCACTGCTGTATGAATTTGCACCTGACTTTACCGTGTTGCGCAAAGAATACCTTGGCGATGCAGATGCCATCGCAGCTAAAATGCAAAGCGTTGCAAACCAGGGCAAAGCAAAAGCTTAATGCCGTAGGTGACAGTGATAACAAAGAAGAACAACAAAAGGCAAAGCAGTTGCTTTGCCTTTTGTTGTTCTTCTTTGTGCTATGGTGAGGGCCTAGCAGTATCAAATCAAGGGGCTTCTGCGCTGCCTTGCGGCAATAACACCTTGTCGAGCTTAGCCCCAAAATACCACCCGGCTAAAATCAGGGCAATGCCCGCCGCAATCACGGCCGACCGCTGTGCATTATTGGGGGAGTAAAGGGCTGAAATCAGCAGTCCGGTGCCGGTGCCGTTGCAAAAATCCCGCAGCCTTTTGCGCTTTTTTAGCGTTGCTTCATAAGCCAGCAGCGAAAGCAGGTTGTTTTGTGCCTGTGCGCGGAATTCGGTATCGGCCAGCCGCTCGCCGCTTAAAAATTCATTGATGCTAATATCCAGCGTGCTGCACAAAAGTGCAACCAGCGAAAAGTCGGGTAGATACTCGCCGGTTTCCCACCGTGAAACGGTTTTGTTGGTCACCCCAAGGGCTTGCCCCAGTTGCAGCTGCGTCAGGGCTTTTTCTTTGCGCAGTGCCGCAATAAAACTGCCCACCTTCAGTTGGTCCATGGTCAGCCCCCCCTTTTCATCAAACAGTATAGCAAATGGGGCGGGGATTGTCTTGCCCATAAAAAGCGAATAGGCAGGTCAACGGCAAATTTGTTTGCAAGCGGCATAGGTAGTGCGTACGGGCCAGGGGGGAAGGTACGCTTTAAGGGCAAAAAATGCGGCGCTTAAAAATAGCGCCGCACCCGCGCCTTGTACGCCGCATACTGCTGCCCAAACTCGGCGGCGCACCAGCGATCTTCTGATAAAATAATCCAGTGTGCCGACACCTGAAACGCCGCCAGTGCCGCCAGTAATACCGGGGATTTCGTCAGCAGCACGCAGCCCAAAAAGTAAAAGAAATAACCCACGTACATTGGGTTGCGCGAAAAGCGGTAAAGGCCGTTCTGGTGAAACCCGTTTTCGGTGGGCTTTGCAAAGTCTACCACCGCGGCGGCACATAGCGCTGCCCCAATGGCCAAAACCAGAATGCCGGCGGCAAACCAACCGCCGCCGGTTTGCACCGTCAAAAAAAACGGGCCGACAAACAGCAGCAACGTTGCAAGCTGGTAAACCCAATAAGCGGCCTTCTCTGCCCCGGCAAGCGGGGCAAAAAAAGCCACGCGGGCCAGCGCCTGCCGGTTGCGCAGCCCCAGCAGTAAAAAGCGGATCAATAAAAACGGAAGCAATAAAAAAGCGGCGTTCATCGTGGCCCCTTTGTGCCCCTGCCCACGGCGGGCGAGGGTGGTTTTCATTTTCTGTTTATGCCCCGCACCGCACGCAGCGTGCTATTTGCGGTACAAGGTGCAAAACAGGTGCACGTGTTTTTTAAGCTGTTCAATGCAGTCGTCATAAGGGCAGCCCAAATCAAACTTGCTGAGCAAATAGTAAATGGGGCTGTAAAAGTGCAGGGCCATGGTCTCGGCATCGCACTCCACTAAATCACCCGTTTGCTGCAAAGCAAAAAAGACGGCGCTTTGAAACTGTATTGGCCCGTTTAAATAATATTGCTGAAACCGCTGCCCCGCAAGCGGAAATTTGTGCTGCTCCGACACCAGCAGCTTGCGAAACAGCACGGCAAATTCGTTTTGGGTAAAAAACGAAAACAAGCCTTTGCCTGTTTCAAACAGCTGTTCTTCGCTGATGTTGTGGTACTGCTCTGCGGCGGGCACCGCGTCCTCTATTGGCACCTGCAACATAACCGCCGCCGCGTCGTACTGCTTTGTCATTTCGGCAAAAATGGCGTTAAAAATGTCCTCTTTACCCTTAAAATGGTTGTACAGCGAAGCACCCTGAATGCCCACCGCCGCCGCAATTTCGCGCATCGACACCCCGCTGTACCCCTTTGCGGCAAACAGTTTTAGGGCGTGGTAGATAATTTTTTCTCTTGTGGTTGCAGTTGCTTCCATGGGCGCTCCTTTCCCAGCCAGCCGTGCTGTTGCCAGTAGGCTTTCTCCGTGGGGCCGCTGCCCCAGTTTGCCTGCTGCATTTTGCGCATCATCCAAAACAGCAGTTTCGTTTTTATGGGTACCCGCGGGCGGCCGCTGTGCGCCGCGGCTTTGGCAAGGCGGCCCATCTTTTTTTCAATGGCGGCCTTTTTTTTGGCCGAAACACCAGCCCAGTTCATGGCCTGCACGGCAACGCCACAGCTTTTTACCCAGGGCATGCCCCAGCAGGTTAGCGCCGTTTTGACCGGCTTGATGGCCTGCTTTGCACCCGCACCCGCCGTGGTAGAAAGCACGACGGCGCGCTTTGCAAACATGCACGCGCGCGGCTTGTGGCTGACCCAACAGGTAAAGGTCAAATCGATAAACGCTTTCAGCGGGGCCGAGGGTGCCATGCAGTAGTTTGGCGTGGTGACAATCAACAGGTCGGCCTGCTCTATCGCCTGTAAAATGCGGCCCTTTTCTTCGGCATAAGGGCAGCGGGCCTCATCCTCAACGCAGGCGTAGCACCCATTGCAAAAGTGGGGCAGGTCTTTGGGCAAAAAAAATTCGGTCACCTGCGGCGTGCCGGGCAGCTGGTCAATCAGCAGTCTGCCCATGTGGTAGGTGCTGCCCTTATGGTTTTGGCCGTTTAACATCACGACTTTCATTTATTGTACCACCCATCTTGTAATTTCAACAAGTAAGGTTTTAAGCAAAATGACGCCGCCCAGTGCAAAAAAAGCCCCTTTGCGCAGGTGTTGTTTTCGTGCAAGCAGGCAAAACAGCAGTACTATGGCCACTGCCGCCCCGCCGGCATAGCACAGGGTGGCAATAAACCCGTCTGCCGCCAGCAGGCCGGGGGCGGCAGCAGGGTCAAACAGTGCGGTGACAGAATTTACATACCCGTCGCGCACAACAACCAAACAGCAAAGCACTAGCCCCATGGCGGCCAACAGCCCGGTGCGGCGCCCCCAGTGTGTCATTTGCGCCTGCCTTGTAGCGGTAAACACAAAATAAGCAAGAATTATAGCGAACAACAAAGTAGATAACGCAGCCGAAACCGTGCCAAAATAAAGATTCATTTGAATACCTCCAAAACAAGCTAACATTTGTTAGTTACAGTATAACTAACAAATGTTAGCTTGTCAAGGGCGGCACTGAAATTTTAATAACTAACCCCCTAGGATATAGCACTAAAATGCTATATCCTAGGGGGTTAGTCGGCACTTAACATCCTTGGTATAAATAGCTTATCCATTTGCTTTGCCCTAAATATTAGCCTGTGAATGAGGGGTGGTGTCTTTTCGATAAAAGCGTGCAGACCCATGATAGGTATTAGCATAGCAAACAAATTGGCTGCCGCATTTTTTACATTGGATTATATGTTCAATATAGTCAGAATACCAAGTGCTTTTTAATACATCATCGAAATTACAGGTTTGCTCCACGAGTATAAAATCCCCCTGTTTAAGGCATTGTTGCATATCGGCAAGTATAGCAAGATATTCTTTTGGCGTGTATATTGTATGGTCATCCATTAAAAAATTACAGGTTTCACAGGTGTTCATTTTATATCTCCTTGTCTTTGCTACATACTTAAAAATATTTTGCCTGTGGTTAGACTGGTATCTGAAAACATTGGAAATTTCGCTGAATTTTATTATACCAAATAAAACCGCAGAATAAACCATATATGGCAAAGTAAAAGGGGAAATCAGGGAATAATTTTGCTTCTTACCACTAGGCCGGATATAATAAACTTACAACCGCTTTAAAACCGGCAGTTGTGCCGCGCACCCAGTGGGCCGAAAGCCCCCTACAAAATGCGGGCAAAACGGGGCGGGCCCCTATAGCCAAAGGAGTAAACGCATGAACAGTGTTTTAATTATTGACGATGACAAAGAGCTTTGCGCGCTGATGAAAAAATGCGTCGAGCAAGAGCAGCTTTCGGTGTTGATGGCCCACGGCGGCGTTGCCGGGCTACGGCTGGCAGAAGAAAACGCGGGCAGCCTTGCGCTGGTTATTTTAGATGTCATGATGCCGGATATTGACGGGTTCCAGGTGTTGCAGCATATCCGCAAAACAAGCAATGTGCCGGTGCTGATGCTCACGGCCAAAAGTGACGAGGATGACAAGGTGTCCGGCCTGCGCATGGGGGCAGACGACTACCTGACAAAGCCGTTCAGCATCAACGAGCTTTTGGCCCGCGTGCATTCGCTGGTGCGCCGTTACACCACTTTAAACCCGGTGCCCGGCACGCAGGCGGAGTGTATGTTGCTGGCCGGCATGGTGATCGACAAGGCAAACCGCCTTGTTACGGTGGGTGATCGTGCGGTAGAGCTGACCGGCAAAGAGTTTGATCTGCTGTTTTTCCTTGCGGCAAATAAGGGCCGGGTTTTTACGAAAAAGCAGATTTACACACAGGTTTGGGAGGAAGAGTACGCCTTTGACGACGGCAATATTATGGCGTTCATCAGCAAGCTGCGCAAAAAGCTGGAGCCGGACCCCGAGCACCCGTTTTACATTCAAACCGTGCGGGGGGTAGGGTACCGCTTTAACAAGGAGGCGTAAAAGTGACCATAAACCATTCTCTGCTTTTGGCGCTGGTGCTGGCATTGCTGGTCATCGGCTACCTTGCCCGCACACTGCTGGGTGCCCGGCGGCAGCTTGGCATTATCAAAGAGGCACTGCAAGATATAAAAGACGGCAACCTGAACCGCCGCGTGCTGGCAAGCGAAAGCGATATGACAAAACAAATCTGCTATGGCATCAACGAAATTGCCTCCAGCAGCCAGGCCCGGCTGGTGCGGCAAAAGCAGGCAGAGCAGGCGTATAAGCGGCTGATGACCAGCCTTTCGCACGACGTAAAAACCCCGCTGACTTCGCTGGTGGGCTATTTAGAAGCGGTGGAAAACGGGCTGGTGACCGGGCCGGAAAAAGACGAGTACATCCATGTTGCGGTAGAAAAGGCGCACCGGCTGAAACAGTTTGTCACGTCGCTGTTTGAATGGGTCAAGCTGGATGCCGGCGAGCAGGTTTACCATTTTGGGGTGTTTGACCTCAACGAAATCACCCGCAACAGTATTGCAGAATGGGTGCCCATGCTGGAAGCGGCGGGGGTAGCGTATGAAATTGAGATACCCGAAACCGAATACCCTGTGCGGTTAGACCCCAACGCGTACACCCGCGTGCTGAACAACCTGCTGCAAAACACGCTGGCCCACAGCGGGGCAAGCTGTGTGTGGCTGCGCGTGACAGAGGGCGAACAAGAGGCGCA
>JAQVCK010000140.1 GCA_028689835.1 Pygmaiobacter sp. | reverse complement strand
GGCAAACCAGCTTTCGGCAATCTCTATTTTTGCAGACAGTGAGGACGGATACGACCTTGCCAACATCGACGCGACCGCAAAGGCCTACGAGGGGATGCGCGGCACGGCAATCGACTACATGCCCCAAAAGGGTATTTATACCGCGCTTGATTTTTCGCTCACCGATGTCATCAGCGTTTGTGCCATGCTGTTAATCGCGACGGTGCTGGTGCGCGGCGAGCGGGATAACGGCCTGCTGGTGCTGATCCGCACCACGCCTGCCGGCAGGCTGAAAACCGGCATTGCAAAGCTGCTGGCACTGGCCGCCAGCCTGCTGGTGGTACTGCTTTTGCTGTACGGGGTAAACCTTGCCTATTGCGAAGTGATGTATGGTCTGGGCGATTTGTCGCGCAGCATTCAGTCGGTGCCGGCGCTGATGCGCAGCACCTTAAAGCTGAATGTTGCCGGGTACCTTGGCCTGTTTTTGCTTACAAAATGGGGTGCTGCCTTTGTGGCGGGCGTGTGGGTGATGCTGGCCATGCTGGCGGCCCGGCGGCCCTTTACCGGCTACCTTGGCGCACTGGCACTGCTGGGGGCCAATTTGCTCATCCGCAGCATCATCCCCGCCACCAGCCGGCTGAATGTGCTCAAATACGCAAACCTTGTCAGCCTGCTGCGCACCAACGAGCTGATTGGCGGGTACCGCAACCTGTACTGGTTTAGCCGGCCGGTGCCGCTGGTGCTGGTAGAGGGCGTGACGGCGGCAGTGGCCTTTGCGGCGTTTGTGGCGGCCTTTTGTGTGCTGTTTGCCCGCGCACAGCTGCTGTCGGT
The DNA here is from genome assembly GCA_028689835.1 of Pygmaiobacter sp. Classification (GTDB taxonomy): domain Bacteria; phylum Bacillota; class Clostridia; order Oscillospirales; family Ruminococcaceae; genus Pygmaiobacter. The sequence goes on along the minus strand of JAQVCK010000140.1, from coordinate 6,135 downwards.
GCACCGGCTGGTGCTGCCGCAGCGCGGCAAAGCGAAGTTTCACGCCACCACGGTGTTTCGCACCGAGCTGTATAAGCTGCTCGTCATGAACGGGGCCATTGTGTTTTTAGTGTTGTTTGGCGCTTACGGCGTGTACACCGCACTGACGACCGAAAGCTATATCAATGCCGACGAAATTTATTACGCTTATTATATGAAACAGGTCGAAGGGCCAATCACGCCCGCAAAAATAGAGTGGCTGAAAGAGGCGAACGAGGAGTTTCGCCCCATTTACGACCTGCAAAAGGCACTGGGCAACGGCAAACTGAGCAACGACGAGTATACGGCGCTGATGCAGCAATATTACGGCTTGCAGCAAAAAATGAACGCGTTTCAAATTGTGGTCTCGCGCATGCAGTACCTCAGTGTGCACCCGCGCGCCCAGTTTGTATACGAAAGCGGGTATGCAAAGCTGTTTGACTTGCAGGATAAAAACGACACCAAAGACACGCTGGAGGCCGCCTTATTGTGCGCCGTGTGCTTTGCGGGCTTATTTGCAATGGAAAAACAAACCGGCATGGCAAAGGTGGTGGGGGCAACGCCGCTGGGGCGGCAGGTAACCGTGCGGGCCAAACTGCGGGTGGCAACACTGGCAAGCGGGGTGCTTACGCTGTTCAGCGTGCTGCCGCGCTTTTGGGTGGTGCTGCGCGACTATGGCCTTGGGGCGTTTTTGGCACCCAGTTACAGCATGACCCAGTACGACGGCATGATCGACATCCCGCTGTTTTTTATGCTGTTGCTGTTTGTGGGCGCGCGCTTTATTGCAATTCGCGCGCTGTGCGGCGGTGTGCTGGCACTTTCGCAAAAGCTGGGCAATTTGTTTAGCGCGCTGTTTGCAGGCAGCATTTTGGCGGGCCTGCCGCTGCTGCTCAGCCTGTCGGGCATGCAGGCGGCCAAGTGGGCTAGCGTGTACCCGGCATTTCACGCGGCGGCGCTGTTTACAAGCCAAAGCGGCGCGGTGGCCGTACTGCTGTTGCTGTTTGCGCTTTGCGGGGTAATTTGGCTGTGCGATGCGTATTTATACGACAATTTTGCCCTGGCACAGTAAAATAAGATTGAAAAAGCACTGGGTGGAAAGTGACCCCCACCCAGTGCTTTTTGCCGTTTTAGGGCTGCTGAAACTGCCAGCCGTCGTCGCCGTGGTAGATCATACGGTGGGTCATGCCGCCGTCGATGCAGATGTTTTCGCCAGTGATAAACCCGGCCTTGTCCGAGCAGAGGTACAGCACCATATTCGCGATGTCCAGCGGGGTGCCCACCCGCCCGGCAAACTGCTGCGCGGCATCCGGCCCGCTGTATACGGCACCGGTCGTATCCACCCAGCCGGGGGAGATGGAGTTGACCCGCACCCGCCCGGCAAGGCTGGCCGCAAGGGCGTGGGTGAGCGCGGCAATGCCGCCCTTTGCGGCGGTGTAGCTTTCGGTGAAGGGCTGGCTCATGCGGTCGCGGCTGGACGAAATATTGACGATGCTGGCCCCCGGTGCAAAGTGGACGAGGAAAAGCCGAGTCAAATAGTACGGCGCGCTGATGCCCACCCGCAAGGCGGCGTTGAATTCGTCCCACCCGCAGCGGTCAATGCCCAAAAAGGCGGGCGGCGCATTGTTGATGAGAAAATCCACCCGGCCATACTGTGCAAGCACTTTTTGTGCAAACCGGCGCAGGGTTTCTTCGTCGCCAAGCTCACCGGTAAAATAGGGGTTTTCGGTGTGGTCAATCACGCACACCGCAGCCCCGGCCTTTGCAAATTCTTCGCAGATGCATTTGCCAATACCGCCAGCCCCGCCGGTGACAACGGCCACTTTGCCCTCAAACATCGCGTGCCTCCTTTTGTTAACTTGGGGTGCCCCTAAGGGGCTTTGTTTAGCCATAGTATATTGCCCCGGCAGGGAAAAAGCAAATACCCTGCCGGGTATTGCTATTTGACAATGCCCTTGTGGTGTGCCCAAACAAAGCGGTGTAATTTGCCCACAATATAGGCAAACCCGATGTGTAGCGTGGCTTTTTATTTGGCATGTCTTATATAAGGCCAGCGAAAATATGCAGGTTAAACTTTCAGCTCTGGCTAGAAACCGCACTTTTTTTTTGGCACGCCGCCAGCTGTGGTGGTGTGGTTTCTTGAAACGGAACTGGTAAAAGTTGTATACTGGGGACAAAGGGTATAATTTACCAAAAACTAAAAACGGCACTGGGGCCGGGGCAAATTGAGGGGTGCCCCGTAGTGAACGCCTATGGGGCGGTTTGCGGCAAAAGGCTTGTACCGGCAGCTGTAGGGTACAATGGCCGGGCGGGTTTGCCGGTTTTTGTTTGCTGGCCAATACGGTAATTTGGTAGGCACCCACTGCCGTGGCAGCAAAGGAAAACCAGACGGAAGAACAGGCGGCCCCGGCAGGGTGCAGCGCCAGTGCGCTATACGTGATTATTTGGCCATATGGCCACAAGAACTTGAGACCTTCCGCATACGGGAGTGAGAAAGGCGGTTACAATGCAGCTTTTACCACAACCACAAAGGACTTCTGTTCAAGCCGGTAATTTTTTGCTTACTGCGGCGACCCAGCTGGTGTTGCAAAACGCGCCGCCGGGTGCACTGTTATATGGCGAAATGCTGGCAGAAACCATCCGGCAAGAAACTGGTTTGCGGTTGCCGGTGGTCAGCGGGGTGGCCCGCGGCGGGGATATTGCAATCTGCCTTGATGATTCTATCCATGCAAACCAATATGTCATTTCCATTACGCCGCAGCGGGCACGGCTTTCTGCTGGGTCGGATGAGTTGCTGTGCAACGGGGTGCAGACCCTTTGCCAGCTTATCCAACGCCACGGCGCGCTGTTGCCCTGCCTTGGCATAGAGGATTGGCCCCAGCTTGCCGCGCGCGGCTATTACCAAGATATTTCGCGTGGTCGCATCCCCACGCTGGCTTCGCTAAAACGCACGGCCGATTTTTTGTGCCGGTATAAAATTAACCAGTGGCAGTTATACATTGAGCATACCTACCTGTTTCGCGACCTGTCGGAGGTCTGGCGAGACGATACCCCGCTCACTGCGCAGCAGGTGATGGAGCTGGACCAATACTGTGCGGCACGCCACATTGAACTGGTGCCCTCCCTCTCTACCTTTGGGCACATGTATAAAATACTCAGTACCAAAAGCTACGAGCACTTGGCCGAACTGCCGGGGGCAAACAGTGTGCCGTTTAGCTTTACCTATGCGGCGTGGCACCACACACTCAATGCGGCAGATGACCATTCGCTGCAATTCATTGAAGGGCTGATCAATGAATACCGTGCGCTGTTTCGCACAAATAAGTTTAACCTGTGTGCAGATGAAACCTTTGATTTAGGGAAAGGGCGCGGGCAGGCAATGGCGCAGCAGATTGGGGAGCATCAATTGTACCTCAAGCGGCTGGGCGAGCTGTGCAGGTTTATTGTACAGCAGGGCGGGGTACCGATGTTTTGGGGCGATATCATGTGGCGCGAGCCCGGCAGTTGTGCGCTGTTGCCCAAAGAGACGATTTGCTTAAACTGGGGCTATCTGCCCGAGCAACGAGAGGACGAGGTGCGGTGGATTGCCGAGAGCTGTGGGCGGCAATATGTCTGCCCCGGTGTTTGTGCATGGAACCGCTGGGTCCCGCTGTTTCATAATGCCTACCGCAACATTTCGGTTATGGCATCACACGGGGTAAAATATGGTGCCATTGGCCTTTTAAACACCGATTGGGGGGATTACGGGCACATTAACGACCCGCGGCTGTCGGTGCCCGGTATTTTGTATGGGGCCGCGCTGGCGTGGAACATTGACCAAGTGCCATTTGAGCAGATGAATGAAGCCATTTCAATGCTGGCCTATGGTGACCGCACGGGGCATTTTGTGGGGGCCATGGTAGCGCTGGAGAGCCATGAGGTGTTTGACTGGCAACACGTGGTGAGTTGGATTGAAGCAACCGACGAGCCAGCGCGGCAAGCGGTGCTGGCACAGGTGCAAATGGCACAGATACCGGCTGCCAATAAGGCGCTTTGTGCCGGGTGCCGTAGCTTAATGCGGGCGGCGGGCGCCCTGCCACGCGGATACAAAGAGACCGTACCCGTATTGCTTGCCGCCGCAGAGGGGGCCATGCTGTGGAACGAGGTTGCCCTGTTGTTGGACGGCCCGCTGTCCCCAAAGCAAAAAGCAAATGCTTTGCAGCTTGCGGGCCGGTTAGAAAAGTGGTTTCACCGCTATGCAGACCTTTGGCGGCAGATCAGCCGTGAAACCGGGCTTGCAAGGCTGACGCAAATAATTGCCCGCTATGCCGACCTGCTGCGCACCCGTGCGTGCCCGCCCGCACAGAAGTAGTGGGGCCTTTTAGCACCAGTTGCAGTTTAAAAAGTAAAACGACAAACAGGCACCGCGGCAAAGCCGCGGTGCCTGTTTGCAAAATAGCGGTATGGTATTTCAAAGTAAAAGTGACGCTGAAAGCTGTTTTGCCGCTCTGGTGGGGGTGGCGCAGCCTAGTAAAAGGGTGACAGCCATGGCCTTGTTTGCCGCCTTTAAAATGCAAAGGGCGGCAGAGGGCATGGTTTTCCTTTTGCTCGCTGTTTTTGGGGTCAAAGGGTGAGGCAACTGCCGGTACAAAAGCACCCGGTATTACCGCAAAATTAACTTTGCTGTGCCAGCGTGCCCAAAATGCGCAGCTTGGCATCGGCAATGCGCTGTACCTTGTACCGTACCTTTTCCATGTCAATGGTCAAAAATTGCCCGTTTCGGTAAAGCACCCGCCCGTCCACCATGTTCAGCACCACATCGGCGCTTTGCCCGGCATACAGCAAATTGGCCAGCGGGTTGATAAGCGGCAGCATGGCGGGACTGTCAAGGTTGTACACCACAATGTCGGCCCGGTTGCCGGGTGCAATGGCCCCGCAGCCGGTGCGGCCCTGCGCCAGCGCACCGGCCTTGCAGGCGGCCTCCATCAGCGCGGGGGCGGGCAAAAATTCGGCATCGTGCATTGCGCCCTTGTGCAGCAGCCCGGCAAGGGTTGTTTCTTCCAGCATGTTCAGGTTGTTGTTGCTGGCGGCGCCGTCGGTACCAATGGCAACGCGCACCCCCGCTTGTTGCAGCGCGGCCAGCGGGGCAATGCCGCTGCCCAGCTTTAAATTGCTGGACGGGCAGTGTGCCACGGTGGCCCCGTGCCTTGCCAGCAGCTGCATATCCTGCGGCTCTACCCACACGCAGTGGGCGGCGGTGACCGGCTGCTCAAACACGCCCAGCGTCTCAAACCAGCGGGCGGCCGTCATGCCGCGGCGCTGCTTTGCCTCTTCGTGCTCGCGCTGTGTTTCGGAAAGGTGCAAATGCATGCGCAGCTTCTGTGCGCCGGCAAACTCTGCCGCTTCGCGCGCCAGCAGTGCGTCACAGGTGTATTCGGCGTGCAGGGCAACGTCGGCCCGCAGCCGCCCGGCGGGCGCCGCCTTTGCAAACTCCAGCAGGCTAAGGGTGTCGTTGTAGGCGGGGGTATCGACAAAATGGTGCTCGCCCGGCCCGCCGGAGACAGCCCCATAGCCGAGGTTTGCCTTGATGCCGCTTTCCAGCACGGCTTCTGCGATATGGGGTATTAAAAAATACATGTCGGTAAACGAGGCGGTGCCGCTGGCCAGCATTTCGGCAATGCCGAGCAGCGCCCCCCAATAAGCGTCCTCACCGCTCAGCAGCCCTTCAAACGGCAAAACCCGCTCGGCCAGCCAGCGTTGCAGCGGCAGGTTTTCGCCATAGCCGCGCAGCAGCGTCATGGGCACGTGGCAGTGCGCATTAAAAAAGCCGGGTGCGGCCAGCTTGCCCCGCCCGTCAAACACGTCGCCGTGGTAGCCCTGTGGCACCTCTTGGGTGATGGAGGTGATTTTGTTCCCCTCTACCAGAATGTTGGCGTGGGGCTGTACATGGTAGTGCTCGTCAATCAGCAGAATATCGCGAAACAGCATAAGGCACCTCGTTTCTGTTGTAATAGGGATGACAAAGGGCGCACCCTTGCGGGCCCGCCCCTTTGTTTTGCCCAAAGGGATGAATACCACTGCACTCACTTCTCTTTCAGGCCAATATCTCCTTTGCCCACCTGCTCCAGCCGGTCGGCGTCG
>JAQVCK010000007.1 GCA_028689835.1 Pygmaiobacter sp. | reverse complement strand
AAGAACGGGTAGTTGTACACCCGCTTGCTGGCCTGAATTTCAAAGCGGTCCAGCAGCTGCCCCGCCACCAGCTCCATCATGTCGTCGAGCTTTTTGTAAAACAGTGCTTCGTCGCTGTGGCTTTCCAGCGCAAGGCGCGGCAGGTTGATGGAGGTAAACGACAGGTTGCCGCGCGAGTAGGCAATTTCGCGGCTGGGGTCAAACACGTTGCCCATGACGCGGGTGCGGCAGCCCATAGTAGCCACTTCGGTCTCCGGGTGGCCGGGCTTGTAGTATTGCAGGTTAAACGGTGCGTCCTCAAAAATATAGTTCGGGAACAGCCGTTTGGCGCTGACTTGGCACGACAGCTTGAACAGGTCGTAGTTGGGGTCGCCTTCGTTGTAGTTGACCCCCTCTTTCACCTTGAAAATGTGAATGGGGAAGATGGCAGTCTCGCCGTGGCCCAGCCCGGCATCGGTGGCAAGCAGAATGTTGCGGATGGCCATGCGGCCCTCCGGCGTGGTGTCGGTGCCGTAGTTGATGCTGGAAAACGGGGTTTGTGCCCCGGCGCGGGAGTGCATCGTGTTGAGGTTGTGCACAAAGCCTTCCATCGCCTGATAGGTGGCGCGGTCGGTCGCGCGCTCGGCCCGGCGGCGGGAGGAGGACACAATGCGCTGTGCGGCGGCAGGGCCCACCTTGCCGGAGTCGGTCAGCAGCGCAACCACCGCATGGTCAAACGCGGCGGCATCGGCATCGTCGCGCCCGGCCGAAAGGCGGGCGGCGTGCCCCTGCTGTGCCACCACCTGTGCCAGCAGGCTTTGCACGAAGGCGGCTTCGCTTGGGGCCTCGGTCAAATCCTCCAGCGACTCGACCAGCTTTGCCTCGTAATTTTTAATAAAGGTTTTTGCAACACCCTCGGCCATGGCGTAATCAAAGTTCGGCACGCCCTGCCCGCCATGCTGGTCGTTTTGGTTTGACTGAATGGCAATGGCCGCAAGCGCCGCATAGCTTGCAATGCTCTGCGGCTCGCGCAGAAAGCCGTGCCCGGTGGAAAACCCGCCCTCAAACAGCCGCAGCAGGTCGATCTGCGTGCAGGTGGTAGTCAGCGCGTAAAAATCAAAATCGTGGATGTGAATGTCGCCGCCGCGGTGCGCCTTTGCCTGTTGCTCGGTCAGCAAATAGTGTTCGTTATAGGCCTTGGCACCGGCGGTGCCGATTTGCAGCATGCTACCCATGGCGGTGTTGCCGTCAATGTTGGCGTTGTCGCGCTTCATGTCGCTCATACGGGCATCCACATTTGTAATCTCGTCGATGGCCTTCATCAGCGAGGTGTTGGCCTCACGGATGCGGGTGCGGGACGCGCGGTAGACGATGTAGCGCTTGGCGGCTTCGTCAAAACCCTCGTGCATCAGCTGCTGCTCAACCGCATCTTGAATCTGCTCGACGGTGGGTGGGGTATCGCTGTTTTGCCCCGCAAGGCGGGTACCCACCGCGGCGGCAATATCCGCGGCGGCAGCATCGTTTGGGGTGCCTGCCGCAGCGAGGGATTTTGCAATAGCGGCGGCGATTTTGGTCTCGTCGTACGGCACGGTGCGGCCGTCTCGTTTAAGGATAACGGTTAAGTTGGACATGAAGATTCCTCCTGTTTTTGCCGGGATATCAATGGCAGTGGCCAAAAAGGGCAGCCAAAGCCGAAAAGCATGAAAAAAAGCGGCGGCCAGAGGTGCGCCCCTGCCGCCAGTGGCCGCCGTAGCGGTTGCCACGAAAGCCATATTTGGTTTATGACAATAGTATACACCACTATATCTTGTGGTGTCAACCGGGAATAATGTATAAAAACCCCCGCAAAACTTGGCGAAACTGACCCAAATTGCCAAAGCCGCAAGAGTAGAGTATAATAAAAAACTAACCAAAAAGCAAGTAAAAAAACAAGGGAAAGGGGTGTGGCGGTTGCAGCGCAGGGTATGGACAGGTGACGGGTTTGTAGAGTATGAGCTGACGGTCAAAAAGGTCAAAAATATCAACCTGCGCGTGTCCCCGCAGGGCGATGTGCGGGTGAGTGCGCCGCGCCGGGTGCCGGTGGGGGAAATTGACCGGTTTGTGGCCTCCCGCGCGGGGTGGATTGCGGCAGCGCGCCGCCGTGTTGCCGTGCGCGCGGATGCTGCACCGGTACCTTGTACCCTGACCGATGCGCAGTGCATGCAGGTGTTTCGCCCCTACCTTGAAAAGTATTACCCGGTGTTTGAAAAGACACTGGGGGCGCCGCCGCAGATTGTGCTGAAAACCCTGAAATCGATGTGGGGCATCTGCCGGCCGGCAAGAAAACAAATCACGCTGAACCGCCGCCTTGCCCAACAGCCCGCGGCTGCGGTAGAATATGTGGTGTTGCACGAGTATCTGCACTTTTGGTACCCGGACCACGGCAAAGCGTTTCACCGTGCGCTGGACCGCATGATGCCCGACAACCGCCAGCGCCGCGCCCTGCTGCGCAGGGCACCGACAGAGCAAAAAAACGCTGCGGATTGAGCCGCTGTGACCCGTATGGTATAATAAGCGAAAACCACGTGCCCCTATCGCCTGCAATGGCGTTGCAATGGGCACCGGTGAGGGACAATGTATGCCCTTTGCCACCCGACCTGATTTTGAAAAGAACGCAGGTGATTTTTTGGACAAATACAAGCGGCTGGTATCCAACACCGCGTTGTTTGCCATCAGCTCTTTTTCCAGCAAAGTGCTCTCGTTTTTGCTGATGCCCTTTTTTACCCGCATGTTCGGCATGGGCGAATTTGGCGATGCCGACATCATTACCAAATGGGCACAGTTATTTTTGCCCATTGTCTCGGTGGGTGTTGCAAACGCCATCATCCGCTATGGGCTGGACAAAAGCTACGACAAAGCGGCGGTGTTGACCGGAGGCCTGCTGACCGAGCTGGTGGGCGTGGGGGCGTTTTTTGCATTTTGGCCACTGGTGGCAAAGATCCCCGGCATGACCGGATACACGACGTTGCTGTATGTGTATGTGGTCATGAGCATCCTGCGCAACCTGTGCAGCCAGTTTGTGCGCGCAAAGCAGTACACCCGCCTGTATGCAGTAGACGGGGTGCTGAACACCGTATTGTATCTGTTTTTTATTGTGCTGTTTATCGCGGGGTTTCACTGGGGCATTGCCGGGTACGTGCTGGCCACCGCCGCAGCGGATTTTTGCTCGGCACTGTTTTTGTTTTTGACGGCGCGGCTGCACCGTTATCTGCGGCTGTCGCATTTTGACGGGCATTTGTTGCGCGAAATGTTGCGCTATGCGATGCCGCTGATCCCCACCAGCATGTTCTGGTGGATCACGAACACCAGCGACCACATGTTTATTCAAGAGATGATCAGCAGTGCGGCAAACGGCCTGTACGTGGCAGCCTACCGCGTGCCCAATGTGATTATGCTGTTCAGCACGCTGTTCACCGAGGCATGGCAGCTTTCCGCCGTTACCGACGGTGACCGCAATGCGCCGGGGCGTGCGCGGTTTTTCAGCCAGGTGTTTTTAAGTTACCAAAGCCTGCTGTTTATGGTGGCAGGTGGGCTCATCGTGGGCAGTAAGGTCATTATGATGGCACTGACCTTTTCAAAGGATTCGCCGTTCAACGCGGCATGGCAATACATCCCCATTTTGGTGTTGGCAACGGTGTTCAGCTGTTTTGTCACCTTTTTGGGCAGCGTTTACATGGTGGAACTGCGCTCTGGTGCCAGCTTTTACACGATGATGATCGGTGCGGTGCTGAATTTGGTGCTCAACTATCTGCTGATCCCCATCTATGGGCCCAATGGCGCGGCCTTTGCCACGTTTTTTAGCTATTTTGTGGTGTTTGTGGTGCGGGCAATCAACACCCGCCGGTATATTCATATTGATTTGCACCTTGGCCGCATGACGGTGACGATGCTGCTGCTTGCGGCAGAGACGGCGCTGATGCTGGCCGAAGTGCCGGGTTGGATGCTGTGGTGCGGGCTGCTGTGCGCGGCGGTGGTGGTCTTTAATTTTCTGCCGCTGCTGGACACCGCCCGGCGGCTGTGGGCAAGGCACAAACGGCGAAACAAATCATAAATAGGGGACAACAAAAACAAAAGGGAGAGGCCGGGGCCTCTCCCTTTTTGCTTTAGCAATTTTTTTAATATTTGTAAAAAACGACAGGGATTCAATAGGTGGAAGTTATTGAAAAACAATACAAAGTTTTTTATTGCAGGCTGAGGCATACTTTTTAAGGAAAAGAAGAGAAGGATTAAGCTCCCCCCGCTCTAATTTACTGATATTAGCTTGAGAGGTTCCCACTTTTTCGGCTAATTCTTTTTGGGTCAAGTTGCATTTAGCTCTTGCTTCAATAGCTGCTTTCATCAATTGATACTCCGGTTCCAACGCTTCATATTCCATTTTTAACACCGGATTTTTTGCAAAAGCTCTTTTTTTATATTCTTCGTGGTTCATTTTATCAGAAACCTCCTTTCATAATCTTCATAATAAGTTTTTGCTAGCTTTTTCTCCCTTGGGGGTGTTTTTTGTGTTTTTTTCAAAAATCCATGCAACAGAACAAACCTATGACCGCAAGATGCAAAATAAAATACTCGAGTGATATCATTTCCAAATTGAGTTCGCAATTCCCATATTGGCCCCTCTATATGCTTTACATAGGGCTCTTTTAAAGCTGTTCCCGCCGATGCCAATAAATCAATAGTACGCAAAGTCTTTGCACTCATATTATTTGGTAAGCTATCTAAAAACTCCACAACTGGAATATTGCCATTTTCTTTTTCGTAATAATCAATTTCCCACATAAAATACTCCCTGAACAGATTATATCATATATAATATAATTGTCAACGCATAAAATGAAATATGGGCAAAGTCTACGTAATAAAAATCTTAAAGTGATGTTTTTTATAAGGCTTAAAAATCAATAGAGTATAGGTGGGTTTAAAAGCCCAAAGCTTCGCCCACCAAAATGACCTTAATGCGCCCCTTGGCGCGCTGGCGGCGGTGAATGACCGCCGTGCAGCAGATGCGGGCGTTGCTTTTGCAGTCGACGCACACGCCGGTGGCGGCGCAGGGTGTTTTGCAGCCAAGGCGTTTGGTGTTGGCCGGTGCGGCAACTTCTTGCACGCGGCGCTCGGCCTCGGCGAGGTCGCGCACGACCTTGTTGTAACCGACCACTAAAATAACACTTTTGGGGCCAAAAGCCATGGCGGCCACGCGGTTTGCATTGCCGTCCACATTATACAGCTCGCCGTTTTCCGTCACGGCGTTGCTGCTGCACAGGTAGGCATCTGCAAAAAAGCTCTGGCGAAAAACGTCCTGTACCTGCTCGGCACTGATGCCCGGTGCGTAACGGTCAAGGAAGGTGTAGTCTCCGCTGCGCAGCAGCGGCAGGATGCCGCATTCGTCCAGCGACGCGCTGCCGCCAACCGAAACAGTATTACCTTTAGCCAAAAGGCTTTGCACCAGTGGTGCCACCTGCTCTTTGGTTTCGACCACATAAGCGTCCATGTTATTTTGTTGCAGGGCCTTTGCCGTGCGGTGCAACCGCTGTTCTATCACTTCGTTTAAAAATTCATTCATGAAACTACCCCCTTTTGAGGCCGGGGAAGACCGGCCCGTTGCTTTTCATTTATGATAATATGGCGCGGCGCGAAATACAAGGGGGATAAAAGAATTGATAAGCGGGGGCGGGCATGGTATAATAACCGCGAAACGGTTGAAGAAACAATTGAAAAAATGCTGTCGGCCCGCTGCGCTGCAATGGTGGGCCGGGGGCTACTTTTGCTTTGTGCGCACCGCGTGCAGGCAGCGCAGATGAGTAGCGTGGGCGGCGGCGATGGCCGCTGCTCGCAGATGGAGTGCAGATGGAAAAACAGAAGGTCACGGCCTGTATTGTCACCTACGGCGGCTTTGAGGAGGCTGCCGCGGGGGCACAATCGATTTTAGATTGGACAAAAGGGGTCGATTTGACGCTATATCTCGTGGACAATGCCTCCCCGGACGGTACCGGCGAACGGTTGGCACAGCGCTTTTTGGGGGATGCGCGGGTACAGGTGATACAGCTGCCCCAAAATGTGGGGTTTGGCAGCGGGCACAATGCGGTGTTGCCATTGCTGCAAAGCGAATACCATTTTGTCATTAACCCGGATATCACGTTGCAGCGTGACGCACTGAGCGAGCTTGCCGATTATTTGGATGGGCGGCCCGAAGTGGCAATGGCGGCCCCGCGGCTGGTGTTCCCCACTGGGGAAGAGCAGTATGTGCCGCGCCGCCGCCCCACGGTGATGGGCCTGCTGGCAAGGCAGCTGCCGTTTGGCTTTTTAAAAAAATATGAGCGGCATTACTTAATGCTGGATGAGGACCTGACTAGGGAGCAGGAGATCGGGTTTTGCAGCGGCTGCTTTTTTGTGGTGCGCACCGCGGCGTTTCGCGCGATTGGTGGGTTTGACGAAGCGTATTTCATGTATGTGGAGGACGCCGACATCACCCAAAAAGCGCGGGCTGAGGGCAAAATCTTTTACTGGCCGGGCACCTGGGTCTGCCATGCCTGGCACCGCAACCCGTCGAGAGATGCAAAAAGCTACCTGCAACAATTACACTCGATGGGGCGTTACTTTCGTAAATGGGGGCTGCGGTGGGGGTTTTCGCTGCGCCGTGACCCTGATTGATTTTTTTGTGTAAAAGGAGCATTCCATATGAAGGGAATCGTACTTGCCGGCGGCGCCGGCACCCGGCTGTACCCGCTGACGATGGTGACCAGCAAGCAGTTACTGCCAGTCTATGACAAACCGATGATCTATTACCCGCTTTCTACCCTGATGCTGGCGGGCATTCGCGAAATTTTGATTATTTCCACCCCGCAGGACACCCCGCGCTTTGAAGAGCTGCTGGGCGACGGCAGTGATTTTGGGCTGTCGCTGTCCTACAAGGTGCAGCCGTCACCGGATGGGCTTGCACAGGCCTTTTTGCTGGGCGAAGAGTTTATTGGCGACGAGCCCTGCGCGATGGTGCTGGGCGACAACATTTTTTACGGCAACAACTTTGGCAACCTGCTGCGTGCTGCGGTAAAAAATGCAGAAGAGGGCCGCGCGACGATTTTTGGCTACTATGTCAACGACCCCGAGCGGTTTGGCATTGCCGAGTTTGACGAAAACGGCAAGGTGCTATCAGTAGAAGAAAAGCCGGCGCACCCGAAGTCGAACTACGCGATTACCGGGCTGTATTTTTACGATAAACGCGTTGTAGAAATGTCAAAAAATGTGCGCCCGTCGGCACGCGGCGAGCTGGAGATTACCAGCCTCAACGATTTGTATTTGCAGGATGGCACGCTGGATTTACAGCGCCTTGGGCGCGGGTTTGCCTGGCTGGACACCGGCACGATGGAAAGCCTGGTGGACGCGGCCGACTTTGTGCGCATGGTCGAAAAGCGGCAGGGCATTACGATTTCGGCGTTGGAGGAGATCGGCTATAAAAACGGCTGGATCACGAAAGAAAAACTGCTGGAATCGGCAAAACGGTATGGCAAATCGCCGTATGGCGAACACCTCAAACGAGTAGCGGAAGGTAAAATCCTCTACTGAGTGACGAGAAAGGATCTTTGCAAAATGAAAATATTGATCAGCGGTTCCAAAGGGCAGCTTGGCAACGAGCTGCAGTTGATGCTGGCGGCAGGGGAGAGCGAAATAGGCCCGTTGCCGCAGGAAGTACAGGGGGCAGAGGTCGCCTGCTACGACATTGATACACTGGACATCACCGACCTCACTGCGGTGCGCAATGTGATGCGTATTGAAGAGCCGGACGTGGTGATCAATTGCTCGGCGTTCACCAATGTGGACGGCTGCGAGCGGGAGACTGACGCGGCGTTTCGCGCCAATGCACTTGGCCCGCGCAACCTTGCGATGGCCTGCACCGAAACCGGGGCAAAGCTGATCCATGTTTCGACCGACTATGTGTTCAGCGGCGCGCCGAACGGCGAAGTGCCTCTGGATGAGACCGCGCTGCCCGCGCCGGTTTCGGCCTATGGTAAAACCAAGCTGCTGGGCGAAGAGTATGTGCGCGCACAGTGCCCGCGCAGCTTTGTGGTGCGCACGGCCTGGTTGTACAGCAAGTTTGGCAAAAACTTTGTGTTTACTATGATGAATGCCGGCAAAAAGCTGGGCGCGCTAACGGTGGTAAACGACCAGCTGGGCAACCCGACTTATGCCGTAGACCTTGCCCACCACCTGCTAAAGCTGGCGGTAAGCGAGCAGTATGGCACCTACCACTGCACGAACAATGGCATTTGCAGCTGGTATGACTTTACACAGGAGATCATGCACCTGTCGGGCACGGCGGCAACCGTGACCCCCTGCACGAGCGACGAATACGCCGCCGCCCACCCCGAAGCGGCCCGCCGCCCGGCGTGGTCCGCACTGGAAAACCGCATGCTGCGCTGCACGGTAGGCGACGAGATGCGCAGCTGGCAAAACGCGCTGCAATCCTTTTTTGCCCATTACAAACCGGAGGAATAATATGAAAACTTACCTTGTTACCGGCGGTGCCGGGTTTATTGGTTCCAACTTTGTGCTTTACATGCTGGACAAATACAGCGACATTAAAATTGTCAACGTGGATAAGCTGACCTATGCCGGCAACCTTGAAAATTTGAAGTCGATTGAGGGCGACAAACGCCATGTGTTTGTGCAGGCCGACATCTGCGACCGCGAGGCCATCAGCGCGCTGTTTGCAAAGTACGACTTTGACACGGTGATCAACTTTGCGGCTGAAAGCCATGTGGACCGCAGCATCAAAAACCCGGAAATTTTTGAGGAGACCAACGTGGGCGGTACCGTGAACCTGCTGCAATGCGCCAAAACCGCGTGGGCACAGGGCGACGGCTTTTTGCCCGGCAAAAAATACTTGCAGGTATCGACCGATGAGGTGTACGGCTCGCTGGGCGACACCGGCTATTTCACCGAGGAGACCCCGCTGTGCCCGCACAGCCCGTACTCGGCCAGCAAAACCAGCGCCGACATGTTTGTCATGGCGTTCCACGACACGTACGGCTTCCCGGTGAACATCACCCGCTGCTCGAACAACTACGGGCCGTACCAGTTCCCCGAAAAGCTGATCCCGCTGATGATCAACAACGCCAAGACCAAAAAGGGTCTGCCGGTGTACGGCGATGGCATGAACGTGCGCGACTGGCTGTATGTGGAGGACCACTGCAAGGCCATTGACATGGTGGCGGAGGACGGCCGCATTGGCGAGGTGTACAACGTGGGCGGGCACAACGAGCGCCCGAACATCTTTATTGTGAAACGCATCATTGCTTCGCTGGCAGAAAAGTTTGACCCGTCGATCAACGAGACGCTGATTAAATACGTGGAGGACCGCAAGGGCCACGACCGCCGCTATGGCATTGACCCACAGAAGATCAAGGACGAGCTGGGCTGGTACCCGGAGACGACCTTTGAAGTGGGCATTGAAAAGACGATTGACTGGTACCTTGCGAACACCGAGTGGATGGAGCGCGTGACCAGCGGTGCTTACCTTGAGTACTACAAAGAGATGTATAAAAACCGCTGAGGCGGCAGAGCATACAATAACAGGGCAGATGATAAAAAAAGCGGCAAAGCAGGCAGTTGGGGTTGGCATTGGGGGTATGCTGGGTGGCACGGTGCTGCCAAGGTTGCTGCTGGCCCAAAACTACAACAGCACCTGGCCCCCGCTGTGGCAACACGCAATCATCGGCTTTGTGGCCTGTTATGGGGCCAGCTTTGCCGTGTTTTTGCTGATAAACTGGGTAAAAGCAAAGTGGGGCACTAAAAAAGACGGCGAAGAACAGCCGCCAGTGTGACCCTTTGACTTGAAAAACGAACAGCCCGCCACACTGCGCGTGAATGCAGTGCGGCGGGCTGTTTTTGTGTTATGGTTTAAAGCAGAAGTTATTTTGCCCCGTCAATTGGCAGACCGCAGGGGTGTGCGGGGGTGGTGTCCAGCTTTTGCTGGCGTTTCACGAGGTCGTAAAAGCGCCACCCGCCCGACAGGTTGTAGCAGGTAAAGCCGTGCTGCGACAAAATGCGGCAGGCGATGTAGCTGCGCAGCCCGCTGTGGCAGTTGATGTAGACCGGCTTTTTGGGGTCCAGCTCACCGACGCGGTCGCGCAGCGAATCCAGCGGGATGTGCACGGTGCCCGCAATGCGCCCGTGTGCCACTTCTTCGTCGGTGCGGGTGTCCAGCAGTGTCACACTGCCGTCGCGCGGCAGCGTGTCCACCTCGTCCCAGTGGAACTGGCGCACCGTGCGGGTGAGCACGTTTTCAATCACAAAGCCCGCCATGTTCACTGGGTCTTTGGCAGAGCCATAGGGCGGCGCGTAGGCAAGTTCCAGCTCGGTCAGGTCGAGCCCGGTCATGCCCGCGCGAATGGCGGTGGCCAGCACGTCGATGCGCTTGTCCACCCCGTCAAACCCGACGATTTGCGCGCCCAGCAGGCGGCCGGTTTCGGGGTCAAACAGCACCTTGACCGTCATGTTGGTGGCACCGGGGTAGTAGCTTGCGTGGTTGGCAGAGAAGGTGATGGTGCGGTCGTAGGCAAGGCCCGCCGCCTTTGCCGCTTTTTCGTTGAGGCCGGTGGCGGCCGCCGTCATGCCAAACAATTTAAGCACGGCCGTGCCCTGCACGCCGGCAAAGTGGCTTTCGCGCCCGCAGATGTTATCCGCCGCAATGCGGCCCTGCTTGTTTGCAGGGCCCGCAAGGGGCAGCAGGGTGGGCTGGTGGGTGAGGATGCTGTTCACCTGCACCGCGTCGCCCACGGCATAGACATCGGGGTCAGAGGTCTGCATGCGGTCGGTCACCTTGATTGACCCGCGCGCACCAAGCTCCAGCCCGGCATCGGCAGCAAGGCGGGTGTCGGGCGAAACGCCGATGGCCAGCAGCACAAGGTCGCTGTCCAGCGCGCTGCCACCCTCCAGCAGGGTGCGAATGCCGCCGGGGGCCTCTTCAAAACCGGCCACCGCGGTGGAAAGGTGCAGCCCCACGCCCTTTTTGCGCAGATAGCCGTGCAGCGTGCAGGCCATGTCATAATCCAGCGGGGCCATCACCTGGTCCAGCCGCTCCACAAGGTCCACCGCAAGGCCGGCCTGCATCAGGTTTTCGGTCATTTCAAGGCCGATAAACCCGCCGCCTACCACCACGGCGCGTTTGGGGTGGTGGGCGTCAATAAAGCCGCGCAGCGCCAGAGTATCTTCGACCGTGCGCATGGTGAACACGCGCGCATTGTCGATGCCGGGCAGCGGCGGGCGCACCGGGCGGGCACCCGGCGATAGGATTAGTTTGTCGTAGGGTTCAGTGTAAGTGGTGCCGTCGGCCAGGTTGCGCACCGTGACCTGTTTGCCGGCAAGGTCGATGGCAATCGCCTCGCTGTTTACCCGCACATCCACATGAAACCGCTCGAAAAAGCTTTCCGGCGTTTGCAGGGTCAGCGCCTCGCGGTCGGTAATCTCACCGCCGACATAATAGGGCAGGCCGCAGTTGGCGTAAGAGATGTAACCACTGCGCTCTAACATAATAATTTCGGCAGTTTCATCCAGCCGCCGCAGCCGTGCCGCAGCACTGGCACCACCGGCAACACCGCCTACAATAATGACTTTCATTTTAAAAGACCTCCTTTTGCAATACCGGCCCGCGCCGGCGTGCTTGTGGGCAGCCCCTAGCCGCCCGGTTGAAAGCGAGGGCAAGGGCCGTTTACCGGGCCCCCCTGCCGGCAGCGCTGCCGGGTGCAACCGCCCCCCGGGCAGCTTTGGCCGCAGCAGCCCTCAGCCTGCGGGCAGATGACATAGTCGCCACCGCGTACCTCTAACCGCCGCGCAAACACCAGCGTTTTGGCCAGCTTGCGCCGTGCACTGTCGTACACGGCCTGCACCGTGGTGCGTGCGACCCCCATCTGCCGGGCACATTCCTCCTGGGTACAGCCCAAAAGGTCAATCAATCGCACCGTTTCGTACTCATCCACCGTCATTTCAACCGGTGGGGCGTCGGGCTGCATACCCACCGGTGTAAATGCCACACTTTTGGGCATTGCACACACACGGCGGCATTTGCGTGGTCTTGCCATAAGGGCCCCCTTTGTTGCTTTGCTATTTGTATGCTAACACCGTTTTAAATGGATGTCAATAACTGTTCTAAAAAAAGTTACATTTAAAAAGAAAAACAAAAACACCCTTGCAGGCAGGTGCTTGCAAGGGTGTAAAATGGGCTAGCCGAAATGAATTCAGGCTTGTTTTGCTTCGATGTACTGCTTGATGGCCCCAATGTCACAATAGCGCTCTACCTGGTCGCCGTTGGTGATGATAAGGGTGGGTGCCTGATTGACGGCATAGGCCTGAACCAGCGCCTCACTGCCGGAAATGTCGGCGACCACCTTTTCAAACGGCAGCGCGGCGGATTTCAGCATTTCGCTGACGACCCGGCACTTGGGGCAGGTGGTGGTGGTAAACAGGTAGACATGCGGTGTCGTACTAGCGGGTGCTGCCGTTGCCGCCGATTTGGCGGGTACCGCTGCAGGCGATTTGGCGGGCTTGTGGCCAACCTTCAAATGAGACTGGCCAAGGTCGTACACCTTGCGCTCTTTAAACTCCTGCGTTTTGCCGTCGTTCCAGTTTTGCACCGGGCGGTAATACCCGGTAATGCGGCTGTACACCTCGGTGCGCTCGCCACAGTGCGGGCAGGTGTACTGCTCGCCGGCAAGGTAGCCGTGGTTTTTGCAGATGGAATAAGTCGGCGACAGGGTGTAATAGGGCAGGGTGTAATTTTCGGCAATCTTGCGCACAAGGTTGGCCGCCGCCTTCCAGTCCGGCAGTTTTTCGCCCAAAAATGCGTGGAACACGGTGCCGGAGGTATACAGCGTCTGCAACCCGTCTTGGATATCCAGCGCGTCAAAAATATCCTCGGTATAGCCCACCGGCAGGTGAGAGCTGTTGGTGTAATAAGGGGTGCCGCCCGCCTCCGATGCGGTGACGATATCGGGATATTGGGCAACGTCGTGCTTGGCAAGCCGGTACGAGGTGGACTCGGCGGGGGTGGCTTCGAGGTTGTACAGGTCGCCGTATTCCTCCTGATAGTCCGACAGGCGCTCACGCATGTGGTTCAGCACCTTTTTGGCAAACTGCTGTGCCTCTGCGTGGGTCAAATCCTCCCGCAACCAGTTGGCGTTGAGGCTCGCCTCGTTCATGCCAATCAGGCCGATGGTGGAGAAATGGTTGTCCAGCGAGCCGAGGTAACGCCGGGTGTAAGGGTACAGCCCCTCTTTCAGCAGTTTGGTGATAACGGTGCGCTTGACGTGCAGCGAGCGGGCCGAGATATCCATCAGCTTGTCCAGCCGGTGGTAGAAGTCGACTTCGTCCTTTGCAAGGTAGGCGATGCGTGGCAGGTTGATGGTGACAACACCGACCGAGCCGGTGCTTTCGCCGCTGCCAAAGAACCCGCCGGACTTTTTGCGCAGCTCGCGCAAATCCAGCCGCAGGCGGCAGCACATGCTGCGCACATCGCTGGGCTGCATGTCGCTATTAATGTAGTTGGAAAAATAAGGGGTGCCGTATTTGGAGGTCATTTCAAACAACAGTTTGTTGTTTTCGGTGTCCGACCAGTCAAAGTCGCGGGTGATGGAGTAAGTGGGGATTGGATACTGGAACCCGCGGCCCTCAGCATCGCCCTCAATCATGATTTCAATGAACGCCTTGTTGATCATGTCCATTTCGGTTTTGCAGTCTTTGTACTTGTAAGGCTGTGGCTTGCCACCCACAATCGCGGGTTGCTCGGCAAGGTCCGGCGGCACGGTCCAGTCCAGCGTGATGTTGGAGAACGGTGCCTGCGTGCCCCAGCGGCTGGGGGTGTTGACGCCGAACACAAATGACTCAATGCACTGCTTGACCTCATGATAGCTGAGGTTATCCGCCTTGACAAACGGTGCGAGATAGGTGTCAAACGACGAGAACGCCTGCGCACCTGCCCATTCGTTTTGCATAATGCCAAGAAAGTTGACCATCTGATTGCACAGGCTGGCAAGGTGTTTTGCCGGTGCTGAGGTGATTTTGCCCGGCACGCCGCCAAGCCCCTCTTCAATCAGCTGGCGCAGCGACCAACCGGCGCAATAGCCGGTCAGCATGGACAAATCATGAATATGGATGGCCGCGCTGCGGTGTGCGGCGGCAATCTCTTCGTCGTAAATTTCGCTCAGCCAGTAGTTTGCGGTAATGGCGCCGCTGTTGCTGAGGATGAGACCGCCCACCGAGTAGGTGACGGTGGAATTCTCTTTGACGCGCCAATCGTTGACATGCAGGTAGTTGTTGACCAGCTCTTTATAGTTGAGCAGTGACGAGCCCACATTGCGCACCTTTTCGCGCTGTTTGCGGTATAAAATGTAAGCTTTGGCCACGTCGGCATACCCTGCAAGGCTGAGAACCTCTTCGACACTGTCCTGGATATCCTCCACCGAAACTTCGTCGTTTTTAATTTTCGGTTCAAAATCAGCAGTGACTTTCAGTGCCAGCAGGTCGATTACACTGGGGTGTGTTTGCTTGTCCAAAGCGTCGAACGCTTTGCCGATCGCTGCGCTGATCTTACTGATGTTGAATTCTGCCAGGGTGCCGTCTCTCTTAATCACCTTGTACATGTCATCCGCCTCGTTTCTGTTTGCAAATTTTATTCTGTTGCCGCGTTTGTTGCGAGCGGCCCATTGTGTCGAAAAACGGCGTAAAAATCCCCTGCCCGGCAGCACCGGAAACGGCGGCGGGGCAGGGTGGAATTTTTACGGGGAAACAATGCGCCCGCTATCTTAAAAACAGCATAGCACATAACAAATGTAAAGTCAATATATAGTATAGTTAATTAAAATATATACTACATCCTGTTACATATCCCGAATTTACCGGTCACATCCCGCGGATTGTGACCTGCGGAATGGTGCGGCGCAAAGCGGTTGCATACGCCTGCATTTGCGCTTCGCTTGCGGGGTGTAGCCCGGTTTGCAACAGCGCACCGGAGTCGACAAAGGCCTGCAAAAAGTAGGCTTTGGCCCCAGCCAGCCAAATGGCAATATCTTCAAAATCGCGCAGGGTGTGCAGTTCGTCCACCACGGTGGTGCGAAATTCGTACTCCACCGCGCCGGACAGCAAAAACGCCGCACTTTCGCGCACGGGGGCAAGGTCAAAGGTTGCAAGCCCCACGGTTTTAGCATAACTGTTTGGTGAATTTTTAATATCCATTGCCACAAAATCCACAAGGCTCTCGCGCACCGCACGTTTTAGCCGGGCAGGGAAGCTGCCGTTGGTGTCAAGCTTAATCTGGTACCCCAGCGCTTTAATATCGGCAAATAGGCTAAACACATCGTCGCTCAGCAGTGGCTCGCCGCCGGTGATGCAGACTCCTTCTAACACCTCGCGTCGCTTTGCAAGAAAGCTGAGCAGTTCTTGCCTTGGGATTTCTTCGCCCGCGGTGATTTCGGCGGGCAGTACCAATGCGGCATTGTGGCAAAACGGGCAGCGCAGGTTGCAGCCAGCTAAAAATACGGTGCAGGCAAGGCGGCCCGGGTAGTCAAGCAGGGTCAGTTTTTGCAGCCCTTCTATTCTCAATGCAAAAACCCCCTTTCAAAAGCCGGCAGGGTTACTCTGCCGCATCGGGCACAGCGGCCCGCTTTTCGCCAATCCAGGCCACTGCATCGGCAAGGCCCTGCTGCGAATAATCAAACTCGGCGGTCTCTTTTTGTGCTTCCTCGGTTTTTTCACAGCAAAAAGGGCCGCACCAGGTGACAACGCGCAGGGTGTCTTCGTCTTTTTGCGGGAAAATTTTAAAGGAAAACGGCCCGCTGCTACCGGCAAACCGGTTGCCTGACCGAAAGTAATCAAAGCTTTCGACCCAGATATCAGCTGCCAACGCCCCGCCCCCTTTGTGCAAAATCTTGTATTTCAGTTTAGCATGCCCAAAGCGGGTTGTACAGCAACTTTTTGGCACCTGTTTCAGTTAGAAAAACGTTTGACTTGGCTTTGCAACTGGGTTTTTTGCGACTGCGGGGATAGCATAAAAAAATTTTGTGCCTAAATTTGTACAAAACATAGAAAAGACTTGACAAACTGTAATTTTGTGAGAAAATAAAAGTCATCTGCATAAGGGAGTAGTTTGCGCGGCACCCAGCCGCGTGTTGTAGGTCAACATTCTGGCCCTGTTTTTGGGGCCTGGCCTATGATTAGCAGGTATTCTGCGTTAAAAGACGAGACTTATGTATAGCTTTTTGGGCTATACATGGGTCTTTTTTTATTGGTTTGCACCGAATGCTCACCGACCCCGGTTTGGCCCCGGGGAAACAATAAGGGAGGACATTACGATGAACTTTGGAGACATTTTGCTGATTGGGCTGGGCCTTTCGATGGACGCGGTGGCCGTGTCGATTTCAGATGCACTGGCTTACCCCTGTATGCCGCGCCACCGCAAACTTGCAATCCCCATTGCATTTGGGGTGTTTCAGGGGCTGATGCCTGCGCTGGGTTATTTTGCAGGTAGCCTGTTTGCCGGGGCGATTGAAAAATACGCGGGGTATGCCACCCTGCTGATTTTGGGCATCATTGGCTTTAACATGATTCGAGAGGGGCTTGCCACCCCAACACAGGAAGCGCTGGATTGCAGCCTGGATAAGCGCACGCTGAGCTTGCGCACCCTGTTGGGGCAGGCGGTCGCCACCAGCATCGACGCGTTTGCGGTGGGGGTGAGTTTTTCGTTGCAGGGGGCAAATATTTTTGCCGCAAGCCCGGTGATTGCCGTCACGACTTTTATTTGCAGCTTTGTTGCATTGTTGCTGGGCCAGCGGTTTGGGCGGCTGCTGGGCAGCCGGGCCGAGGTGTTTGGCGGCGTGATTTTGCTGCTGATTGCCGCCAAAGCTGTGCTGTAAGTGCCCACCTACCCGCCGCAACAATGGTGCCGCACTGTAAAAACAGAACAAAACTGCCCCGACTTTTTGTACAGGCCGGGGCTTTTTTTCGCCGGGATGACCAGAGAAAACGGCAGAGTTTTAGCTAAAGATACAATTATTTTACTTTGTGTTGATTTTTTAAATGCGTGTTGCTACAATGACAGCAGCAAATAGTTTCCAAAAGAAACAAAAAAGAATCGAATGGAAATCATGCGCAGAGAAGCAGAGTTGCGCAGAAAACCACAGCGGGGGTTTTCTGCGCTTTTTTTGCGCCTTGCGCCAAACGAGGGAAGGGGGCATGGCCGGCAGCCCGTGGGGCTGCAGTGCAGAGAACACCACAAAACCCGCACAAAAAGAGGAGGAAATTTATGAAACAAAAAACCCCACAAAAACGCGAACTGAAGCTGCTGGTGGTCGCACTGGCGCTGATGATACTGGGTAGCTTTTTTGCGATGCTGTTCAACACGTCGTTTTTTACGGTACAGGTAAAAGAAATCACCTTTACGACCGAGCGCGGCACGCTGAGCGCGCTGCTGTACCTGCCCAAGGGTGCCGGGGCCGACGACCCGCGGCCGGTGGTGGTGACGACCCACGGGTATTTGAACACCAAAGAAATGCAGGACGCCCCGTCGATTGAAATGTCGCGGCGCGGGTATATCGTGCTGGACCTTGACATGTACGACCACGGCGATTCCCGCTGGAATGGCGATATGCCGGTGGGCAGCCAGTTCGGCACCTTCTGGATCTACTCGGTATCCGATGCGGCAAACTGGGCCGCGCAGCAGGACTTTACCAAAAAGGATGACGCGGGCAACTCGTACATTTCGGTGTCCGGCCATTCGATGGGCGGCTTTTCGTCGCTGGTAGCGCTGTATCTGGATGAAATGCAGGCATTACAGACCGGCACACGCAACATCTACGCGGGCATTGTGGCAGGCGCAGATTTTTCGCATGCCGCGGCCGTGGCCCCGCAGGACCAGTACCAGGCTGCGTTTGGCAGCCGCACGGTGGGCATCCTTGCCGGCCATTACGACGAGTTTTTCTTTAACAAGTCTGCCGACGAAAAAACTGCCGAAGAGCAAAAGATCACCGGCACCGTGACTTACAAAGATTTTGTGGCGACGAACAGCGGCAAGGCGTTTTTGGGCTTTGCGGCGGACGGCAGCCCCACGGCGGGGCAGTTTTACACGGTGGATTCGGGCGAAGTGCTGCTGGATGGCAACGCGGTGCGTGCCTCGCAAAGCGGCGAACGGGTAGTTTATACCCCGAATCAGACCCACCCGTGGAACCATTTTTCAAAAACAGCGACCGCAGATTTGATCACGTTTTATACCCACGCGTTTGACGGGGTGACGTCCCCCGCGCAGACGAACTGGAACCTTGCGGCCGACAACCAGATTTGGATGTTCAAAGAGCTATTTAACTTTGTGGCGCTGATTGGGTTCTTTTTGCTGTTTGTGCCGCTGCTTTCGCTGCTGCTAAAGCTGCCGGTGTTCAAACGCGCCGTGGTGCCTGCCACCGACCCGCTGCCGCAGGCCAAAACCAGCGCGGGCAAAGCTGCAGGCTGGCTTGCCATGCTGATCAGTGCCGCGCTGCCCGCTTTGCTGTTTGCAAGGCTGATGGATAAGACCGATACGGGCCTTGTGCCGCTGTGGATTACCGCGCTGTTTGTGGTGGCCGCAGGTGTGATTGCCGCATTGGTGGGCCGCAAAAACGGCGATGCGCCGTTTGCAAAGGGCGGCTTGTGGTTTAGCGGCGTGGGCCTTGTGTTGTTTGCCGTGCTGCGGTTTGGCGGCAGCATCCTTTCGCTTTCGCCCGTCTTCGCTGAGCCGACGGTGAACCAGATTGCCTACTGGGCGCTGGTGAACGGCCTTGTTGCCGCACTGCTGCTGATTGGCTTTTACTATGTGGGCAACCGGCCTGCGGGCGTGCAGTTTGGCCAGTACGGCATCACGCGCAGCCTGCCGGTGATTGGCGCCAGCCTTGCGGCGGCACTGGCCGCGGTCGTGCTGGGCTATGGCCTGCTGTTTGGCATACAGGCGGTGTTCGGGGTCGATTTCCGCATCTGGACCTTGGCGGTGCGCACCTTTAAAGTAGAACACCTGCTGGTGGCACTGCGGTATTTGCCGGTATTCTTTATTTACTACTTTGTCAACACGGTGGCGCTGAACGCCAATACCCGCGGGCGCCGCGGCGGCACGGCGCTTGCCATTGGGCTGAACATCGGCGGGCTGGTGGTATGGCTGGCACTGCAATACGGGCTGGATTTTGCCACCGGTGTGGCAATGTACCCGGCACAGGCGCTGAACGGCATTATGCTGGTGGCGCTGGCCCCCTGCCTTGCCATTGCGGCGGTGTTTGCGCGGCGGCTGTATGAAAAAACCAACAACGTGTGGCTGGCCGCCTGCCTGAACGCGATGTTGTTCACCATGATTACCTGTGCCAACACCGCACTGTTTTGGCATTTGGTCAATGCCGCGGCCTGATGCGCGGTAACGAAAAGCAACACCCTCCTGCAAAGGGGCGGGCCACAGGGCCCGCCCCTTTGCGCTGCCTTATGGGGGCAGCCTTGCGCAAAAGCCCCGCGCGGTAGTATACTGAGAACAACTTTAAACCAAGGGGCGTGCACCGATGAAGCTTGCGTGGATGGGAGAATATCGCGATGTGGTGGAAAAGCTCATCCGCTACTGCAATGTCTATGCTGCCGTATACAAAAAAGAGGCATATCTCGGCACCAGTGTGAAAGTTTCGTATTCGCAAATTCAGGTGCTGGAATATCTATTGGAAAACGAAGAATTGCACCAGAACATGGCGATGATTGCCGGGCGGCTGGGCATTACCCGCAGTACCTTCACCAAACTGGTCAACCGGCTGGTGGAAAAAGGGCTGTTGGAAAAGTTTCATGCCAGCGACAACCGGCGGGATGTGATTGTGCAGGCCACCGCACAGGGGCGGCAGGTGTATGCCGATTACAGCGACTATGTTTACCATGCGCATTTTTCTAGGATGTTTGAGGTGGGGCACGCCATCCCGCGCGAGTCGTTGCCAGCGATTGCCGCGATGCTGGATGCGGGCATACGGGACGATGTGCCGCAACAGCCCTGCCGGGAGACACCCAAGCTGATCCCGGTAGAAAAGAGGAACGGACGCTAAAGAACGGCGCCCCCTTGCCGGCGGCCTAACAAAAAAGTAACAGCCTTTGGCCCGCATTTTTGCGGCCAAAGGCTGTTTGTGTTTAATTGGAGTGCTGTCAAGTGGGCGACAGGTATTATTGCCCGCTTGCCACGTAGGCCCTTGCGCGGGCAAAGCTTTGTGCGTCGCAGACCAGTAAAAACACATCGCCGGGCATAAATTCGGCATATGGCCCGGGTGATAAAATCAGCCCGCCACTGCGCCGGATGGCAATGATGGTTGCCCCGGTGTTGTGCCAGAAGTTGACGTCGGCAAGGTTTTTGCCGGTCAGCGCATCCCCGGGCTGGATGGGTAGTTCGAACGGGGTGAGGGGATTTGAGCCCTCAAACCGCTCGTAGCTGTCAATCAAATTCATCATCGAGCTGCTAATCTGCTGCTCCAGTGCGTCGCGCTGTGCCAACAGGTCGGTGAGGTTTGCCCGCAGCTCGCTTGCCGTGCACACATTTTTAAATTTTTGCACAAACGCCTGTGCTTTTTCCACATCTTTAATGAGAATGCCGCTGCCTTGCCGGATGTCGAGAATTTCCATGTCTTTGAGCAAGAACATGGCGCGGCGCACGGTTTCTGGGGAGACATTATATTTGCTGGCAAGGGCGGAACGCCCATGCAGCTTTTGGCCGACAGTATATTTGCCGCCGACGATATTTTCAGCTACGTCCAGCGCGATCAGCTGGTAAACCGGTTTTTCCAAACGGGCCTGTGCCATTTCACTCGCCTGCCTTTTGTATTTCATCAGTGCTTAAAACCCACCTGCGGTGCGCGGGTACGGCAGTACGTCGCGGATGTTGGGGATGCCGGTGACATACATAATCAGCCGCTCAAACCCAAGGCCGTAGCCTGCGTGGCGCGCGCTGCCAAAGCGGCGCAAATCAAGGTACCAAGAGTAATCCTCTTCGCGCATGCCAAGCTCGTGGATGCGCTGCAACAGCACCGGCAGCCGCTCCTCGCGCTGGCTGCCGCCGCACAGCTCGCCCACGCCGGGCACCAGCATGTCGGCGGCGGCAACGGTTTTGCCGTCCTCGTTTTGGCGCATGTAAAAGCTTTTGATCTCTTTGGGGTAATCGGTGACGAACACCGGCTTTTGGTAGACCTGCTCGGTCAAATAGCGCTCGTGCTCGGTTTGCAGGTCGGTACCCCAGTCAACCTTGTACTCAAATTCATCGTTGTGTGCCTGCAAAATTTGGACGGCCTCGGTATAGCTAACCCGTGCAAACTCACTGTCCACCAGTGCGCCCAGCCGTTGCAGCAGGGTTTTGTCGTAGAACTGGTTGAAGAATGCAAGCTCGTCCGGGCAGGTAGCCAAAAGGTGCCCCACGACCGATTTAATCATCGCCTCGGCGGTGTCCATATAGTCGGTCAGGTCGGCGAACGCCATCTCCGGCTCAATCATCCAAAACTCGGCGGCGTGGCGCGGCGTGTTGGAGTTTTCTGCGCGGAAAGTGGGGCCAAAGGTGTAAATTTTGCCCAGCGCCAGCGCCATGCTTTCCCCCTCTAGCTGGCCGGAAACAGTGAGGTTGGTCTCGCGGCCAAAAAAGTCTTGGCTGTAATCAATGCTGCCGTCTGCATTGCGGGGCGGGTTGGCAAGGTCCAGTGTCGTAACCTGAAACATTTCGCCCGCGCCCTCGCAGTCCGACCCGGTGATCAACGGGGTATGCACATATACAAAACCATTTTTGTGAAAAAAGTCGTGCAGTGCATAGGCCGCTTCGCCCCGCACGCGAAACGCGGCGCTGAACGTGTTGGTGCGCGCACGCAGGTGCGGCATGGTGCGCAAAAACTCGGCGCTGTGGCGTTTTTTTTGCAGCGGGTATTCCGGCGGGCAATCGCCCTCTACCACAATGCTGTCGGCATTTAGCTCAAACGGCTGCTTTGCCTGCGGGGTTAATACAATGCGCCCGGTGACCACCAGCGCGGTGCCTGCGCCGCATTTGGCAATCTCTTTAAAATTGGCAAGCCGCGCCTCTTCAAACACGACTTGCAGGGTTTTAAAGCAACTGCCGTCCGACAGCGCAATAAACCCGATGGTTTTAGAGTCACGTACCGTGCGGGCCCAGCCTGCCACGGTGACGACGGTGCCCTCTGCGGGGGTCGCCTCAAATAACGTGTTGATCTCACATCGTTTCATGTTGTCTCTTCACTCCTGCCTGCGCCCCGGTAAGGGCGCTTGCTTAATACGCCTGCTATCGTTTATTATAGGTAAAACGTCACAGCTTGTAAAGCGGCTTTGCTGCGGCTTTTTTGGGGCAAAGCGCGGGTGCGGTTGCCACCCGGTACCTGCTTTGGGAGATTTTCGCAGGCGTTTCGCTGAAATTTTGAAAAAACCCTTGTATTACAGGGTGAAAATGTGGTAGGATAAAGAGCACTGTTATGGTTAATGAAGGAGGTGGTATCATGCCAAACATTAAATCCCAAAAGGACCGTGTGCGCCAGGCTGCAAAAGAGACTGCGCATAACAAGGCCATCAAGACCAACCTGAAAACAGTTGTCAAGAAGGCAGAGGCCGCCGTCTCCTCTGGCGCCGCCGACGCTGACAAGACTGTCGTCGCCGCTGTTTCTGCGATCAACAAGGCACAGAGCAAGGGCGTTCTGCACAAGAACACCGCTGCCCGCCGCGTTTCTCGCGTTATGCGTGCCAAGCAGGCATAACAACTAGCGTAAAGACAAAACCCGTGTTTTCAGGCGCATTGCAGCCCGAACAACGCGGCATAGTACCCAAAAGTGGGGGCAGGCCGAATGAGGCCTGCCCTCACTTTGTGTTTTAGCGGCCCAATACAATGTGACAAACGGTGCAAAATGCCGTTTGCATTTCGAGGTGTATTTGGTATATAATCAGTTGTGTTTGTGGCG
This sequence comes from Pygmaiobacter sp., assembly GCA_028689835.1. Taxonomy (GTDB): domain Bacteria; phylum Bacillota; class Clostridia; order Oscillospirales; family Ruminococcaceae; genus Pygmaiobacter. Next base: position 10,812 of record JAQVCK010000007.1, on the reverse strand, counting down.
GGTCACAAAACCCGCTTTGAGTTGGGCCGCCGTGGGGCGGCCTATGGCGAGTAATGGAGGGGAACAAATTATGCCGTCCAAAGTTGTTGTGGGTACACAGTGGGGCGATGAGGGAAAAGGCAAGATTATTGATATTCTTGCACAGCAGGCAGATGTGGTTGTGCGCGCGCAGGGCGGGAACAATGCCGGGCACACCGTAGAGCTGGAGGGCGAAGTTTACAAACTGCGCACCGTACCGTCGGGGATTTTATACCCGAAAACGCTGTGCCTGATTGGCAGCGGCGTGGTAGTAAACCCCGGTAGCCTGTTGGCCGAGATGGACGGGCTGCGCGCACGCGGGGTGGATTGCGAGCACCTGCGCATTGACCCGCGCGCCCATGTTATTATGCCATGGCATATTGAAATTGACGCGCGGTCAGAGGATATGCGGGACGCGGCGCACCGCATTGGCACGACCCGCAACGGCATTGGCCCCTGCTATATGGACAAGGCCGAGCGCACAGGCATCCGCATTTGGGATTTGGTGCATGAGGACGTGTTCCGCAAAAAGGCGTTGTTTGCCGGTACCGAAAAAAACCGCGTGCTGACAAAGCTATACGACGCAAAGCCGCTGGACCTTGACGCGGTGATAGAAGAGTATGTTGCCTATGGCAAGCGCCTGGCCGCCTATGTGGCCGACGTTTCGGTGCTGATTTACAACAGCTATAACGAGGGCAAAAAGATTTTGTTTGAGGGCGCGCAGGGTACCCTGCTGGACCTTGACATGGGCACCTACCCGTTTGTCACCAGCAGCCACCCGGTTGCGGGCGGGTTTTCAGTGGGCGCAGGCATTGGCTCGCGCATGCTGGACGAAGTGATTGGCGTGGCGAAGGCCTACACCACCCGCGTGGGCGAGGGGCCGTTCCCCACCGAGCTATTGGACGCGACCGGGCAACTGATCCGCGACAAAGGGCACGAGTACGGCACGGTGACGGGGCGCCCCCGCCGCACCGGCTGGTTTGACGCCGTGGTGCTACGGTATGCGGTACGGGTAAACGGCATGACCCAGCTTGCCGTTAACAAGCTGGACACCTTGGCAGGTGTGGGCGATTTGAAGGTCTGCACTGCTTACGAGCTGCCGGACGGTACCCGCCTGGAAGAGTACCCCGAATGCTTGGAAGTGCTGGCGGACTGCCGCCCGGTATACGAGACGCTGCCGGGCTTTGATGACGATATTTCGGGCTGCCGCACGTTTGACGAGCTGCCCGAGCGCTGCAAGACCTATATTGCCGAGCTGGAAAAGCTGTGCGGTTGCCCCATCACGATGGTGGGTGTGGGCCCGGGCCGCGACCAGAACCTGGAGCGCAAATAACTATATTAAAATGCAGCGGATGCCCAAAGCACCCGCTGTTTTTTGTTGTGTCAGAGGCAGTGCGCGGGCGTAACCGCCGGCAAGTGGTGCGCTGGTGGCCCACAGTGCGCGGATGTGCGGTTTTGCAGCCCGGTAGGGCCGTGTAAAACGGAGATGCAAGCCCAAAAACAACAGTGCACTTTTAACAGGGCAAAGGCCAAAGAGGTAAAAGTACGCTGCAAGGGGGCAAATTTCAAAAAGCTTTTAGCGGTTTGCCCAAAGCCCCTTAGTTGCTGTAAGTGGTTTGCAAAAGCACAAAATAAAAGCGGTACAGCGCAGGGCAAAGTAGTGCATCGGGCCCGGCGGTTGCAAAAAAAGCACCACTGCCCTATAATAACTGTTTATAGGGCCAAAAAACGGGCCCACAGCACCGCGCGGGGGAATTGCCCCGCCGCAACAACAGGGGGAGACACAATGCAAGCGCACCACATGTTCGGCCCGGCAAAAATTTTGTTGCCGCGCCAGGGCACCGATATGGAAAAATGGGCCACACTCGCCTGTGACCAGTTTACCTCGCAGCCGGAGTATTGGCAGCGGGCCGCCGCATTTGTGGGCGATGCGCCCAGTTGCCTTGATTTGATCTTGCCAGAGGTCTATTTAGAGCAGCCGGACGTTGCCCAGCGGATTGAAAAAATTCACCGCGCAATGGATACTGCCCTGCGCGATGTGTTGGCAAGGCAGGTAAATGGCTTTGTTTTTGTGCGGCGCACCACCGAAAGTGGTGTGCGCCGTGGATTGGTGGGGGTTGTGGATTTAGAGCAGTACTGCTACGACAAGGGTACCCAGCCGCTGATCCGCCCCACCGAGAACACAGTAAAAAGCCGCCTCCCGCCCCGGCAGGCCGTGCGGCGCGGTGCCCCGCTGGAGACCCCGCATCTTTTTCTGTGGGTAGATGACCCCACACACCCCGTGTTGGGGCCGGTTGCGGCGGTTGCCAGCCGCTTGCCGCTGTTGTATGATACCCCGCTGATGCTGGGTGGCGGCCATATTGAGGGCCGCGCGGTGGAGGATGCCGCGCTGATTGACCATGTGCTGCGCGCGGTGGATGCGTTTGAGACCTGCACTGCCCCAACCGGCTGCAAACCGCTTGGCCTTGCAGTGGGCGACGGGAACCACTCGCTGGCGACGGCAAAGGCATGGTGGGAGGAAATTAAACCCGGCCTGTCGGAGGCGGAGAAGCAGGACCACCCCGCCCGTTATTGTTTGGTAGAGCTGGAGAATTTGCATGACGAAGCCATTTTGATTGAGCCGATCCACCGCGTGGTATTTGGCGCGACCCGAGATGAGTTTGCAGAGGAGATGCGTGCCTTTTTTGCCGCACAGGGTACGCCGCTGGTGGCAGGCAAAAGCAGTGCGCAGCGTTTTGTGCTGGTGGGTGAAGGGCAGGAGACGACCTTTTCCATCACCGGCAGCCACTGGCCGCTTTGTGTGGGCGGCATAGAGGCATTTTTGGCAGGATACCTTGCAAAGCACCCCACTGCGCGGGTGGATTATATTCACGGCGAAACATCGGTGCGCGAGCTGGCGCAGGCCGGCGCACTGGGCCTGCTGCTGCCCCCACTGAAAAAAAGTGGCTTGCTGGGCGGGGTACGCGCAGGGGGCGTATTGCCTAAAAAGTCGTTCAGCATGGGGCACGCAGAGGAAAAACGCTATTATTTGGAATGCCGCAAGATTACGCGGTAAAACGCACGACCCCTCAGGCGGCCGAACGGTTTGCGCTTTGAGGGGGTAAAAAAACAAAAAAGAGAGAGAGCAGCTGCATTTTGCGGTTGCTTTCTTTTGGCGTTTTATTTACAATAGAGAATGGTCATTTTTGAGATGTTAAAGACGAGGAGAAAAGCATGAAGAAAAAAAGCATAATTGCCGTTATTTTGATCGTTTTGTTGTTGGCTGTCAGCCTTGTAAGCTGTTTTGCCAGCGCAAAGGAAGATAGCACCACACCGGCAGCCACCGGCACCACCGGCGGAGAGACCACTGCGGTGCCCGAAGTACAGGGCAATTACACGGATGGCATTTACGAGGGTACTGGCACCGGCAACGGCGGCGAGCTGACCGTGGAAGTGACGGTAGAGGGCGGCAATATTGTAAAAGTAGCACTGACCCAGCACAGCGAGACCCCGGGCATTTACGAAAATGCTGAAAAAGGCGTGGGCGATGAGATGATTCGCACGCAAACAGCCGATGTGGACACTGTGGCAGGTGCGACCTATACGTCGAACGGCATCATTGAAGCGGTGAAAAATGCGTTGGGTGAGGGCGGTTCTTCTTCTGCCCCGGCCTCCAGCAGTGTGGCAGTTGTGCCGGAAGTGCAGGGCAACTATCAAGATGGCGTGTACACCGGTACCGGCACCGGCAACGGTGGTGAGTTGACCGTGGAAGTGACGGTAGAGGGCGGCAACATTGTAAAAGTAGCGCTGACCCAGCACAGCGAGACCGAGGGCATTTACGAAAAAGCTGAAAAAGGTGTGGGCGATGAGATGATTCGCCAGCAGACAGCGGATGTGGATGTTGTAGCGGGTGCGACCTATACGTCGAACGGCATCATTGAGGCGGTGCAAAACGCGCTGAAAGATGCGGTGGCAGAATAAAAAGCTCTGCTTTGGGCGGGGCACTAAAACAAAAGCCCGGCGGTTGCCGGGCTTTTGTTTTAGCCGGACAGGAGCAAAAGAGGGCGCACAGTTTTGTACAAATAGGAGAAAATTGAAAAAAGTTTTGTTTTTTGTACAAAAATGCGGCTACTACGCGTTCCTAATAAAAGAGGTTGCTGCGGGCTCTTGTGCTTTAGGTGAAAACGGTTGTATGAGTGGTACAGCCTTGTGCCGACAGGGTGGATATGATAGAATAGGTGCATCGTCGGTTTTTGTCGTTTTCCTCTCGCAATTCCGCGTGTGTGGCAGCGGCTGCCGCCCACATGTTTGATAAAAGGGGCGTACTGTATTGAATGAATTTGAACGCCGCCGCGCGCGCGGCGCACACCGGGGCAAAGGGCCCGAGACGAACGGCAAACCCGCGCCGTTGCCGGAAAAACAGAGTAAAAGTAAAAAAGGGGAAGCCTCGAACTTTTTTGCCGCCCTGCGCCATTTGCCACCCCAAAAAAAACAGCGGTTACGGTTGTTTGCAGGTGGCGGGGCACTGCTTTTGGTGCTGCTGGTCGCAGTGCTGGTCGCAACCTTATCCTCTTGCAAAAGCAGTGCGGTGGGGGGAGATAGCGGCATTTCGTCCGATATTTCCCGCTCACGCACCTCGTCTGACCTTGCCTATAACAAAGACACCGACAAGATTGATAAAACGAAATATGCCGATACGATTTTAGGCGAAAGTGACGATGCCGGGCAGGATTATATTGATGAGACCCTGTTTATCGGCGACTCTAACACGGCGCGTATGATGAGCTATGGTTTGACGACGCTGGACAACGATATAGGGATTGTTTCAATGGGTATCCAGATGGTCCCTACGAAACAGTGTGTTTATTTTAAAGGGTATAACAACCCGGTCACCATCCCCGAAGCAGTCAAAATTATGCAGCCAAAGCGCATTATTATGATGTTTGGCACCAACAATACCATTGGCTGGACAGCCGATACACTGGTGACCCAGTATAAAACGGCGCTCAAGGCAATCCATGAAGCCTACCCGTATGCCGACATCATTATCAACTCGGTGCCACCGGTGCACCAGTACCGCGACAACCCCAACATCACGATGCAGACAATCGACAAATTTAACCTTGCCCTTGCCGATATGGCGAAGGAGCTGGGGTATAAATTTTTGAATAGTGCTGAGGTGTTGAAGGACGATACCACTGGGTTTGCAAAGTGGGATTACACCATCAGCGACGGGGTGCACCTAAATAAGGATGCATTTAATGCGATGTTTGAGTATATCCGCACCCACAGCTACCTTACCGAGGATACCCGGCCCAAGCCGCTGAAGGCGATCCCCGCGCGCAAAGAGACACCGCCGGGCATTGTGGAGACGGACCCGCTAGCCATACATACCGACAAACCCGCGTCAACGGCTTCCAGCAGTGCAGCGGGCATTGAAATTTCGTTTACCGTGTCGGATGCCGCGGCCGGTACCCTAGAGGGGACCGCAACCCAGACCGTGGTGCCCGGCAAGACCTGCACTACGGTAAAAGCGGTGGCGAAAGATGGGTACAAATTTGCCGGCTGGGCCTGCACGGTGGGGCATATTGACGATGTGGCAAACGCGCAATTAACGTTTACCGTGCCGTCGTATGCAACAGAAAAGATTATTGTGACGGCAAAGTTTGAAAAGAAACCGGAAGCTACCGCGACGCCAACCCCGACGCCGACGCCGGCCCCGGTAGTGACGCCAACCCCGGCCCCGGTAGTGACGCCGACGCCGACGCCGACCCCGGCCCCGGTAGTGACGCCGACCCCGACCCCGACACCCACCCCAGTACCAGAGGTGACCCCAGTGCCGACACCGATTCCTACCCCGGTGGAGCCCGCAGGGCCAGATTCTGTACCGGGTGCAGGTGGGTAAGAACCCAGATTAAAAAAGTTGGAACAGAAAACAGCTCCCTTGGTGCCGCGTGTGCATCAAGGGAGTTTTTGATAGAGAGCGTGAGGATTCGCATTTGCCAAACGATGCAAAATCGGGTATGATTATCTTTGTTTATTGCCGCGTGGCCGGGTGTGGACTGCGTGGGAGACCAGATAGAGGGGGAAACAGGAGTGAACTTTGACAGAGCGGAAATTTTAATTGCAATGTGCTGTTATATGGCGGCGGTTATTGTAATTGGGCTGGTGTTTGCACGCCGTGCGAACCAGAGTACCGAAAACTATTTTTTAGGCGGGCGCAGCCTTGGCCCGTGGATTGCGGCGATGAGTGCGGAAGCGTCGGATATGAGCGGCTGGCTGCTGATGGGGCTGCCCGGGGTTGCCTATTGGTGCGGGCTTGCCGATGCCACGTGGACGGCGATTGGCCTCGCGATGGGCACCTATATCAACTGGCTGCTGGTGGCGCGCCGGTTGCGCAGCTATTCGGTCGTTGCCGGGGATGCCATTACAGTACCGGAGTTCTTTTCGGCCCGGTTTAAAGAGAAGAAAAAAGTGTTGCTGACTATTTCGGCGGTTTTTATTTTAGTGTTTTTTACCGTGTATGCATCCAGTTGCTTTGTCACCTGTGGCAAGCTGTTCAGCACATTGTTTGGCCTGTCGTACCACAGCATGATGATTGCGGGCGCGGTGTTTGTTATTTTTTACACGCTGATTGGCGGTTTTTTGGCCGAGAGTACATCGGACTTTATGCAGGCAATCGTGATGATTTTTGCGCTGGTGATTATTTTGGGTAGCGGCACCGCGGCGGCGGGTGGCCCGGCGGCAGTGGTGCAGAACATTAAAAATATCCCCGGCTTTGTGAGCTTTTTTGGCATTGCCCAGCCGGTGGTGCAGGACGGCATACAGCAAGTTAAAAATGGGGTGCCGCTGTTTGGTGAAGCGGCCCCGTATGGCCTGATTACCATTATTTCGACCCTGTCTTGGGGGCTTGGCTATTTTGGTGTGCCGCAGGTGTTGCTGCGCTTTATGGCTATTCGCAAATTATCAGAGCTGAAAAAATCGCGCCGCATTGCGACGACTTGGTGCCTTGTTTCGCTGGTGTGCGCCGTGTTGATTGGGCTGATTGGCCGCGCGCTGTACCCGACGGCACTGACGAGTGCTGCCGGGGCAGAGAGTATTTTTATTCTGCTGGCGACCAACCTGCTGCCCCCGTTGCTGGCGGGCGTGGTGATGGCGGGTATTCTGGCGGCGACCATCAGCTCGTCGGATTCCTACTTGCTGATTGCGGCCTCTGCCTTTGCGAAGAACATTTACCAGGGTGTGCTGAAAAAGAACGCCAGTGACAAAGAGGTGCTGTGGGTGTCGCGCATTATGCTGCTGGCGGTTTCGGCTGTGGGTATTGTAATTGCGCTGGACGAAAACAGCGTGATCTTTACACTGGTGGCGTTTGCATGGGCCGGGTTTGGCGCCACGTTTGGCCCGGTAATGCTGACCAGCCTGTTTTGGAAGCGCACGACTTGGCGTGGTGCGGTGGCCGGAATGGTCACCGGTGCGGTGAGCGTATTTGTGTGGCGACTGCTGATTAAGCCGATGGGCGGCATTTTTGGCATTTACGAGCTGTTGCCTGCCTTTTTGGTTAGCCTTGCGGTGATTGTAATTGTGTCGCTGCTGGACAAAGAGCCCTCTGCTGAAATTGCGGCGGAGTTTGACGAGGCAAAGCGCCTTGCAACGGCAGGCGATGAAAAATAAAAAAGCAAACTGCCGGTGAGTTGCCGGCAGAGCGGCGGGGGCAATTTGCCCCCGCTTTTTTAGTTGTGGCGGCAAAAGCAGGGTATGGCAAGCTGCCTGGGGTGGGCAGTGCTGCGCACGGCACGGCGGGCGGGGTTCATGGCGAAAATAAAACGGTGCGCACAGCGGGTGCCTGCTTGACAGAGGGGAGAAACAGGGATATAATGAATGAACAAATATTCATTCATAAAAATAGAGGAGGTGGCTTTATGCCAAAATCGGCCGAGCGCTGTGCAGAAGAACGGGCCGCAATGCGCGAAAAAATACTACGGCAGTCGGTGCTGTATTTTGCAAAAAACGGGTTTTCGGGCACAAAAATCAGTGACCTTGCGCGTGACATCGGCATTGGGCAGGGCACAATCTACCTGTATTTTAAGTCGAAAGAGGAGCTGTTTAGCGCGCTGCAAAAGCGCGCCGCAGGCGATAGTGAGCTGGCCCAACTAAAGTTGCTCGGCAAGCTGCCGCTACCCGCAAAGCAAAAGCTGCAAAAGCTGTCCGGCTATGTACTGAATCGGTTGGAGAAAGACGAACATTTTGCGGGTGCGGTGGCGCTGCACACCCAAATGCTGTTAGCTGTGGCAGAAAAAGAGCAGCAAGGGGATGCCTATGAAAGTGAACTGTATTTAGAGACGGCAAAAATGATTGCGCAGGCGCAACGTGAGGGGACCGGCGTGCCAGGCAATGCGCTGAAGCTGGCAGACTATTACTGGGGAGTCGTGTACCTGTACGCGCTGAAAAAACTGTTTACCACGCGGTATGAAACCATTGCCCCACAGGACCTTGCGCGCACGGTGTTGCATGGATAAAGTGGAATTGCAAGGGGCGCGAAAAGAAATACGCACCGAGCGCCCCAACCTGTTTGAGCCCTGCGACAGCATTGTGTTTTTAGTGCGGCTGCGCGGTGTAGTGCAGCCGGGGGCGCTATTGGCCCCAGTGCGCGCGGTATTTGCCGCGCACGAAAGTACGTTGTGCCGCATCGAACTTTGTGCTGACGGGCGGGCATTTTACCGGCGGCAGGCACAAAGCGGCTGCACGGTGCAGCTGGCACAGGGCGATTGGCAAGACCTGCTGCGCCGGCAGGAGAAGCGCCCGTTTGATTTGCAAAACGGCGAATTGATGCGGGTGTTTGCACTGACGTCGCCGCAAGGGCAAACACAGCTGCTTGTGATGGCGCACCACCTTGCGGGCGATGGCAAGGCCATTGTGGGTTTTATTGAAGATGTGCTGCGTACACTGGCAGGCACGCCGCCGGCGTTTTGCCCGCTGTGGGTGCTGGCGAAAGAGACTATGCCCAAAGCGACCGGGCTGCCCGCCACGGCGGCTTGGTACGCCGCCCACTGTAACCGGCACTGGCAGCACAAGGGCCGCGCGTTTGGCTGGCAAGACTTAGAACAGTTGCAACAGACCTATTGGCAGAGCCATGCCAGTGAAGTGCTGTGTGCCCGGTTTTCGCCGGCCGAGACCCGCGCCCTCTGTGCGCGGGCAAAGGCGCTGGGCGTTTCGGTAAACAGCTACCTTGTGACCGCCTTTTTAAAAGCGGTGCCGGGGAAACAGCAAATAGGGCTTGCCGTGGGGGTGCGCGCGCCGGGAGACCGCACGCTGAACAACCAAGTGGGGGGCATTGCGGTGCCGCAGCGGTATGCAACCAGCAAAAGCTTTGGCGAAAACGCGCGGCAGTTGCACCGTAAGCTGGTTGCCCGGCTGAACCGCCCGGCTGCTGTTTATTTTGTGTTACAGTTTTTACTGCGGCTTTCGCCGTCACTGCTCGACGCCGTATTGCTGCACACTCATGGGCTGTTGCGCGACCCGTTTATAGCGGCGCTGGCCGAACAGATGGGGTACGTGGGCACCAAACAACGCACACTGGGCATGACCAACCTGACGGTGTTGCCACTACAAACCAACTATGGGGCGTTTGACATCGAGCAATTGACCTTTGTGCCGCCTGCGGTGTCGTACACGCAGCGGGTCATTGGGGCGGCAACGCTGCAAGGGCAGCTTTGTTTGACCTACCACCTGATGCGGGACGATGCACAGGAAAGACAATTTTTTAAACAGGCCATCGATGCCCTTGCGCAGGACGCAGGGCTTTAAAAGGGAGAAGACAATGAAAACAATTGCATTGGTGACCGGCGCAAGTGGGGGGCTGGGGCGGGAGTTTACCCGCCTTTTGTGTGCCGAAGCGGTAGATGAGGTGTGGGCCGTTGCCCGGGGCGAACAAAAACTGAACGCGTTGCGGGGCAAATTGGGGGAGAAAGTAGTTGTATTGGCAATGGACCTGACCCAACCGGATGCGCTGCAAAAACTGACAGAGCGGTTGCAGCAGAGCGGGGCGCAGGTGCGCTACCTTGTCAACAACGCAGGGCTGGCCCGCATGGCACCCTGCCAAAACTTTGATTCTGCCGAGATTAAAAAAACGGTGATGCTGAACTGTACGGTGCCGGCACAGCTGTGCAATGTCTGCCTGCCGTATATGGGGCCGGGCAGCCGCATATTGACCATATCCTCTGCCGCGTCGTTTCAGCCGATAGCCTACCTTGCGTTATACGCTGCCAGTAAGGCGTTTGAGCGGTATTACACCCGCGCGTTGCACCTAGAGTTGAAAGACACCGGCATCACTGCGACGACCGTTTGCCCCGGCTGGGTAAAAACCGAGTTGCTGTGGCAGACGCATGACGGCAAAGAGATTCAGTTCCCCGGCATTACCGAAGCCGGGCCGGTGGCGGCAAAAGCGTTGCAAGACGCCAAACGCGGGCGTGCAATGTCGGTATTTGGCTGGTACGCGGTGTATTTGCGTTTGCAGGCAAAGCTGTTGCCCACCGGTGGGGTGATGGCACTGTGGGCACACGGCGTTGCACCGTATGTGAAACAGTAAATTGTAGGATTTTACAGACAAGTTTTCAACAGGGGATGCTGTTAACGGTGGAAACTTTGGTCAACAGAAACCCATTATGATGTAACAACCCCCCGGCAACATTTGAAGTGACCCCAAAAAGTTAGACAAATATTTTAATTAGGCAGCCAAGAGGGCTTGTTGTCTGTGAAGAGCAGGCGGCAAGCCCTTTAGCTTTGCCTTGCTGCGACGGTTGTTGTAGTAGTCCAAAT
>JAQVCK010000139.1 GCA_028689835.1 Pygmaiobacter sp. | reverse complement strand
TGCGAAGTTCTTCCTCGAGTTTACCGTGGATGAATCCTGCGGCAAGTGCACCCCGTGCCGTGTGGGCACCAAGCGCCTGCTGGAGTTGTTGGAGAAGATCACCGACGGCCGCGGCGAGATGGAAGACCTTGACCGCATTGAAGAGCTGGCCCAGTTCATCAAGGCAAACTCGCTGTGCGGCCTTGGCCAGACGGCCCCGAACCCGGTGCTGTCCACCATGCGGTATTTCCGCGACGAGTACATTGCCCACATCGTGGACAAAAAGTGCCCGGCCGGTGTCTGCAAGAGCCTGCTGCAATACACCATTGACCCGGTAAAGTGCCGCGGCTGCACCCTGTGCGCACGCGTGTGCCCGGCCGGCGCCATCACCGGCACGGTGAAAAACCCGCATGTTATTGACCAGAGCAAATGCATCAAGTGCGGCGCCTGCATGGAAAAATGCAAGTTCGGCGCAATTTCAAAAGGTTAAGAGAGGGAGTGAGCAACATGGAGACAGTAACGATTAAGATTAACAACCAGTCTTATACCGTCAAGGCCGGTTCCACCATTCTGGAGGCCTGCCATGAGGTCGGCATCGACATTCCCACTCTTTGCTACCTGAAAGAGATCAATGAGATTGGCGCCTGCCGCATTTGTGTTGTAGAAGTAAAAGGCGCGCGCAGCTTGGTAACGGCCTGCGTGTACCCCGTAAACGAGGGTATGGAGATCTTCACGAACACCCCGAAGGTGTTTGCTTCGCGCAAAACCAACCTCGAGCTGCTGCTTTCGACCCACAACAAGGACTGCCTTGCCTGTGTGCGCAGCGGCAGCTGCGAATTGCAAGAGCTGTGCCAGCGCTATGGCGTGGACAAGTCAGACCGGTATGCCGGTGTGATGCCCGAGTCGGAAATTGACGACATGGCCCCGCACCTCATTCGCGACAACTCGAAATGCGTGCTGTGCCGCCGCTGCGTTGCCGTGTGCAAAAGCTTGCAGCATGTCGGCGTCATCGGCCCCAACGAGCGCGGCTTTAAAACCCACATCGGCTCCACGTTTGACGCGGCCCTGGTGCAAACCAGCTGCGTGAGCTGCGGCCAATGCATCGTGGCCTGCCCCACCGGCGCGCTGCGCGAAAAAGACGACACAGACAAGGTGTGGGCCGCCCTTGCTGACCCCACGAAGCACGTGGTCGTACAGCCCGCACCCAGTGTGCGCGCGACGCTGGGCGAATGCTTTGGCGAAGAGATCGGCACCAACGTACAGGGCAAAATGGTCGCGGCACTGCGCCGTTTGGGCTTTGACAAGGTGTTTGACACCGACTTTGCGGCTGATTTGACCATTATGGAAGAGGCCCACGAGTTCATCGAGCGGGTGCAAAACGGCGGCAAGCTGCCGCTGATCACCAGTTGCAGCCCCGGCTGGGTAAAATTCTGCGAATATTACCACCCCGGTTTTATCGACAATCTGTCCAGCTGCAAATCGCCGCAACAGATGTTTGGCGCGACGGTCAAAAGCTATTACGCCGAAAAGGCTGGCATCGACCCGAAAGACATCGTGTGCGTGTCGGTGATGCCCTGCACCGCCAAAAAATTTGAGATTAAGCGCAACGACCAAGCGGCAAACGGCGTGCCCGATGTGGATATTTCGGTGACGACGCGTGAGCTGGCCCGCATGATTGACCGCGCCGGCATCAAGTGGAACGAGCTGCCGGACGAAAAGTTTGACGAGCTGATGGGCGAATCCACCGGCGCCGGCACCATTTTTGGTGCCACCGGCGGCGTGATGGAAGCCGCCCTGCGCACCGCGGTGGAAACCCTGACCGGCAAGCCGCTGGAAAAGGTGGAGTTCAGCGAAGTGCGCGGCACAGCCGGCATCAAAGAAGCCACCTACGATGTGGCGGGCATGAAGGTGAATGTCTGTGTGGCCAGCGGGCTGGAGAACGCCCATCAGGTGCTGCGCAGCATTGAAAACGGCGAAAAAAGCTACCACTTCATCGAGTTCATGGCTTGCCCCGGCGGCTGCGTGAACGGCGGCGGCCAGCCCTACCAGCCTGCCAGCGTGCGCAACTTTACCGACCTCAAGGCACTGCGCGCCAAAGCGTTGTACAACGAGGACGCGGGCCAGCAGTACCGCAAGAGCCACGAAAACCCCGAAATCATCAAGCTGTACAAAGAGTATCTGGGCGCACCGGGCAGCGAAAAGGCACACCACCTGCTGCACACCAGCTACCAGAAACGCGAGATCAATTTCTAACTGCCTGCCTTTCAAACAATTGCGCCAACCATGCGCTGCGGCCCGCACAGTTTGTGCGGGCCGTTTGTTTTTTCACGATGCCCCTAATAACCGGCACTGCGGGGGCAAGTGACGCTAAAAATGTTAAAAAATTAACGGTTTTGGCGGCTTTTGGTGCTTTTTGCTTGCAACACAAAGCGTTTCTGATTATAATAGTATGGGTGTGAAATAAACAAACCTAACCAAACTCAAAACCAATAAAGTTCTGAAACAAGAAAGGGAGTACAAGCCGTATGAGCACTCTTGGCAAGAAAACAGTTGACGATATTGACGTAAAGGGCAAGCGCGTTCTTGTCCGTGTAGATTTCAACGTCCCGATGAAGGACGGCGTCATCACCAACGATAACCGCATCGTCGCGGCCCTGCCTACCATTAAAAAACTGGTTGCAGACGGCGGTAAAGTTATCCTTTGCAGCCATTTGGGCAAGCCGAAAAACGGCCCGGAGGCAAAGTTCAGCCTCGCTCCTTGTGCAGTGCGCTTGGCAGAGCTGCTGGGCAAGCAGGTTGTGTTTGCCGACGATGATACCGTTGTGGGCGAGCATGCAAAGGCTGCCGTTGCCGCAATGAAAGACGGCGACGTGGTGCTGCTGCAAAACACCCGCTTCCGCAAAGAGGAGACCAAAAACGAGCCTGCATTCAGTGAAGAGCTGGCCAGCCTTGCCGACGTGTATGTCAACGACGCGTTTGGCTCGGCGCACCGTGCCCACTGCTCGACTGCCGGCGTGACCGATTACATCAAAACCACTGCGGTGGGCTATTTGATGGGCAAAGAGATCGAGTTCCTTGGCAATGCTGTCAACAGCCCGGTGCGCCCGTTTGTCGCTATTCTGGGCGGTGCCAAGGTGGCCGACAAGCTGAACGTCATCGACAACCTGCTGAGCAAGGTGGATACCCTGATTATCGGCGGCGGTATGGCGTACACCTTCCTCGCGGCCAAGGGCTATGAGGTCGGCAGCTCGTTGGTTGACCTTGAAAAGGTCGATTACTGCAAAGAGATGATGAAAAAGGCCGAAGAGAAGGGCGTAAAGCTGTTGTTGCCGGTAGATACTGCGGTAGCGGATGGCTTCCCCGACCCCATTGACGCTGAGATTGCAGTGTCGTATGTGGACGCCGATAAAATCCCCGCGCACAACATGGGCCTTGACATTGGCCCCAAAACCTGTGAAGTGTTTGCAAACGCAGTAAAAACTGCAAAAACCGTGGTGTGGAACGGCCCGATGGGTGTGTTTGAGAACCCGGTGCTGGCTGCGGGCACCAAGGCCGTTGCCAAAGCACTGGCCGACACCGATGCAACCACCATCATTGGCGGCGGCGATTCTGCGGCAGCCGTGATGCAGCTGGGTTATGCCGACAAGATGAGCCACATCTCCACCGGCGGCGGTGCCTCTCTTGAATACCTTGAGGGGAAAGTACTGCCCGGCATTGACTGCATCGAAAACAACTAAGCGGAACAAATGCGGCGGCTGTGGCTGCCGCATTTTTCAAAATTGCCCTGCGGGGCCCCCGCAGGGCAGCAACGAATCAATAGCAAAGGAGAACTCCAACATGAATAAAGCAAAACGTAAGGCAGTCATTGCCGGTAACTGGAAGATGAACAAAACAGCGGGTGAGGCCGCAAGCCTGATTTCTGAGCTAATCCCTGAGGTTTCGGGCGCGGATTGCGATGTCGTCATCTGCGTGCCGTACACCGACCTGCCCGTCGCCGTCTCCAAGACCGCGGGCAGCAACATTGGTGTGGGCGCACAGAACGTCCACTTTGAAAAATCCGGTGCGTTCACCGGCGAGATTTCGGCGGATATGCTCACCGAGCTGGGTGTCAAATACGTCGTCATTGGCCACAGCGAGCGCCGCCAGTACTTTGGCGAGACCGACGTGACCGTAAACAAGCGCCTGACTGCCGCACTGGCCGCAGGGCTGAAAGTTATCCTGTGCGTGGGCGAAAGCTTAGAGCAGCGCCAGCAGGGCGTCACCAGCGAGCTGGTTGCCATGCAGACCAAAATTGCGCTGGGCGGCGTTTCGGCCGAGCAGCTGAAAAATGTCATCATCGCTTACGAGCCCATCTGGGCCATCGGCACCGGCCTCACCGCCACTGCCGAGCAGGCGCAGGAAGTTTGCAAAACCATCCGCGGCGTGGTTGCTTCGCTGTACAGCAAGGCAGACGCCGAGGCGTTCACCATCCAGTACGGTGGCAGCATGAACGCCAAAAATGCCGACGAGCTGCTGGCGATGCCGGACGTTGACGGCGGCCTGATTGGCGGCGCTTCGCTGAAAGCCCCCGACTTTGCGGCAATCGTCAAAGCGGCCAGCAAGTAAGCTGGTGCGCGGGGCGGCGCGGCCGCCTAAAACCCCGATAAGCGAAGGAGAAGACTATGAAACCCCTGGTTCTTTGCATTATGGATGGGTTTGGCCATAACCCACAGGCTACCGGCAACGCGATTGCCGCGGCCAAAAAGCCGAACCTCGACAAACTATTTGCCGAATGCCCCCACACGCTGATCGGCGCTTCTGGTATGGACGTCGGCCTGCCCGACGGGCAGATGGGCAACAGCGAAGTGGGCCACACCAACATCGGTGCGGGCCGCGTGGTGTACCAAGAGCTGACCCGCATCACCAAAAGCATTGCGGACGGTGACTTTTTTGACAACGAAGCGCTGTCGGCCGCAATGAAAGCCGCCGCACAGGGCCATGCGCTGCACCTGTTTGGCCTGCTTTCTGACGGTGGCGTGCACAGCCATATCGAACACCTGTATGGCCTGCTGGAAATGGCAAAGCGCAACGGCGTAAAAGACGTTTATGTGCATTGCTTTATGGACGGCCGCGATGTGCCGCCCAGCTCTGGCAAAGACTATGTGCAGCAGCTGGAAGCCAAAATGGCCCAGCTTGGCATTGGCAAAATTGCCAGCGTGATGGGCCGTTACTACGCAATGGACCGCGACAACCGCTGGGACCGTGTGGAAAAGGCATACAGCGCCATGGTACTGGGTGAGGGCGAACACAGCGCCAGCGCCGCTGCCGCCATGCAGGCAAGCTATGACGCGCAGGTGACCGACGAGTTTGTGTTGCCCACCGTCATCGACGGCGGCGCGCCCATCAAGGCGGGCGACAGCGTCGTGTTTTTCAACTTCCGCCCCGACCGCGCGCGGGAGATTACCCGCACATTGGTTGACCCGGCGTTTGACGGCTTTACCCGCAAAAACGGGTTCTTTGCGGTGAATTTCGTCTGCTTTACGCAGTACGATGCCACGATGCCCAATGTGCAGGTGGCCTTTCACCCGCAAAGCCTGAAAAACACCTTTGGCGAGTATATTTCAGACCTTGGCAAAACGCAGCTGCGCATTGCCGAGACGGAAAAATACGCCCATGTGACCTTCTTTTTCAACGGCGGCAAAGAAGAGCCTTACAAAAACGAGGACCGCGCGCTGATTAAAAGCCCGAAGGTCGCGACCTACGACTTGCAGCCCGAAATGAGCGCGTACGAAGTGTGTGACGAAATGGTGCGCCGCATTGAGAGCGAAAAATACGACGTGATTATTTTAAACTTTGCCAACTGCGACATGGTGGGCCACACCGGCGTGTTTGACGCCGCGGTGAAAGCGGTTGAGGCCGTGGACACCTGCGTGGGCCGCATTGTGGAGGCACTGGCCAAGGTGGGCGGCGCTATGCTGTTGACCGCCGACCACGGCAATGCCGACAAAATGTACGAAGCCGACGGCAGCCCGTTTACCGCACATACCACAAACCCCGTGCCGCTGCTGGTTTATGGTGTGCCGGGCGCTAAATTGCGTGAGGGTGGCCGCTTGGCTGATTTGGCCCCTACCATGCTGAAGCTGATGGGCCTTGCACAGCCGCAGGAGATGACCGGCGAAAGCATCATCACCGGCTGAATTTAACAGAATTTGTGACAAAACGCACCGGGCAACAATTTGCCCGGTGCGTTTTTGCGTGGCAACTTTTGGTACGGCGTGCCATTTTGTCACAGTAAAAGCAAAAAGTGCTGGACAGCAGGTGATGGGTATGGTATAGTGAGACTACAAAAAAAGTTGATAGAGGTGCAGTGCGGAAGAGTAACCGGCGAAGGGGACACCCTGTGAAACCGGTGAAAGGCCTAACTGCCGAAATGGGGCACCGGGTGCGGGGCCGCGTTGGGCATGGGAAGAAGATTTCCATGACTCCTGCCAGTAAGGCAGAGGCGCTATCGGTGAACAAGGTCCCCACATGGGCAGATCAAAGTTGCATCGATGGAAGATGCAACTTTTTTTGTGCCAAAAATGCAGCGGTACCGGGGTGTGTACTCTTTGGTGGTACCGCGGCAGCAAATGTGAAAGGGGAACAATATGAACGAGACACAAACCACAAAGGACATCGCCCAGCTTGCGACCGAAAAAACGGAACTGCGCCGTGAGGTGGGGCTGTTTGGCGGTATTTCGGTGCTGGCAGGCATCATGGTCGGCTCCGGTATTTTTTACATCGGCTCATATGTGCTGGTGCGCAGTGGCATGAGCCTTGGTCTTGCACTACTGGTCTGGCTGGTCGGCGGGCTGATTACCCTGATGAGCGGCATCTGCTTTGCCGAGCTGGGGGCCATGATGCCCAAGGCGGGTGGCAGCTACGTGTACCTGCGTGAGGCTTATGGCGAGCGAGTGGCGTTTTTAAGCGGGTTCACAAACTTCGTGCTGGGCTCG
>JAQVCK010000138.1 GCA_028689835.1 Pygmaiobacter sp. | reverse complement strand
AAAAAAGGCCCGCAGTGGTCTTTGTCCAGCGCATGGACGGCAAAGAGGCCAAAACCGATGGCTATTGCCTGACCTGTGCAAAAGAGCTTGGAATTAAGCCGGTCGATGATCTGATGAAGCAGTTCGGCATTACAGATCAGGACCTTGAGAATATGGAGGATCGTTTTTCCGCATTTATGCAGGGCGCAGGCGAAGATGCGATCGAAGGGTACGAGGCGAATGACGAAGAGGATGAGACTGGCGACGACGACTTTACCCCCGGTGGCAGCGCAACGTTTCCGTTTAACCTGATGGGCCGCCCAAGCGACGCACAGGATGCCGAGTATACCCCGGTGGAAAAGCAGGACGAAACAGACAAAAAAGACCCGCGCGCCAAAGAGCGGGGCAAAAAGCGCAAATTTTTAGATACCTACTGCGAAAACCTCACAGGGAAAGCGCAGCAGGGTAAGCTGGACCGCATTGTCGGCCGTGATAAAGAAATTTATCGCGCGGTGCAGATCCTTTGCCGCCGGCAGAAAAACAACCCCTGCCTCATTGGCGAGGCGGGCGTTGGCAAAACGGCCATTGCTGAGGGCATTGCACTGCGCATTGCGGAGGGCAACGTGCCCAGCAGGCTGATGGACAAAGAGATTTACCTGCTTGATTTGACGGCGCTGGTTGCGGGCACACAGTTCCGCGGCCAGTTTGAAAGCCGCGTCAAAGGCCTCATCAGCGAGGTCAAAGCCGCGGGCAACGTCATCCTGTTTATCGACGAAATCCACAACATCACCGGTGCGGGCGATTCTGAGGGTGCTATGAACGCCGCCAACATCCTGAAACCCGCGCTTTCCCGTGGCGAAATTCAGGTCATCGGCGCAACGACTTTCAGCGAGTACCGCAAGTACATCGAAAAGGACCAGGCGCTCGAGCGCCGCTTCCAGCCGGTCAAGGTGGAGGAACCGTCCATTGAGGACGCCGTGTCGGTGCTGATGGGCATCCGGCAGTACTACGAAAAGCACCATTATGTCAAGATTAGCCCCGCCATCGTGCGCATGGAGGTCAACTTGGCCGAGCGGTATATCACCGACCGCTTTTTGCCGGACAAGGCCATCGATTTGATGGACGAATCGGCGGCTTGTTGTAGCCTGCGCCACCCGGAAATTACCGAGTATGTCAACCTTGAAAAAAAGGTGGCGGAGCTTACGGCAGAGCAACAGGAAATTGAGCAGAAAACCGATGCCGAGCAGCCGGATTTTGAGCGGCTTGCCACGGTAAAAAGTGAGCTGCTGCGCCTGACAGCCGAGCGCGACGAAAAGAAAAAGCTGGTAGATGACATCGCTGTCGAGCCCGCGGATGTGGCCAAGGTCGTGGAACTGTGGACCGGTATCCCCGCGGTCAAGATTGAGCAGAGCGATTTTATTAAAATCAATTTGCTGGAAGAAAACCTCAAGAAAAAAATCATCGGGCAGGACCAGGCGGTCGAGCTGGTGGCAAAGGCCATCAAGCGCAGCCGCGCGGGCATTTCGGCCCGTCACCGCCCGGCCAGCTTTATCTTTGTGGGGCCCACCGGCGTGGGCAAAACCGAGCTGGTCAAGCAGCTTGCAACCGAGCTGTTTGACACTGTGGACCCGCTGATCCGGCTGGATATGAGCGAGTTTATGGAAAAGTTCGCCGTCTCGCGGCTGATTGGCTCCCCCCCGGGTTATGTGGGGTACGACGAGGCCGGCCAGCTGACCGAAAAGGTGCGCCGCCGCCCGTACAGCGTGGTGTTGTTTGACGAGATTGAAAAGGCACACCCGGACGTGATGAACATTTTGTTGCAAATTTTGGATGAAGGCAAGGTCAACGACGCGCAGGGCCGCACCGTCAACTTTGAAAATACCGTCATCTGCATGACCAGTAACGCAGGCAGTAGCGACCATGTGGGGGAGACTGGCTTTAACAAAACGGCCTCACAGATGAGCCGCGACAAATCCATGAAGGCGTTGCGCGACTTTTTGCGCCCCGAGTTTATTGCCCGCGTGGACGAAGTTGTGAACTTTGAGCCGCTGTCGGAAGAGAGTATGCAAAAAATTGCCGCACTGATGCTGGAAGAGTACCGTGCCCCGCTGCAAGAAAAGGGCATCGGCCTCACCTACACCCCGGCGGCCCTTAGCCTGCTGTGCAAAAAAGCCAGCGGCGGCAAATACGGCGCGCGCGACTTGCGCCGCGTCATCCGCAAAGAGGCCGAAGACCCCATTGCCGAGCTAATTGTGGGCGGCAACACCCCGGCCGAGATTAACATCGATGCCGAAGGCGAAACGCTGCATGTGACCGGGCAAAAAGTCACACTAGCCGGTTTATCGCTTGACAGCGCACCCTCTAAAACAGTATAATCATAACTGTCCCCGCAAACGCGGGGGCATGTTTGCAGGTGTCGTACAACGGCCAGTACATCAGCCTTCCAAGCTGAGGACGAGGGTTCGACTCCCTTCACCTGCTCCAAAGCAAAGCTGAAAATTCAGGGAATCCTGGGTTTTCAGCTTTTTTATGTTCCACGTTAAATTCGCTTTAAGCATGCAGTGCTTTTGTGTTCCCCGTGCTATAATGGGGCCATATGGTTAATATAGGGGGCGGCATATGGTACAGTCAAAAGCGTGGGCTTGGGGTAAAGTGGGTGAAAAAGACATCCCGCACTGGAAAACCCCGGCCACCGAAAGCTATTATCTGGCAAGCCGCTGGCAACAGCAGGCAAAGCAAGACTTTTTAGACCTTGGCTGTGGGCTTGGCCGACACAGCGTCTTTTTTGCAAAAAACGGGTTTCGCACCTCGGCATTTGACCTTAGCCGCGATGCTGTTGAACAGACCCAAAAATGGGCGCGGGCAGAGCACCTTGCAATCACCGGCACCGTCGGCGATATGCTGGCCTTGCCCTATCCCGATGCCTCTTTTGATTGCATTTTTTGCAAGGACGTACTATCCCACACGGATACACAGGGTGTCAAAAAAATCGCGGCGGACATTTTGCGCATCTTAAAACCGGCAGGCGAATGCTATTTAACGCTGGGCTCTAAAAAGGCGTGGGGTTTCGGCCAGCCCTGGCCGGTTGTGGATGAGAATACTAAAATCCGCATCGAAGCTGGCCCCGAAAACGGCATCCCCCATTTTTACGCAGATATCGGCTTAATAGAAGAGCTGTTTCAAAAATTCACCATCCTTTCAGCACAGCAGGTACAAGACTATATCAACGACGGCACCCTGCATTCCATAGGGTGGCATTGGCATGTGTTAATTCAAAAACCCGAGGGGGCTTAGGGGCTTTTAAAATAATGTGACTTAGTGAGTTGTGTAATGAAAATCACAGTGAAAATGTTAGACCCCAAATAGTACAAGCATAATCAATCCCTATATCTTAGGAAGGCATGTTTACAAACGCCGCACAGTTATAAGATAAACCAAAGCACGTGGTATAATAAATTTGTTTATTCAGTAAATTAATGAGGTGATACTTTTGAGTGTGAGCTATTCAAAATGGCCTTTTGGAACAATACAATTTCGTGAATATGTAAATCGCTATGCTGACATTTTAGTATTACTTTCTAATGAGCAGGGTAATAAGAATTATTGGAATTGTGTTTGCTCAGCAATGGATTGGATGGATTTGGCCATAGAACACTTAGAAACATCAGATATTTCCAGTTTAGACTGGCATCAATATTCACTCCAGATTTATATGCACATATCATTGATTGACATAGTGTGGGAATGTATCATACAACTTCACAAAATGTTTATCGATGAAGAATCAAGCCCTTTTGAGAAGGATAGTTCGATTTTTCAGGATGTAAGGCTAAAATTAGATGACAACAGGTATTTTAAGCATCTCCGTGCAGCTTTTGGAGCACATCCGGTTGATCTGATTGAGGAGAGAAAAAAAACAATCAGATATGCAAGTTGGCCAACAGCTGGAATTGATCTCGAGTACGATTATTCCGTTTTACTTTATAGTGGGCGCAAAGACCGTGATGATGTTAGTTTTGGATTTAAGGTAAAGCAGCTGACTACATTTTTTGAATTGCGCTATAAGTATCTTGAAAAAATAGAAGAAGCTATAAAAGAAATGTGCGAGGAACATTTAGCAGAGAAAAAGTCTATTGATATAAGAAGAGTCAAAGACTCTTTAGAGCAACTTGAAATTTTGGAGAAAGAAAATTCCACAAGGTTGAATAATGAACATTACCAAGACATCATTCATATGCTTACTGTGTTTTTTCAGACTGATTTTTCAAACTCTCAAAATTCGAAAGCTGTGGAGAAATTTACATCCATAATGAAAGTCGGGATAGGTGAACTTTTCGATAAAATTAGTAATATGCAAGTTGAACATTTGAGAGTGGCAGCATTTCTTAATCCCGATTATCCAAAGTGGAACGATTTTGGATACTGTTTTGCGAAATTAAGCGCGCGTGTATTAGCTGGTTCAAACAAACCTTTACCTTTTACTCCACAAGAAATAATTGAACCGATAAAAAAGTATTTGTCGTTTTCCTATAATACGGAAGAAGAATTATATTGGTTAATTGTCATAGCCCTAAATATCAATAACGGCAAGTTGTGAATTTGCAGGATACTTTGAAATTTTGCTTTTCTACCGGCCGGTTTTGTGTTACAATACCCGCAGGTAACTAAATTACCAAAATACAACAGTAAAGAGGAACGCTTTTTGAAACAGAACACCACAATGGATCTTGTTGCAAACCGGGAGGTTTGCGACAGATAAGCCCGCATTCCTCCCAAAAGGCAGCGTACGATACTTTTTGGAGGAACAACAAGATGAACCGCGAACATAAACGAAAACAGTACGAAAAAGGATATTACCAGACACACGCTTGTAGTGACAGCTTTACCTGTAAATTTTGTGGTCGGCCCGTTACCCCAAACGGTGCGGGCAGCGGCCACCGCAACCACTGCCCCAACTGCCTTGTCAGCCTGCATGTGGACGATGAGCCGGGCGACCGCGCCGCGTGCTGCGGCGGCCTGATGGAGCCGGTGGCCGTGTGGGTGCGAAAAGGTGGCGAGTGGGCCATCATTCACCGCTGCCGCCGCTGTGGGGCACTGTCGTCTAACCGCGTTGCGGCAGACGATAACCCGATGAAGCTGATGAGCATTGCCCTAAAACCGCTGTGCCAGCCACCTTTCCCGCTGGAAAAGGTGGAAGAGATGACCGCGCTGATGGGTGGTGAGGGCCGCATGCCGTAATGGCGAAACTGCCCGCTTGGGCAGGCGAGGCGCCCCCTGTGCCGTGCGTCAAAAATAAGCACCGTAACCACAGTACCCGCCGGCAATTTGCCGGCGGGTACATTTTTGTACCTGCCGTTTTTAATGGTACCACAAATCGCACATTGTAAAAAAGGCAGTTGAAAAGTACCGTTTTGCAGCTGCGCAAATGGCAAAACAGCCACAATTCAGTAAAAAAGCTTACTGGTATCACATGCGGCAAATTACCACCCATTTTGTGGTGGTTTTATGTTACAATAAAACGAACTAAGGTGAATTAAAGCAAAGAGGTGTGACCGCGAATGCCAGAGACTACAACACAAAAGCAGGTGCCGGGCCGTGCGGGGGCAGGCGGCGCAAAGCAGCTTGCCGTTTTTTTACTGCTTGCTTTTTTGTTGCCGCTGCTTTGCCTGTTTTTCAGCACGCAAACCGCACTGGGGCAGCGCAACATAACGGCCCTGCTTCTATTTGGTTTGCAGGCTGCCACCCCGGCGCTGTCGGCAGTGCTGGTGGTTTTGTGGTTTCGTGGCAGGCGGGGGCTTTTGCAGTTTTTAAAGCGGTGCTATGCGCGGCAGTACAGTTTGTTTTTGTTGTTGCTTTGTTTGCTTTTGCCGGCAGTGCTTGCCGGTATGGCAAGGCTGCTTTATTGGGCTGGCTTCGGCGTGCCGCCTGTGTTTACAGCGTTGCCCGCGCAAAAACTGTTGATTGTTGGCTGGGCACTGGTGGCAGAAGAGCTTGGCTGGCGTGGCTTTTTGCAGCAGCAACTGGGCCAATATTTCAACCGCTGGCTGTTGCCGCTGGTGGTGGGGCTGGTTTGGGCTGCATGGCACTACCATTTGTTTTTGGCCGGCACAACTGTGGCACCGCTGTTGCCTTTTGTGCTTGGCTGTGTGGCCGAAAGTACCTTGTATTTCGCGGTGACAACGCGGGCAAATGGCAATATTATACCGGCGTCGGTGTTTCATTTTTCAGAAAATTTATGCCTTAACCTGTTTTGGGTGGGCCCGGCATACAATGGCGGCAATAACACCCTGTACCTGCTGTACACGGCCTGCGCGGTGGTTGCGGCGGCGGGGGTAACGGTGGTTTTGCACCGTGGCAAAAGGCGGGCGGTTTAGCCATTGCAGGCGGGGGCCCTAAAAGTAAAAAATAGTAAAGTGCAAAAAACCTTATAATTTCCTTAGCTTTACCTGTTATTATACTGCCAGAACGAAAAGATAACAGGAGTGCTGAAAATGAAAAAGCTAGTTTCCATGGTGCTTGTGGCCGCTTTGGCCGTCGGGCTTGCGGGATGTTCTTTACTGGATGACGAGATTGCAAGGCGCAAAAGCGAACGTGAAGAGTGTAAGCTTAGCACCAGCGATGCCGCAGTGTTTACTTACGGCGGTACCGAGTATTTGATTTTACAGCAAACGGCAGACCAAAGCGCGGCAACTGCGTGGGTAGGGTATATTCAAAAATTTGCGGTAGTAGATGAAAACCGGGCAGTGTTAGAGCTGCGCGAACCGGGTATTGCCAGCGCAACCAAAAGCTTGCCTGATGGCGCTACCAGCGTGGTGCAATTTTTTAATGTCTACCAAAACGGCCAGCAAGACGGCCTGCTGGTGGATGTGAACGGCGCGTTTCACGAAACGGTGCCCAAAGCACAGGCGGGCGATGCCGCTGTGATTGTGTTTGAGCCCATGGTACAGGGGGACAGCGGTAGCGATACCGTTTCAATACGAAACGAGGATTGCACCCAGCTTAACTTTGCCGGCGGCATTTACCAGATTACCGAAACACCGGTGGCGCAAGAGCAACTTGGTACCTACATTACC
>JAQVCK010000137.1 GCA_028689835.1 Pygmaiobacter sp. | reverse complement strand
ACCCCGCCTGCATTGCGCAGTGCGATGACTATTACTGCGAGGTGGACACCTGCCCCGGCCCAAGCTATGGCGGTGTTTTGGTGGATGTCTACCATTTCAGCGGCAAACAGCCCAACGCCAAAATATGCAGCAAACTGCATGTGCAGGAATACAAAAACTATATTTTCTCTACCCTTGGCGCTTAATGCGCCAGTAAAGTTTACTGCCGTGCGCTGTTTTGCAGCGGGGCAAAAAACTCTTCAAATACCTCGGCCCACGCGCCGCGCACGATCATGTGGTGGTTGCTGATGGGCCGGTGGGCGAAGTAGTCGGTGCCGTCTTTCAGCACAAGCCGCATTTGGGTGCGGCACAAATCGCCGCGGTGCAGGCTTTCCATCAGCTGTGCGTCGCCCGCATAAAAGCGGGTCATCGCATCGTTGCATTTAAACACGGTCACCGGCCCTGCGGGTACATCTCCCGAAACGGCAACACCGATACCCGACTCAAAGTGGGTGGTAAGGGTATAGCGGTCCGGCATGTTCAGTGGCAAGGTGCAGTGCGCAAAAATAATTTCACCCTTTTCAGGGTCCATGCAACTGGGGTTTGCCATAAAAGACGGCTGCCCTGTCAGCAAAAAGCTGACGACCATGCTGATGAGGCTTTTGGTATCCCCTTCACATGCTGCCGGGATGCCCTTGGCGTTTAAAATGGCAAGGGCCAGGCAGCCGGTGGTGTGGATGAGCCCCAGCAGGTCAAAGCAGCGCACCGTGACGGCCTGTAAGTTGTGCCGCACAACCATGCGCTCTACGGCCCCATAGACATTCAGCGCAGCCTCTACTTCTGCCGCGTCGTACCTTTGGGCTTTCAGCGCCCGCGTGTAGTCATTTTCTTCATAGCCGCCCTTGTGGTACTCTTCAATCAGCTCTTGCAATTCCAAATCGACAATCTGCATCCCGCTTGCCTGTTGCAGCTTTTCGGCATTCGCTTCGCTGGAAATCAGGCCCGACGGTTTGCCAATGGCACCAAGGCGCATGCCCGCCATTCTGCTTTTGGCGGCCGCAACACGCTCCAGCACACGGATGCGGTGCGCAATGTCGGCAAGGTCGCCGTGCAAAATCTCGCCCTTTTCGCCCTCGCCCTCCAAAAAGCCCATAATCTCCATTGCGGCGGCCAGCGAGTTATAGGCGGGTACCGTCAATAGCACATAGGGCGGCTTTACGTCGCGGAATGCTTTTTTAAACCCCGGCTCGGCACCGCCCGAAGCGATGAAAAAAATGGGCAGCTGCTCTTTTTTCCATTCTTCCTGCGGCACACAGGCCACCTCGCGCCCCAGCTCTTTGCCGAGGCTGTTCAAAAACTCCTGCCCGTAGGCGGGGATGTGGGGGTCATTGCAATCGGTCGGCCCCATCAAAAAAAGAACGCCTAACTTTTCCATTTTCGCTTTCCTCCATTTTGCTGTGTTATCTTTTCCGCCGGCGGCGGCTTTCCCGCATTTTATTCGGCCACCCCTCACGGGGTGCGGCCGGAATATCTATTTAAAAAGGGAGTGTTTTACGATGCAAAATATTTTATTGGTCTCACATTGTGTACTGAACACCGCGTCGAAAGTGGTACTGTTTACCCCGCAGGACATGGCTGCCGAAGAAGCCCTGCGTGTGCGGTTTTTGACCGAAGCCGTGCAAAAAGGCGTACAACTCATCCAATTACCCTGCCCGGAGTTTACCTTGTATGGCGCGCGGCGCTGGGGGCATGTCAGCAACCAGTTTGACAACCCGTTTTTCCGCGCCCACTGCCGCGCAGGGCTGCAGCCCATTTTGCAGCAACTGTGCGAATACCGTGCCAACAGCGAGCGTTTTCGTATTTTGGGCATTGTGGGCATTGACGGCAGCCCCAGCTGTGGGGTGGACTACACCTGCTACGGAGATTGGTACGGCAGCTTTGAGGGCCGCACCGGCCTTGACCAAACACTCGCTACCTGCCGCCTGGGGCCCGGGCAGGGTGTTTTGATCAGTGAACTGACAAAGTTACTGCAAGAATACGGGCTTTCGCAAACGGTACCCGTGGTGGGGCTCTTTGCCCCGGAGCCGGAAAAATGCCTTTCTCTTTTGCAGGATTTGACATAATATACAAAATATGTTTTTTATTCGACGTTTTTATATTAATATTGTGGTGCGTTTTTAAAAATGACAATTGTCACTTTTTTTGAGAAAGACAGGGTGCAAGATGAACAAAGATTACACCGAAGCTTTGGGCAGCCTGCTTGAACTTGCATTTGGGGCGGGCAGTACGGCACGCAATGATGCCGCTTTGCAAAGCGCTATTGCGCCACTGCTGGCCCTTGGTTGCAGGCAACACCGGCTGGCAGGCGGCAAAACGTTTGTCCACAGCGGGTTTGCCGTGTACAGTGTGTTTGTGCTGCTACGGGGCAGCGCAAGGGTGATTTGTTACAGCGCCGCCGGGGCCGCCAGTGTGCAGGACAGCCTTGCTGCCCCACAGATGTTTGGGCTGATTGAAGTGGTGGAAGAGAGGCTGATGTTCGCCGCATCAATACAGGCCAACACCGATGTACTGGTGCTGGAGGTACCAGCCGCGCTGTTTCGCTCGGTATTGCAAAACAGCACCCCTGCCGCCCGCGTTATCATACGCAACCTTGCTTTTTTGGCAGTGCGCAATATGGATAATGTAGAATATTACACCCTCAATCGCCCCCAGCAAACGCTGGCGCTGTACCTGTATCAGGCCTGTAAAGACGCGAAAAAGCCCTATGCGCTACCGCTGTGCCGCCGCATGCTGGCTGAAATACTGCACATCCATCTGCGCAGCCTTTACCGCTACCTAGATGAGCTAAAAGACAAAGGGCTATGCTGTGTAATACGGGGTAAAATTACCATTACCGAACAGCAGTTTGCCGCTTTGCAGCAGTTTTGTGCCGGGTTGGAACAGCCCTGACTTACCCATACAGGCTGGACAAAACCATTGCGGCGCGGCATAATAAAAGGCGGCGGCAGTTTGCCGTCGCCTTTTATTTGCAGTGAGAGGGGGGATGGTGTGGACGTTATTGTACAACAGGTGGGCCGCAGCCAGCCGCAGCAGGTCGTGATACAGTGTTATGAAGTGACCGACCAGATTAAAAGTATTTTGCGGTTTATCCGCAGCAGCGGCACCACACTGGCCGGCTACCAAAACGAGCGTATAACCCAGCTGCCGCTACAGGATATTTTTTATATCGAGGCCGTGGAGGGCCGCGTGTTTGCCTACACCGCCGGGCAGGTGTTTGAGCTGAAATGCAAGCTGTACGAGTTTGAAACCCTTTATCAGGGGGAACAGTTTTTTCGCTGCGGTAAATCCATGGTGGTCAACCTGATGAAAATCGACAGTGTTACCCCTATTTTAAACGGCCGGTTCAGCGCACGGCTGTTTAACGGTGAAAACATCATCATTTCGCGCCAGTATGTGCCCACACTAAAAGAGCTTTTGTCTGGGGGGATGTTATGAACCCGCGCACTTTTTTGAAAGAATGCCTGATGCAGTTTTTTATCATCACGACCTTTGTCAACGTGGCTTCTGCCATTGTGGGCCCGGTGCTGATGCCGGGTAGGACCTTTGGGTTTGCGGCATTTTGGTCACCGCTGTTTGCCGGGTTGCTGGGCACATTGCCCTCGGTGGTGCTGTACTCTAAAAAAGAGCTCACGCTGCGCCAGACGATACTGCGCAAGGTGCTACACGTATTGTTGCTGGAGTTTATTTTATTGCTGGTCGGCTGGCTGAACGGCAACATCAGCTCTGCCGGCAGCTTTGTGCTTTTTGCGCTGATGGTGCTCGCGATTTATGCCGCCGTGAACCTGTTTTCTTTTTTGCTGGAAAGCCGGGAAGCAAAACAGATCAACGCGGGGCTGCGCGCTTTGCAAAACCGCAAATAACGCAGCTTATGCTGCCAAAACGCAACTTACCCTCCGTTTGATTGACTTGCAGCCCAGCCTGTTTTATGCTGGCAGCAGTAACAAAAACGGAGGTCTTTTTTATGTTTGGTTTTCTTGCCCTAGCCCTTGGTATTGCGGCCATTGTGGTGTTGGCCGGGCTTTCAATCCACAAACAATCCCCGCTGTTGCCCTTGCGGCTCATTGTGCGGTTTGCCGCGTTGGGGCTGCTGGGTGTTTTGCTGGCCAGCGGGGTATTACAGTGGGGCATCCGCTGGGTGGCGTTGTTTGTGTTTTTGTGTGTGCTGTGCATCATTAGCCTTGTCAAATGGCTGCTACACCGGCCGCAAAAGCCGTTTCGCACCGGCAGGGCGGTGCGGCACGCCGTGGG
Organism: Pygmaiobacter sp.; assembly: GCA_028689835.1. Taxonomy (GTDB): domain Bacteria; phylum Bacillota; class Clostridia; order Oscillospirales; family Ruminococcaceae; genus Pygmaiobacter. The sequence goes on along the minus strand of JAQVCK010000137.1, from coordinate 2,807 downwards.
GCTTACGGTTTTACTGGTGGCGTTCACCTTCCCCGCCATTTTATTCCCGCAGTACCAGCCGCTGCCGGTAACGGGCAGCTATACCGTGGCAACTGCCAATTACAGCTATACCGACCAAAGCCGGCCGAACCCTTATTACACCGACGGCACACCCCGCACAGTAAACGCCAAGTTTTGGTACCCCGCAAACGGCACCGGCACTTACCCGCTGGTTGTTTTTTCGCACGGGTTTTGCGGTGTGCAGAACAGCAATAATTCCATGTTTACCGAGCTTGCAAGCCATGGCTATGTCGTATGCTCTGTAGGCCACCCGTCACAATCCGCCTTTACGGTAAGCGAAAGCGGTAAGCTGACTGTTTTAAATGGCTCATATATGGCCGAATACGGCAAGCTGGGGGATGACCCCGCCGCGAATCTGGCGCTGTTTCAAAAATGGATGAGTATCCGCGTTGCCGACATGCAGCTGGTGCTTGACAGCGTGCTGGCCTCCACCGGCGGGCTGTACGACCTTGTGGACCACAGCAAAATTGGGGTGATGGGGCATTCGCTGGGCGGTGCCGCCGCCATGGGGGTGCCGCGGGTGCGCAGCGACATTTCGGCGGTGGTAAACCTTGACGCCCCGATGATGTGCGAGTTGACCGGTGTTGAAAACGGGCATTACACCGTTAACCCCACACCCTACCCCGCACCATTGCTGAACGTGTATTCTGATTACCTTTATCAAAACGGCATCTTGGCAAATGGTGACGAGTACTTTGAAAACCGGCTGGTCTCTGCCACTGCCCCCGCCTCGTTTGAAGTGGTGTTTCAGGGCGCGCAGCACCTCAGCCTGACCGACCTTGCACTGGTGTCACCGATGCTGGCAAATATGCTGGACGGCGGGCGCAAAGCGACCATGGATGAATACGCCTGCCTGACCCAGCTAAACCACGTTGTGTTGCGCTTTTTTGACTGTTATTTAAAAGGTGACGGCCCGTTTACCCTTGCCGGCAGTTATTAACTGTTTTGCCGGTGATTCGGCCGGCCCCAAAAGCGAAACATAATACCAACCCCTGTTTTTTAAAAAAAGCGCTTGACAAGCGGTATTTGTTTTTGCTATTTTAGATAGCAATAAAGGCGATGACGAAGAAAGCCGACAATGACCGTTTTACAGAGAGCCTGCGCAGATGAGAGTCAGGTAACCGGGTGTTGTCATGGTGGTCCCTTCCGAGCTGGCAGTTGAACACGAAAGTAAGTAAACGCGCACGTACAGGCAGCGTTAATGCCATGGGCTTGTTGGAGCCTGTAAGTGGTGCGGCCTCACCGCCGCGCAATTTGAGTGGTACCGCGGAGTTGTAATTTTAACAGCTTCGTCTCAAAGAAACATTCTTTGGGACGAAGCTGTTTTTGTTTTGTCCCGCACAAAACAGGAGGATCATTTGTATGAGTTACACCAGCTGCCTGCCCGCTTGGAGCGTCGGCCCCGACTGCTACCAGGATGTCTTTGCCACCGCCCGCCGTTTTGGCAAAACCGCCGCCGTCATCGGTGGCAAAACCGCCCTCAGCAAGGCGTATGAACCGCTGAAAGCAGCCCTTGCCGGCAGCGAGTTCACCCTGTCGCAGCCCATCTGGTACGGCGGCAACTCGACCTACGAGCACGCCGGTGCGCTGGAGCAACTGCCAGAGGTACAGCAGGCCGACATGATTTTTGCCGTGGGCGGCGGGCGCGCCATCGACACCTGCAAGGCCGTGGCCCAGCACCTCGACAAGCCGCTGTTCACCTTCCCCACCATCGCCTCCAACTGCGCCGCCTGCACCGCCATCGGCGTGTTTTACAATGCAGATGATACCTTTTGCGATTACTTTTACCCCACCCGCTGCCCGGAGCACACCTTCATCAACACCCGCATCATTGCCGAAGCGCCTGAAAGTTTGTTGTGGGCCGGCATTGGCGACGCGCTTTCAAAAGAGTGCGAAGTCGAGCTTGCGAGCCGCGGCAAAGACCTGTTTCACACCACCCTGCTTGGCACCATGCTGGCCCACACCTGCACCGAGCCGCTGCTGAACTACGGCGCCACCGCCATGCAGCAGTGCCGCGAAAACACCCCCGGCACCGAGCTCGAGCAGGTCGCCCTTGCCATCGTCATCTCCACCGGCCTTGTGTCAAACCTCACCACCGACCCCACCAAATACTACTACAACAGCAGCCTTGCCCACTGTGTTTACTACGGTGCCACGATGCTGCCCGCCTCCGGCGGCAAGCATTTGCACGGCGAAATTGTCTCGTTTGGCGTGCTGACCCTGTTGACCTGGGACGGCCAGCTGGAACAGCGCGACCGCGTTTTGCGCTTTAACCGCTCCATCAAACTGCCCGTCACGCTGGCCGAGATTGGCATGGCCGAAGCCGACCTGCAAACGGTGGCCGACAAAGCCGCTACCGTGCTGGAATGGACCAAAGCACCCCGCCCCGTCACCAAAGAGGCCTTTATGCAGGCCATGCGCGATGCCGACGCCGCCGGCCGCGCCCTGCTTGCTGCCGAAGCCTGACCACACAACAGAAAAGGAGAATTCGCCATGAAAACAATCAACCGTGTTGCCGACCTGCTGAACAAAAATCTGGCGCTGCTCGCCATCCTCACCGCTGTGTTCGCCCTGCTGGTGCCCGCCTTTTGGGTGAACCTTGCGGGCAGTGTCAGCATCAGCTTTGCCTGGGCCCCGGTGCCGAGTACCTACTTCCCCAAAATGAGCTTTGTCATCCTGTTGCTGGGCATCATCATGTTCGGCATGGGTATGACACTGCGCGCCGAGGACTTTGCACTGATTTTGCG
>JAQVCK010000136.1 GCA_028689835.1 Pygmaiobacter sp. | reverse complement strand
TAAACCTTGTTACCACCGCCCCCAGCGTAAAATACCGGCTGACGCTGACCGACGGCACGGTAAAAGAGATTTCAAACCCCACCGACTACCCCGACCCCGCCACCATTCGCAGCGCCGAAGAACCGTTTGTGAACGGCCACATTTACACCCCCACCGAATATGTGGGCGCGCTGATGGAGCTGTGCCAAAACCGGCGCGGTATTTTTAAGGACATGAAATATCTGGACGCGACCCGGGTGGATTTGCACTACGAGCTGCCGCTGGGCGAAATTGTCTACGACTTTTTTGACGCGATTAAAAGCCTGTCGCGCGGGTACGCCAGCTATGATTACGACATGAAAGGCTATCAGCCGTCGAAGCTGGTACGGCTTGACATTTTGATTAACGGCGACACAGTGGACGCATTTAGCCTGATTGTACACACCGACAAGGCGTATGAACGCGGGCGTAAAATTTGCGAAAAGCTGCTAGACAACATCCCCCGCCAGCTGTTTGAAGTGCCCATTCAGGCGGCAATCGGCGGCAAAGTGATTGCCCGCGAAACCGTGCGCGCAATGCGCAAGGACGTACTTGCCAAGTGCTACGGCGGCGACATTACCCGCAAAAAGAAGCTGCTGGAAAAGCAAAAAGAGGGCAAAAAGAAAATGCGGCAGATCGGCTCGGTGGAGATCCCGAGCGAGGCGTTTACCGCCGTGTTGAAGCTGGATTAACCCCACCGACAAACCTTAAAACAGAGGTGCTTGATGAAAGCGATTATTTTTGATTTAGACGGCGTTTTATGTCACACCGACAAGCTGCATTACAAAGCGTGGAAGCAGATTGCCGACCAGTATGGCATTTACTTTGACGAAGCGATTAACAACCGGCTGCGCGGCGTGAGCCGCATGGACAGCCTTGCCATTATTTTAGAGCGCTACACCGGCGATGTTGCCGCGCTGGACCGCGAGGCCATGGCGGCGGCCAAAAACGACTACTACCGCGAATTGCTGAAAACGATGTCCCCCGCCGACGTGGCGCCCGAAGTGCTACAAACGCTGCACGCACTGCGCGCAAAAGGGCTAAAGCTCGCGGTCGGCTCTTCCAGCAAGAACACCGGCTTTATTCTGCGCCAAATTGGCCTTGACGGTTTTTTTGACGCTGTGTCGGACGGCAACGGGTTACAACGCTCGAAGCCGGACCCCGAGGTGTTTTTGCGGGCAGCCGCACTGCTTAAAGTCGCCCCCGCCGACTGTTTTGTGGTAGAGGACGCAGAAGCAGGCTTGCAGGCAGCGCACCGCGGCGGCATGCAGGCCGGCGGCTTTGGTGACGCGGCAGATAGCCCGCTTGCCGATGTGCACCTGCACCACTTTGCCGACCTGCTGGCAGTGGCCGGAAAAAACGAACCGGTATAAAACCAGTTAAAAGCCGCATTAGCGGCTTTTTTATTTGTCATTTATACTGCATAATCACAAATTTTGTGCGTGTTGCATGCAGTACCGCCCATACAGCCACGTCCTAAAACAGCATACAGCTAGAAACACAAAAAAACAGCACCGCCTGCAAGGCTTTGATTGCCCTGCGGGTGGTGCTGTTTGCTTTTAAATTGTTTGTTTTGGTAATACAGTGCTGGTGACACTGCCGTCTTGCGCGCGGTTTACCCGCGCTTCGTACTGCCGCCCCTGCCACCAAAAGCAGAATTGCAGCGACTGCCATTTGCCCGGCAGATGTGGCGCGAGCATGGGGCCGTTTTGCCCCATGTGCAGCCCCGCAAAACCAAAGACAATACTTTGCCATGTTTCGCCCATACCGGCAAGGTGCAACCCCTCTTTGCCGGTGTTGCCCATCACCTCGCGCAGGTCTAAAAACGCCGCCTTTTCAAAATAGTGCATCGCGGGCCCCAGCAGGCCGTTTTGCGCCGCAAACAGCGCATGGCTGGCAAAGCTGAGGGTTGAATCGTGCAGGCACAGCGGTTCAAAATCCGCCCAGGCGTCTAGCTTTTCCTGCTGCGTAAACGCGTCGGGCAGCCGGGTCATCAATAGCAGCACATCTGCCTGCTTGACGACCTGATACCGCTGCACCCTGTCAAAACAGACCCCGTGGTAACTGGCGCTGTCACCCGTTTTCAGCGCGGCGGGCGATACCGGCTCTAGCAGATGAAAGGTGTCGTCGGTGCGCAGGCGGCCGGTTTGTGGGTCGCGCGGCAGCGGGATGCCGGCAGAAAGTGCCTGCCAGCCCGCCACCTCTGCCGGGTTGACCCCCAGTGCCGCGGCACGGGCCGGGCTGTTTTGCAGCAGGCTTTGTGCCGCTTCGATTGCGAGTTGCAGGTTATATTGCACCATGCGGTTCGTAAACAGGTTGTTGTTGGTAATACCACAATATTCATCCGGCCCCTTGCAAAACAGCAGATTAAACCCGCCGCCGGGCGCGGGCGAATACCGGCTTTGCCAAAAACGCGCCGTTTCAATATACACTTCCTGTGCACGCGCCTCAAACTCCGCATCGCCCGCCAGCGCGGCATACTGGTGCATGGCATACACCACATCGGCGGTGACATGCACTTCACTCGCGCCAATATCCCAGCTCTCGCACTGCTCTGTGCCGTCGTAAGCGGCCATCCACGGGTAGCGCGCGCCCGCGCTGTTCATGCCCGCCGCGTGCGCTTTTGCCTGCGGCAGGCAGGCAAGGCGATATTCCTCTAAGCTTTTTGCCGCCTGTGGCCGCGCAAGCAAGAAAAACGGCATCATAAACAGGTCGGTGTCCCAAAAATAACAGCCCTTGTACCGGGTATGGGTCAGCCCGCGCGCGCCAATGCTGACACTGCCGTCCCGCGCGCTGCAATTGCAAAGCAGCTGAAACATCTGGTAACGCAATGCTGTCTGGGCGTCATCGTCCCCGCTTAGCTGAATATCGCTGCTTGCCCACAGGGCCTGCCATGCCTGCCGGTTTTTTGCAAGCAGGCTATCATAGGTGTCACTTGGTGCCAGTGGGGCAAGCAGCGGGTCGTTGTCGCGCCCGGTTTGTACCGCGCACAGCTTGTCGAGCTGCACCGGCACCCCGGCGGCAAGCGCACCGTCTAATTGCAACCCGCAGGTTTCGCCCTGCCGCTCAAACAGCTGCGATGTAAAGCCCTGTGGCAGGCTGAATTGCAGCGTTTGTTGCAATGCAATTGCCGTGGTTACAGTGTGAAAGCGCACTGCAAAGCCCTGTGGTACCGTTTGCAGCTGCTCAAACCGGGTAAGCTGCACGGTTTCACTGTTTTCTTTCACCTGGTCATCCGGCACCGGGCAGTTGCAGCTTGCGGTCAGCACCCCACTTTCGATGCGCAGTTGCACCGGGGCAGCTGCGGACAAGGTCAGCCGTTGTGCCACCACTGCGGGGTTGCTTTGGCTGAAAAACCGCTGCTCGCACACGGTGACTTTAACGCCGCCGCCCTGTACGGTATAGTGCTGGGTCAGCACCCCGGTTGCAAGGTCCAGCGTATGGGCCACCTTGCTGCAAAGTACCGCCTGCTGCCCATCAATAATGAGGGCATGCCAAATGGGGGTGGGCAGGTTGACAATGTCGGTAATGCCGGGCTTGATCTCGTCAAACATGCCGGCCACAAACAGCCCGCGCTGCACCGGGCGCAGCGCTGTAGCGCCCGCCGCCGTGCCGCGCGCGCCCATGCGGCCGTTGCCGGTGAAAAAAACACTTTCAAAAAAAGCGTCGTCAAAGCCGGTGCTCTGCCCGCTAATCTGCCAGCCGTCCAGCAAAAGGTCATCACGCACGGGCTTCACCGCCTTCCATCGCGGTGCGCAGGCTGTAACACAAAAAGCCCGCACAGGTGGCAAAGGCCTCACCGCTGGTGCACACGCCGGTCTCTTCGTCGATGCTCTCGCACGCAATGCCACCGTCCATGGGTGCTGTGCGCAAAATGGCAAGGCTGTGCGCTACCCTGCCGCACAACAGGCTGTTGGCAACGCTGAGGATCCAGGGGTGCGGCGCGTGCGGGCACCCAATTTCGGCATAACGGCTGCCCGCAAAGCTGTATTGATAGCCCGGCGCGCGGATGAGCGCCACCGTGTTTTGCCACGTTTCATCCTGCTCGCTGCAAAACCCAAGGGTCGGCAGTAATTGCAGGCTGCCCGGCGGCTCGTCGTACACATCGTGGTGCCCCGCAAGGTCTACCGACCACGCAAAATATGGCGCACCCGCGCCTTTTTGTACCACACAGTGGGCCCAAATCGCCTCTTTTACCCGCTGCGCCTGCTGTTGCAGCGCTGCCTGCCCCGGCACCGCGCGGGCCACAAATTCCAGCGCGCGCCACACCAGCACATTGTCATAGGTAAGGTAGGGGTACACGTGCTCATCGTCGGTCGGCTGCAAAAAGGTCTCGTACAGCTCTGTGTCTGGTGCTTTGTGTAGCGCCAGCTTTTGTAAAATGTCTTCAATGCCGCACACTACGTTTGGGTGTGCCAAAAGCGCGGTGTCGCCGCTCGCCTTTACATAGCGCTCCAGCGCCAAAAGCGGGGCCATCAGTTCATCCAGCTCAAAGCCGGGCTCCAGCACCGTGCCATCAATAAACCGCGAGTGCACGCCAAAATTGCGGCGCTGGCGGCCAAAGGCGTAAAGCAGCATCTGCTTTGCAAGCGCGGCATCCGCCGCCAAAATTGCGGGGAAGCTCCACAGCAGGCTGTCCCTGTCCCAATAGGCGGCGCTGACATAATAGCGCGGGCTGCGGCTTGTCACCAGCACCAGCTCTTCGGTGTCCAGCGTGATGCCGGTAGAAAAGAAGATGCAAAAAAACAAATTGGTGTTGTACAGGTTACTCAGGGCTTCGTCCTGCCAGTGGATGCTGCGCTTCGCAAGCCAGGTGCAGGTGCGCTGCCATTCGCGCGCATAGCCCTGACGCAGCATCTCTTTGGCACTGGTGGCGGCCGCCACCTCTTCAAACCCAAAGCCCCAGTAAATATTCAGCGTACAAGCGGCGCCGGGGGCCAGCGTTTCGCTGCAGGTAAGCGTATAGCTGATGCCGCCGCCCGGCGTTTGTGTAAACGCCGACTCGCACGGGCGGTCGGCCATTGGGGCAAAGCTGTACAGTGGCACGCCGCAGCGGTGGTCAAACACAATACTGTCGTTCCACCCGCTGCGGGTACAGTGGCGGGTGCCCTCGATTTCTTTTTCTTCATTCACACAGTGCCAGCTGCCCGCCCACTCACCGCGCAGGCCAAAGCGCAGCGCCACCGGCTGGGTGCCCGTGTTGTGCACTACAAGTTGCACCACAAACCCGCGCTCGCCAATGGGTGAAAGGTAAGTGCCCTCTAGGGGCAGCGTGCCGGCAAACCCGTGAAACTGGGGTGTCCAGCCGTTTGGCCGCGCCCAGCTAAGGCCGTGCAACACGGCCTCTTGCCCGTCCGCCTCTACCCACGGGACAATCAGGGCGCCGCCCGTAGGACCGCGCAGGTCTACAAGGCCCTTATAGCCCATATGCAAAAACGTCACGTCTTCTATCCCGCCGCTTTGCGCGTCAATCGACGGCAGCGAGACCATCTCATTGCCGCCGGGTAGTTTTAAATGTTCCATCTTCATCCCCTCTTTGTTTAACCGCTTAAACATTTTATAAGCCAAATATACCATATATTCAATTTATGTCAACACAAATTTGGCTATTTTCTTAAAAAAGTGATTGACATATGGGTGTTTATTGGTTATTATGTGTTTGTAATAGGTTAAGCGATTAAACAACCGGGGAGCGGATACATCATGAAAAAGAGAGCCACCTTAAAAGACGTCGCCTCTGCGGCGCAGGTCAGCCCCGCTACCGTGTCCTACGTGCTAAACGGCAAAAAAAGCATTTCGCCCGAAACCGCGGCCCGCGTATTGCAGGCCGTGCAAGAATTAAATTATGTACCGGATTTAAGCGCGCGCAGCCTGACCAGCCGCGATTCCAAGTTGATCGGTGTCGTGGTGCCGCAGACAGAGCCCGGCAGCCGCCTGATGCTGCAAAACAGCTTTTACAGCGAAATCGTGGGCAGCATTGAGTATTATGCGCGCGGGCAAGGCTACCATGTGATTATTTCTGCCACCGACATCAACGAAAGCTACCTGACCCTCGCGCAGGAGCGCAACCTTGACGGCATTATTGTCATTGGCATGTACCCCGACGAGTTTTACCAGCAGATGAAAGCGACGCAGATCCCCATTGTGTTGATTGACAGCTATTGCAATGACCACTATTTTCACAGCATTCGCATTGACGATGCCTACGGCAGCTACCTTGCCACCCGTTATGTACTGGGCTGCGGCCACCGCGACGTCGCGTTTTTTTGCGGCCAGTTAAAAGAAAACGGCGTCATGCAAAAGCGCCTTGCGGGCTACCGGCAGGCGCTGGAAGAAAAGGGAATCCCGTTTGACGAGCGCAATGTGTTTGAGGGCAACATCAATTACGACAGCGGCCTTGCGCTGGCCGACCGCTTTTTACAGGCAGGGCTGCCCGCCACCGCGGTGGTTGCCGCCGCCGATATCCTTGCGGTGGGCGCTATCAAAGAATTCTATGAGCGCGGCGTGAATGTGCCAAACGAAATTTCCGTCATGGGGTTTGACGACGTGGAAATTTCGCAGTACCTCACGCCCGGGCTTTCGACGATTCGGCAAAAAATATCGCTGAAGGGCGAAAAAGCAGTGGAGCTGCTGCTCAACAGCATCAACGAACCCGGCCTCACCAAGCAGGAGCTAATCCTGCCGGTCACGCTTGTAGAACGGGCTTCTGTGAAAAATTTAAATTAAGGAGGGAACGTGAAAAAGGGGGAAAAGAAACGGCCCACACCCACCTGAACAGTTTGTGTGAACCGCCACAACAAAGACGCTTGCGAAGGGCCTTTGTCGTTACCACACAGTGTAAGCGATAAGGGCAAAAAAATCAACCACAAAGGAATAAGGAGGACCCCAATGAAAAAGCACTTGTCTCTTATTGCAGCAGCACTGGCCGCTGCCCTGATGTTTTCTGCCTGCGGCGGCGCATCCTCTGCGGCCGCATCGACCGGCAGCAGTACCCCTGCCGCCAGCACCGCCGGCGAGCCGGTCACCATTACATTTGAACAGTTTTCGGGCTCTGGCGACAACGAGGCCTATTTGCAGCAGATGATTGACGCCTACACTGCCGAGCACCCCAACGTCACCATTCAGCTGCAGTCTTACGGCTATGACGATTATTTTACCCAGCTGACCGCAAAGGTATCCGGCGGCAAAGCCCC
>JAQVCK010000135.1:4283-7454 GCA_028689835.1 Pygmaiobacter sp. | reverse complement strand
CTCGCCGCAAGCTCGGCTACCGCACGCCGGAGGAACTATTTGAGGCATTCTTGGATAAAGTCTACGCCGCCTAAGAACCCGCGCCCACTCTACCGTGGGTGTCCAACTTGCTCTTGCAATTTACGCATTTTCTTTATTATAACAATTCTAAGAAATGCCGTAAAGGCCATAGTAAATGCGGCGGGTAGAAACTTGTTTTTTGTGTTGGTTATGTGGGTTTCTGGTCACATGAAGACAAAAAGACGAAAATAAGACGAAAATGCTGTGAAAAAGGACAAAATTGTTTTCTTTTCAGTGTGAAGAAAAATTTATCTGTCAGAATGCAAGAGAATGTGTTATAATATTTTTGAACTGAAAAACTGTTTATTCTGACGGATAATGAACGAATTTTATGTATAAAAGGCGGGGAGGGCCTTCATGCCGGAAAGACGATTAAGTTTAGATTCCATTGATGATGCGCTTGCCCTGCTGGGCAGTGGGGATGAACACCTTAAGACAATTGAAAAACATTTTGGTGTGCGGGCAGTGTATCGTGGCACAGAAATTAAATTGTCTGGGCAGCAAGAGGCCATCGATGGTGCCGCGCATACCATACAGGCTATGTTGCAATTGCTAAAAAACAACACCCTATTGGATGAGCAGGCCCTGCATTACTGTATATCATTGGCGGAAGCCGGGGATGAGGGTAAAGTGCAGGAGCTCACCGGAGATTTTGTGCTTTTGACGGCAAAAGGCAGGCCAGTGCGGCCAAAAACACTAGGGCAAAAGGCATATCTTGACTCCATTCGTAAAAATACCGTCACCTTTGGGGTTGGGCCGGCGGGTACCGGCAAGACTTATCTTGCAGTCGCCATGGCGGTACGTGCATTTAAGGCGCATCAGGTATCTCGCATTATTCTCACCCGCCCCGCCGTGGAGGCAGGTGAAAAGCTTGGCTTCTTACCGGGGGATCTACAAGATAAAGTAGACCCTTATTTAAGGCCGCTTTATGACGCTTTATTTGAAATGCTGGGTGCTGAAAACTATCAAAAATTGGTAGAAAAAGGCATCATTGAGGTTGCGCCTTTGGCCTATATGCGTGGGCGTACACTAGATGATTCGTTTATTATTTTGGATGAAGCTCAAAATACGACCCCGGAACAGATGAAAATGTTTCTCACCCGTATGGGAATGAACAGTAAAATGGTAGTGAATGGGGACGTCACACAAATTGACCTGCCGCAAAAATCACACAGCGGGTTAATTGAGGCGACGGTGGTTTTGAAAAACATTGAGGGAATCGCCAGTATTCGCCTGACAGACAAGGATGTGGTACGTCACCGCCTTGTACAGGAAATTGTGCGTGCTTACGAGCGCGCCAGCGCCAAAAAAACGGCGACTAGGGTGCACCACCCGGACAATAATTACGCGGTGGACACCCATTAATGCTTTATTTTGAAAGGAAAGAAGGACAGGCAGGATGCATAATAAAGTGTATATTACCAACCAGCAGAATGCAGTTAAAATCCCGACTGGTATTCGTATTTTAATTCGCCGCAGTTGTAATGCGGTATTGGAGACCGAAGGGTTTGACCGCCCTGCAGAAATTAGTGTGATATTTGTGGATAATGCGCATATTGCACAGTTGAATGCCCAGTACCGCGACAAGCCGGTGGAGACTGATGTGCTCAGTTTCCCGCTTGGCAGCGATGGTAAATATGATGTAAACGAGGAAACCGGCGCTGCAATGCTGGGCGATGTGGTGATATCCATGGAGAAGGCAATGGAGCAGGCCAATATTTATGGACACTCTTTGCAGCGCGAGGTTGCATTTTTAACGGTGCACTCTGTACTGCATCTGCTTGGCTATGACCATGTTGAGGGTGGCCTTGCAGAGGTTCGCATGCGCGAAAAAGAAGAGCAGGTGCTGATTAAACTGGGGTTGCCGCGTACCATTGCCTATACACCGGAATAAGCGAAAGGGGTATACCGGTTTGCGTAAAGGTGGCTTTTTTCGTGGGTTTGTCTATGCGGGTGCCGGTATTTTGCGTGGCATCCGGGAAGAACGCAACCTGCGGTTTCATTTTGCGGCGGCAGGGTTTGTGGTGTATTTTTCTCATTTTTATGCGTTTTCCGTGGCAGAGAAAATGCTGCTTGCTGTGCTGATTTGCGGGGTCATTTCACTTGAGCTTGTCAATTCTGCGCTAGAGCGCGTGGTTGCAAACCCCAAAACCCCGCAGCGTTACGAGCTTGCGGGTGCAGTAAAAGATATAGCGGCAGGGGCGGTGCTGGTGTTTTGTATTGGCGCCGCTTTTTGTGGTGTGCTGTTGTTTTTTGACGCTGCCGTGCTGCAACAAATGGTTACCTATTTTTTGGCTGCGTGGTACCGCCCCCTTCTACTGGCGGTAGCTATTTTGGCGGCCTATTTGTTCGTATTTCAATATGACCGCTTTGACAAAAGGAGAAACAACATTTGACCTTAAAACAACAGAACAATACAAAATCGGTTTTTGTCGCTATTATCGGCCGCCCCAATGTGGGCAAATCCAGCCTGTTAAATGCGCTCATTGGTGAAAAGCTGGCCATTGTGACTTCAAAGCCGCAGACGACCCGCACTAAAATTACCGGTATCCTGACAAAAGAAGAAACACAATATGTCTTTTTGGATACTCCCGGCATTCACCAGCCGCGCACCCGCCTGGGCAAACACATGGTAAAGGCGGTGGAAGAAAGTGTGGGTGACGGCGACGTGAGCCTGATGGTGTTTGAGCCGTATGGTGAACTGACCGAGGCAGAACAAAGCCTTGTAGAAGAACTACGCCGTACCGGTGCACCGGCCATTGCCGCGGTGAACAAGACCGATTGCTTAAAAAAACCACAGGATCTTGCAACCCGTATCGACTTTTTAAAGGGGCTTGGCGTATTTCAAACGGTTATGGGGGTTTGTGCCGCTACAGGTGACGGGGTGCCGCAATTGTTAGAGCTTTGTGGTCAATATGCCATTTTAGGGCCGCATTATTTCCCCGAGGATTCTTATACCGACCTGCCGGAAAAGGCTATTGTGGCAGAGCTGGTGCGTGAAAAGCTGTTGCTGTTTTTACGCGACGAGCTGCCGCATGGTACGGCCGTAGAGGTAGAGCGCTTTAAAGAGCGCGAGGACGGCAAGCTGGTCGATATTGATGTCACCATTTT
>JAQVCK010000135.1:0-4273 GCA_028689835.1 Pygmaiobacter sp. | reverse complement strand
TTTTCGCGAAAAAAAGAGACATAAAGGTATGGTGATTGGCAAGGGTGGCGCGATGCTGAAAAAAATTGCAACTGCTGCAAGGCAGGACTGTGAGGACTTTTTGGGCCAAAAGGTCAATTTGCAGTGCTGGGTTAAGGTGAAAACCGACTGGCGTGACAATGAATTTTATTTGAAAAACTTTGGGTTTTCCAAATAGGTAGTGGGCTTTGCCGTTTTGCAGCATAGTAAAGGAGAACGCCGCATATGGCGCAGCAGATCAAAACAAAAGGAATTGTCTTGCGGGAAGTTCATACTGGGGAATCTGACCGTATTTTGACGATACTGACACCACAATACGGGGTAATTTCTGCCTCGGCCAAAAGCTCTCAGCGGCTAAAAAACAAGCTGTTTGCCGCCACAGGGCTTTTTTGCTATTCTGAGTTTGTGCTGTTTGAAGGCCACAGTATGTATATTGTGGATGAGGCGGAGGCAATTGAAAATTTTTTTGGCCTGCGTGCCAGTGTAGAGGCGATGAGCCTTGCGATGTACCTCTCTGAATTGCTGAGCACCCTTGCGCCGGAGGGCGAAGAAGCCGTGACGCAGTTGCGGCTATTGTTAAATAGTTTTTCACTAATCAGCAAGGGTCAAAAGGACCTCCATCAAATCAAGCTGATTTGCGAGTTGCGTGCGCTTGCTAATGCGGGTTATATGCCGGATCTCGTTGCCTGTGGCGGTTGTGGTTGCTATGAGGACACCGCGTTTTTCTTTGACCTTGAACAAGGTACGCTGCTCTGTGGCAACTGTGCTGCAAAGCAAGGCAAACAGGTTAATCTTTCCGGTGCAGAGCTTGCGGCAATGCGCCATGTTTTGTATAGTGAGCATGAAAAGGCATTTGGCTTTACATTGGTGCCCCAAAAGATGAAACATCTTTCTGGCATTGTAACAGCCTATGTGGTACGGCAGTTGGATCACCGTTTTAAAAGCCTTGACTTTTTGCAGACGGTGCTGCCTTGAGGAGCGAAAGAATGAAACAAAGATATTTGCAACACCTTGAATTTTATAAAATTGTAGAGCAGGCGGCGCAAAACTGTGTTTGCCCAGAGGCCGCACAGCAATTGCGTGCGGTGCAGTGTGGGCAAGATGTACAAGAGGTGCGCAGCGAGCTTGCCAAAACGGATGCAATGACAGTGCGGTATTTGCGGGTTGGCCCGCCACGCCTTGCACAGGTGCAAGATATTGTGCCTACGGTGCAGCGCGCACAAAAGGGCGGTGTGCTTTCTATGGCAGAGCTGCTGTTATTTGCCCACACACTGCGTAACTTTGAATCGCTATTGTCGTGGTATTCGACGCAGGATGCTGCCGGCCCAAAGGAGGGCCGCGTGTTGGACGATTTATTCTATTCCATCACCGAGCACCCGGCGCTTTCAAAAAGCATCAACGAAGCTATTTTATCTGAGACCGAAATGGCGGACACCGCAAGCGATACGCTGCTTGACATTCGCCGCAAAATTCGTACGTCTGAAAGCAATATCCGTGACCGGTTGGAAGGGATGATTAAATCGCCCTCCACACAGAAATATTTGCAGGACGCGGTTGTCAGTATGCGCAGCGGCCGCTTTGTTGTGCCTGTTAAAGCAGAGTTTCGCGGTGAAGTAGGTGGCGTTATCCACGACGTGTCTTCGTCTGGCGCCACACTGTTTGTAGAGCCTAGCGCAGTGGTGGAGCTGAACGCCCGCATTTTGCAGTTGCGCAGCCAAGAACAAGAGGAGATAGAACGCATTTTAGAGGCGTTTTCTTCTGCGGCCGCGGCGACACAGCCGTTTTTTAGCGTCAGTTACCATGCCATGCTAGAGGTGGACACTCTGCTGGCAAAAGCAAAGCTTGCTGCCGACCAAGGGGCTACGATGCCAGCGGTTACAGATGGTAATGGCTTTTCTCTATTACATGCCCGGCACCCACTGCTTGACCGCAAAACGGCGATACCTGTGGATATTGAGCTGGGGCGTGACTATGATACCATGATCATCACCGGCCCCAACACCGGCGGCAAAACCGTCAGTTTAAAAACAGCGGGGCTTTTACTTGCCATGGCGGCCTGTGGTTTTTTAATCCCGGCGTCCGAGCGCAGTGAAGTATGCCTGTTTCGCGAAATACTAGTGGACATTGGTGATGAGCAGAGCATAGAACAAAGCCTTTCTACTTTTTCTGGTCACATTAAAAATATCGTTGATATTTTAAAAGAAGCAGGCCCTGATACGTTGGTGTTGCTGGATGAGCTTGGGGCTGGTACCGACCCGGCCGAGGGCGCTTCGCTTGCGGTATCGGTAATAGAGACCCTGCGCGAGAGGGGTAGCCGCATTATGGCGACCACCCACTATGGCGAACTGAAAGTGTTTGCGCTGGAAACCCTGGGGGTACAAAATGCTGGTTGTGAATTTGACCTTGAAACACTGCGCCCAACCTACCGGTTAAGTGTCGGGGTGCCGGGGCGCTCGAATGCGTTTTTGATTGGCGAAAAGCTGGGGCTGCCCGCAAGTGTAATCAAACGGGCACAGCTACATCTTTCGGCTGAAGATCAGCGTTTTGAAACGGTGCTGGGCCAGCTTGAAGACTTGAAGCTGGAAATCAAAGATGACCAGACAGAGATTGAGCGGCTGAAATATGTTGCGGCAAACCAGCTTGCCGTGGCAAAAGAAGAACGGGACGAGCTGATTCGCCAGGGCGAAGAAGCCATGGCCGCGGCGACGCGCAAGGCAAAAGAGCTGGAACAAAAGGTGCAAGACACCGCGTACAGCTTAATGGACGAGATGAAAGCACTACAAAAGCAGGAAAACCTGACAGCCGCACAAAAACTGCAACGCGCACGCCAAATAGCCAGAAAAGATGCCGCAGGCATTACCGAAGGGCTTGACAGTAAAAAAGAAGAAACTACCTATATCCCGCTTACCCGCGTCAAAGTGGGGCAGGTGGTCATGTTGGCGCAACTTGGCCAGCATGCTACGGTAAAAAGCTTACCGGACCGCAATAATATGGTAGAGGTCGTCTGCGGTGCCATTAAGACAAAAGTGCCACTTTCCGGCTTGATGGCGGCGGCGCAGCCCAGCAGCAAAAAAAGCAGGGTGCAGCCAAAATACCGCAGCAGCGGGGCAAATGCCAGTGTGACCCGTAGTGCGGCCATGGAAATCAATTTAATTGGGATGACTGCCGAAGAAGCCGTGATGGAGGCCGAGCGCTTTATTGACGGGGCAATGATTAGTGGTATGACTACCGTGTGGCTAATTCACGGTAAAGGCGCAGGCATTTTGCGTAAAGCCTTACATGGAATGCTCAAAGGTAATAAATCGGTCAAAAGCTACCGCCTTGGCAACTATGGCGAAGGGGAAGACGGCGTGACCGTGGTTGAATTGAAATAAAAGGTAAAAATATCCCTTGTTTTTTATTTGCTGGCCCCGGCTGGGCAGGCAGACACAAAAACCGCGATGGTAAAGTAATTGAATTTGTAGTTTCACAAAGAAGCGCCGCTTACACGGCGCTTCTTTATTTTTTAGCCACAATGCACCCACTACTGTAAAACCTAACCGTGCCATCAATTACTTGGCTATTGCTTGGCCATTGTAAGTGTTTTCAGTTTTCACTGTGCCTACGGTTTGCTTTGTATATAGAAAAACAGCACTGCCAAACGGTAATGTGCAGGGCCCATATATTTGTTTTGCGCACCCTAAAAAGCACTTGACAAATTCCATTAATGGTATTAATATCATTAATGGAATTAAAGGAGGCGCATTATGTCAAAAGACCTGAATCATATTATGCTCAACCCAACGCGAATGCGTATTGTACAAACCTTTGCTTCACGCGGTAACATAACAACAACCGAAGTATGTGAGGTGTTACAGGATGTGCCGCGGACCACCCTTTACCGGCACATCAATGTGTTGCTTGCCGCCAATATTTTGACGGTGGTAAAAGAAAAGAAGACGCGGGGCAGTGTCGAGCGCACACTTGCGCTGAATCTGGATGAAATAAACAGCACAACTGATGCAAAAAACATTCCACAACAGGCATTTGGCTTTTTAATGGGGGTCTACTCGAAATTTGAAAGGTATTTTAACAAAGATAATTTTGTACCAGGCAGCAATAAAGTGTTTTTCAATCAGACTGTCATGATGATGACCGACAACGAGTTTGACGAGTTTTTGGCGGATCTGCAAGCGCTGCTTGTGAAATATCATTACGAGGTTGCCGACGGGCGAACGCCGAGGGACATATCCATTATTTCGGCACCGCCGACTGA